>NZ_JAMFSB010000087.1 GCF_026225065.1 Paraburkholderia sp. | reverse complement strand
TGGTGTCGAGCCTCGACCCGCACTCGTCGTATCTCGACAAGACCGATTACGAAGAACTGCAGGAACAGACCAAAGGCCGCTTTGCCGGCCTCGGCATTGAAATTTCGGCGGAAGACGGCCTGATCAAAGTTATCTCGCCGATCGAAGACACACCGGCATTTCGTGCCGGTATCCGTCCGGGCGACCTGATCACGCGCATCAACGACAAGCCGGTACGCGGCATGACGCTTGACCAGGCCGTCAAGCAGATGCGCGGCGACCCGGGCACCAAGGTTACGCTCACGATCTTCCGCAAGACCGATGACCGCACGTTCCCGCTCACGGTCACGCGCGCCATCATCAAGGTGCAGAGCGTGAAGATGAAGATCCTGGCGCCGGGTTATGCGTACATCCGCATCACCAGCTTCCAGGAACGCACCACGCCTGATCTGGCCGAAAAACTTCAGGAAATCGCACGCCAGCAGCCGAATCTGAAGGGCCTTGTCCTCGATCTGCGCAACAACGGCGGCGGTCTGCTGCAAAGCGCGGTCGGTGTTGCCGGCGCCTTCCTGCCGCCGGATTCGGTGGTGGTATCGACCAACGGCCAGATCCCGGATTCGAAGCAGGTCTACCGCGACACCTACGACAACTACCGCCTGCCGTCGTTTGACAGCGATCCGCTGAAGGACGAAGCGCCGATCTTCAAGACCGTACCGATGATCGTGCTGACCAACGCCTACTCGGCGTCGGCGTCGGAAATCGTTGCCGGTGCGCTGCAGGATCAGCATCGCGCGCTGATCGTCGGCAAGACAACCTTTGGCAAGGGTTCAGTGCAAACGGTGCGTCCGATGACCGCCGACACTGCGCTGCGCCTGACCACGGCGTACTACTACACGCCGAGCGGCCGTTCGATCCAGAACAAGGGGATTCGCCCTGACGTTGCGGTTGATCAGTACGTGGACGGCGATCCGGACGACGCACTCGTAACGCGCGAAGTGGACTATTCGAACCACCTCGCGAACACGCAGGATCCGGACGAGAAGAAGGAACAGGAACAGCGCGAGCAGGACCGCATGGACCAGTTGCGGGCACTTGAAGAGCAGAACGACAAGAAGACGCCGGAACAACGCCAGAAGGATCGCGACCGTAAGCCGGTCGAGTTCGGTTCGGCCGACGACTTCATGCTGCAACAAGGCCTGAACAAGCTGGAAGGCAAGCCGGTGCAGGAATCGAAGTCGCTCTCCGAGCGGCGTCTCGCGCAGAACAAGCCGGAGCAATCGGCTTCGGCGCCGGTTGCAGTCAAGCCTACCAACCCGGTTCCGGGCATGGGTGCATCGGCCACCACGCCGGCTTCGGCGCCGGCTCCGGCATCGCAAGCCAACTAAGCAGCAAGTCTCACCTAAGGGTCTTCGCAGCGCGACACGCTACGAAGACCCTTTTCTCTAGCGCGATTAGAATCAACAGAACGAATACTCGCGCAACAGGCAATGCCTGATCTTGCAGACGGCCGGCCTGTCTGCCGCCACCGCGCGATCCACCCTGCGCCCCGCCATGAACGACGATCAACTTCTCCGCTATTCCCGCCATATTCTTGTCGACGAACTCGGTATCGAGGCGCAACAGCGTTTTCTCGATGCACATGCGATCGTCGTCGGCGCGGGTGGGTTGGGCTCGCCAGCGGCGATGTATCTGGCCGCGGCGGGCGTGGGCAAGCTGACGCTGGTAGATGCCGACACCGTCGATCTCACCAACCTGCAACGCCAGATTCTGCACGTGACGGCTTCGGTTGGCCGCAGCAAGGTCGAATCCGGGCGCGACGCGATCGCCCAGCTCAATCCCGACGTGGTGGTGGATGCGGTCGCGCAACGCGTCGACGATGCATGGCTCGACGCAGTTGTGCCGCACGCCACGGTCGTGCTCGATTGCACCGATAACTTCGCGACGCGCCACGCCATCAATCGAGCGTGCTTTGCGCATGGGGTGCCGCTCGTATCAGGTGCGGCGCTGCGTTTCGATGGGCAGATCAGCACGTTCGACTTCCGCGATGCCGCCTCGCCCTGCTATGCCTGCGTGTTCCCCGAAGACCAGCCGTTCGAAGAAGTAGCCTGCTCGACGATGGGGGTTTTTGCGCCGACGGTGGGGATCATCGGCGCGATGCAGGCCGCCGAAGCATTGCGTGTGATTGCGGGAATCGGCACGACGCTCGTCGGCCGTCTGATGATGCTCGATTCGCTGCGAATGGAGTGGAACACGATGCGCATCGCGCGCCAGCCGGATTGCCCGGTGTGCGGCCACGCGCATCGTGCGTCGCCGGGTTAACCGACAGGCAAGCAGCGGTTCCCCCGCACGCGCACGCACACGCACACGCGGCGGGGAACACAACCTCACACAGCCGCGACGCGCTTCAACGCAGCCTGCACCTCTTCCGGCTCGAACGAAGCCAGCACATCCGCCACCGGCTTCTCCAGACTCTTCACGTGCGAGCGCAGGATCTCCTGCTTCACGACCAGCAACTGGCTCGGATGCATCGAAAACTCGGTGAGGCCCATGCCGAGCAATAGACGCGTCAGAGCCGGATCGCCCGCCATCTCGCCGCACACCGACACCGGCACGCCCGCGCGCTTCGCCTCGCGCAGCGTGAAGGCAATCAGATGCAGCACCGCCGGATGCAGCGGGTCGTACAGATGCGCAACCGCGTTGTCCGCACGGTCGATCGCCAGCGTGTACTGGATCAGATCGTTCGTGCCGATCGACAGAAAATCCAGCCGCTTCAAAAACAGCGGCAAGGCGATCGCCGCCGCCGGAATCTCGATCATCGCGCCGACCTGCACGTTCGGAGCGTAGGCGAGACCTGCAGCGTCGAGCTGACGCTTGGCCTCGCGAATCAGATCGAGCGTCTGGTCGATCTCCTGCGCGTGCGCAAGCATCGGAATCAGGATCTTCACCGTGCCGAACACCGACGCGCGCAGGATGGCGCGCAACTGCGTGAGGAACATCTGCGGCTCGGACAGGCTCCAGCGGATCGCCCGCAGCCCCAAGGCCGGGTTCGCGGCGGTTTCATAGCCATCGCCACCGCCCATCGAATCGAGCGGCTTGTCGGCCCCAACGTCGATCGTACGGATTGTGACCGGCAGCCCGTTCATCAGCTCCACCGCGCGGCGATAGGCGGCGAACTGCTCCTCTTCGGTCGGCAGCTTGTCCTTGTGATTCATGAACAGGAACTCGGTGCGGAACAGACCGATGCCGGTTGCTCCCGCATCCACCGCCGCTTTTGCGTCGTCGGGCAGTTCAATGTTCGCGCACAACTCGATGCGCGTGCCGCACAGGGTCTGCGTGGGCGAGAACTTCAGACGCTGTAGCTTGCGGTGTTCGAGCGCCTTCTCGCTTTGCCGGTACGAATACTCCTCGAGCACGATCGGCGCCGGATCGACGATCACGATGCCATGATCGCCATCGACGATGATCAGATCGTCCTGGCGGATCAGCGCACTGGCGTGCTGCACGCCGACCGCAGCAGGAATGCCGAGGCTGCGCGCGACAATCGCCGTATGCGAGGTGCGGCCGCCCAGATCCGTGACGAAGCCCTGAAACGTTTGCGTTTTGAACTGCATCATGTCGGCCGGCGCAATATCATGCGCGACCACGATCATTTCCTCGCAGGTGCCGTGCACGTTACCGACGAGGCTGGCGGCCGTTGCCCCCGCCAACGCCTTCAGCACGCGTTCGACCACCTGCTGGATGTCAGCTTTCCGCTCGCGCAGGTATTCGTCTTCGATGTCGTCAAAATGGCGCGACAGGCGCTCGAGTTGCTCGGTAAGCGCCCACTCGACGTTATAACGGCGCGTGCGGATCAGATCGATGGTTTCCTGGACGAGCATCGCATCGTTCAGGATCATTGAATGAACGTTGATGAACGCGCCCATCTCGCTCGGTGCATCCGCCGCGAGATCGTTGCGCAATACATCGAGCTCCTGATGAACAAGTTGCTGGGCCGAGCGGAAGCGCTCGACCTCGCCTTCGATCTGGGCAGGTTCGACTAAATAGTGGTCGACGTCGAGTGCAGCCGGGGCGATCAGATAAGCCCGCCCGATGGCGATACCGCGTGACACGGGAATTCCATGCAGCGTGAACGACACGCGCACCTCCTCTAGTTGTGTGATGCCGCGGTAGACCGCTGCAATGCTCTCAGACCTTGCACGTCATTATAAATTCCGCAGCTTACTGGCGCCTGCCTGGTCAGTGTGCAGCGCAACACGCTTTGTTAGCACGTCGATTGTGACGCGTTAAAAAAAACGCCGCGGAAAACCGCGGCGAGATGACCCAAATAATCTGTAAACGCGCCGCGTTACTGACCTTCGCCGAATTTATCAGCGATCAGTTTCAGTAGTGCGTCCATCGCTTCCTTTTCGTCTGAGCCTTCGGTTTCGATCAGCACCGTGCTGCCGATGCCCGCAGCCAGCATCATCACTCCCATGATACTTTTCGCGTTGATGCGCCGCCCGTTGCGGCTCATCCAGATTTCCGCCTGGAAGTTACCCGCGAGTTGCGTCAGCTTGGCCGACGCGCGTGCGTGCAGCCCCAGCTTGTTCACGATAGTCGTTTCCTGTTGCAGCATGTAATGGTCCGAAGCGCGGGTAATGATGTTTATGAAAGATAAAACCGAAACCGTTACAGGCTCGTCGTGCCCTGCGTATGGGTGAGATCGCTCTCCGGCAGCATGGCGGGCACGCAATCGCCCATTACCGGAGGCGCGCACACTGGCGCGGGCGCACCCGGGACGATCGCCTGGACGCCTTTGGTCGCTCCGGACAGCGCCTTGTCGACCAGCGTGTCGAGCGGCGTGGCGCGATAGCAGACCGCGCGCAGCAACATGGGCAGATTCACGCCGGCCAGCACGCGCACCTCGGGTAGCGAGGCAAGCCGCGCGGCGATATTGGAAGGCGTCGCGCCGAACATATCGGTCAACACCAGGGCGCCGTTCTCCTCCCTGAGCCGCTCGATCTCGGAGTGCGCGAACGCCACGACCTCCACAGGATCGCAGTCCGGCGAGACGTCGATGACGCCGATGCGGGCCGGTAAGCCCCCGTACACGTGTGCGATACAGTCCCTGAGCGCCGTTGCGAGAGGGGCGTGCGCAATGATCAGAATGCCTGCCATGTCAGCCTTGCTGCAAAAAACGGCCCTGAACCGTGGCCCGGGTTTCAACCCGGTCGTCACGCCCTCGACCGGCCGATGGTCTGAGGGTCGGATCGGCGATTTGCACTGCCCGCCTGCCTGGCCGAAACAGCCCGGCAGCGAGCGCGCGCTTCATGCCTGCGCGAAACCTGAGGTTTCGGGCGGCGCGCCTGCCGGCGATCCTAACCGATGCGGGCCGCCGCTAAAGAGCGGGCATTGTAACAGGGTCATTTTCGCGCTTCCGCCACTTGTTCGCTCGACGCCGTCCTGACAGA
Source organism: Paraburkholderia sp. (assembly GCF_026225065.1). Taxonomy (GTDB): domain Bacteria; phylum Pseudomonadota; class Gammaproteobacteria; order Burkholderiales; family Burkholderiaceae; genus Paraburkholderia. The sequence goes on along the minus strand of NZ_JAMFSB010000087.1, from coordinate 3,515 downwards.
CCGCCTTGGCAACCTGTCAGGGCAACTGCGCTATCCGACCGCCCGCTCCAGCGCGTCAATGAACATCCCGGCGACGTCAAAACCGGTCTGATCCATGATTTCGCGAAAGCACGTCGGGCTCGTCACGTTCACTTCTGTGAGCCAATCGCCAATTGCGTCGAGGCCCACCAGCAGCAGACCGCGCTCCGCGAGCACCGGCGCCAGCGTCTCCGCAATCTTGCGATCGTGTTCAGTCAGCGGTTGCGCCACGCCAAGCCCACCTGCAGCAAGATTGCCGCGCACCTCATTGCCCTGAGGAATGCGCGCGAGCGAATACGGCACCGGTTGGCCGCCGATCAGCAGAATGCGCTTGTCGCCTTGCTTGATCTCGGGGATGAATTTCTGCGCCATCACCGAACGCGCGCCGTCGTGGCTCAGCATCTCGATGATCGAACCGAGGTTCATGCCATCCGCTTTCACGCGAAACACGCCCATACCGCCCATGCCGTCGAGCGGTTTCAGGATCACATCGCCATGCTCGGCGTGAAACGCGCGCAGCCTTGCGGCGTCGCGCGTCACCAGCGTCGGCGCCACGAACTGCGGGAATTCGCCGATCGCGAGCTTTTCCGAATGATCCCGAATCGCCTGCGGCTTATTGAAGATGCGGGCGCCGCCGCGTTCTGCAAGCTCCAGCAGCCACGTGGAGGTCACGTATTCCATGTCGAACGGCGGGTCTTTGCGCATCACCACTGCGGCAAAGCTTTTCAGCGAGCGCGGCGCAGCGTCATCGGCGGCGTACCAGGTCTCGCGATGACCATCGGACTCGTCGCCGACAATCGCAAAGCGCCGCGCATTCGCCTCGACGTCTGCACCGGTCCATGCGAGATGTTTCGGCTCGCAGGTGTAGAGCGTGTGACCGCGCCGGGCCGCCTCGGCCATCATCGCGTAGGTCGAATCCTTGTAGATCTTGAAGTGATCCAGCGGGTCGGCGATAAAGAGAATGTCCATGGAAGTCCTGATGCGCACTGATGGGCTTGGCATTATGCGTTAAACAAGGGGCGGCGGCATGCAGCGCGCCGCCCGTCGGTCCGGTGTAGCGAGGCATGACCACTGCGCCGCGGTGATCCGGCGCTAACCCGCGGCCGTAACAGCAGCGCGGCAGCGAATCAAACCTGAATCGCCTCCGGATCGGTCTTTTCCAGTTCCACCGAGGCGGCCAGCAAGCCGAGCCGCGCCACCACCCCGTACATATAGAAACGGTTCGGCGGCGCCACACCCGGCTTCGCGTGAGCGTCCGGCAGCGCCGTGTGCTCGAAGCCGAGCGGCACGAAGTGCATGCCGGGCGCGTTCAGATTCTGATCGCGCTCGCGGCTGCCGTGCACGCGATAGAAGCCTCCCACCACGTACCGGTCGATCATATACACGACCGGCTCGGCGACTTCCTCACCGATGCGCTCGAACGTGTAGACGCCTTCCTGCACGATCACGTCGTGCACTTCGAGACCGTCCTTGGTGGTCGCCATCTTGGCGCGCTCGCGCTTGGTGAGCGCGGCGACTTCGGAGGCGTCGTGCACGGTCATTACGCCCATGCCGTAGGTGCCCGCATCGGACTTGATGACCACATACGGCTTCTCGGAGATGCCGTACTCGCGATACTTCTTGGCAATCTTCTTCAGCACGCCGTCGATCGCGTCAGCCAACGCCTCTTCACCGGTGCGCGCTTGGAAATCGACGCCTTCGACGTGCGCGAAGTACGGATTGATCATCCACGGGTCGATCTCGACCATCTTCGAGAACTTCTTGGCGACGTCGTCATAGCAGGAGAAATGCGTCGACTTGCGACGCACCGCCCACGCGGCATGCAACGGCGGCAGCAGATACTGCTCATGCAGGTTTTCAAGGACGGGCGGAATGCCGCCGGAGAGATCGTTGTTCAGAAGAATCGAACACGGATCGAAATTCTTCAGGCCAAGCCGGCGTGCTGAGCGCTCAAGCGGCTCAAGAACGATCTTCTGACCGTCCGACAGCGCAATGGTGACTGGCCCGTCGACACTTTCATCGAGCGTTCCGAATCGCACGTTGAGCCCGGCCTGACGCATGATGGTCGCCAGGCGCGCCACATTCTCCAGATAAAACGCGTTGCGCGTGTGGCGCTCCGGAATGACCAGCAGGTTCTTCGCGTCCGGACAGATCTTTTCGATCGAAGCCATGGCCGCCTGCACGGCAAGCGGCAGCACTTCCTGCGGCAGGTTGTTGAACGCGCCGGGAAACAGGTTGGTATCGACCGGGGCGAGCTTGAAGCCGGCGTTACGCAGGTCGACCGAGCAATAGAACGGCGGCGTGTGTTCCTGCCATTCCAGACGGAACCAGCGTTCGATGGCGGGCGTAGCGTCGAGGATCTTCCGCTCGAGATCGAGCAGCGGGCCGTTTAACGCCGTAACTAGGTGCGGAACCATTGATCACTCGCAGACTGGAGAAAAAAGATTGTAGAGCAAACGCTTCGTCCATTTGGGGACGCTTTCTCCATTCGCAAGCGGGGACGGTTGCATTCTCGCTATGGGCGCAATAGCCAGCGAAAACTGCTCCTCCGAAGCAGTCTACCGCGATTCACAGGGGAATAGCCCGGAAATAGCAGCGCGGCAGGCAGCAAAGAAAAGGCCCGCCAGAAGGCGGGCCAAAGTCGCTGCGCTTGATTCGTGATCGTGAATCGTAAAGCCTTGAAACCCTTGAGACCTTATTCGACGTGTTCGCCGTGCAGGCTCACGTCCAGGCCTTCGCGTTCCTCTTCTTCCGTCACGCGGATGCCCATCACCAGGTCGATGGCCTTCAGCAGGATGAAGCTCACCACACCGCTGTACACCAGCGTCGTCAGCACGCCCTTGGCCTGCAGGATCACGCTGCCGTCCGCGCCGCCGATGTCCTTGACTGCGAACACACCGGTCAGCAGCGCACCCACGATACCGCCGATGCAGTGCACGCCGAAGGCGTCGAGCGAATCGTCGTAGCCGAGCTTGGCCTTGAGCCACGTAGCCGACCAGAAGCAGATCACGCCTGCGGCAATACCGATGACCAGCGAACCGCCGATACCGACATAACCCGAAGCCGGCGTAATTGCCACCAGACCCGCAACAGCGCCCGACACGATACCGAGCACCGACGGCTTGCCCTTGGCGATCCACTCAGCAAACATCCATGCGAGTGCTGCGGCTGCCGTTGCAACTTGCGTTGCGAACATGGCGAAACCGGCACGGCCGTCTGCCGCCACTGCGGAACCTGCGTTGAAACCGAACCAGCCTACCCACAGCATCGCGCCACCGATCAGCGTCAGCGTGAGGTTGTGCGGAGCCATCACTTCCTTGCCATAACCGACACGCTTGCCGAGCACCAGGCAGCACACCAGACCGGCGATACCGGCGTTGATGTGAACCACCGTGCCGCCTGCGAAGTCGAGAATGCCTGCTGCGGACAGCCAGCCGGTCGGTTCCCAGACCATGTGCGCGATCGGCGAGTAGACGATGATCGACCACAGCGTCATG
>NZ_JAMFSB010000086.1 GCF_026225065.1 Paraburkholderia sp. | reverse complement strand
TGATCTCGACCGTCAACGGCGACTCGAACGTGCCGTTCTACAAGGAACTGGGCAACCAGGGCCTGAAAGCGACGGACGTGCCGGTGGTGGCGTTCTCGGTGGGCGAAGAAGAACTGCGCGGTATCGACACGAAGCCGCTGGTAGGCAACCTTGCCGCCTGGAACTACTTCATGTCGCTGCGCGATCCCGAGAACACCAAGTTCAAGGCGATGTTCGCCAAATGGGTCAAGGACAACAACCTGCCTGGCGGCGACAAGCGCGTCACGAATGACCCGATGGAAGCGACCTTCGTCGGCATCCATATGTGGAAGCAGGCAGCGGAAAAAGCCAAGAGCACCGACGTCGACAAGGTGCGTGTCGCGATGATCGGTCAGACCTTCAACGCACCATCCGGCTTCGTGCTGACGATGGACGGCAACCACCATCTGCACAAGCCGGTGATGATCGGCGAAGTGCGTGCCGACGGCCAGTTCAACGTGGTATGGCGGACCAAAACCGCGATTCGCGCGCAGCCGTGGAGCCCGTTTATCGCCGGCAACGCGGGCAAGCCGGATGTGGTCAGTTCGATCCCAGCGTTCCTGCGCCGCTCGCGGGTTGCGTGATGTAACGGAGGGCGCGTACAGTTCGCGCCCGCCTGGTCCGCTTGCACTACGGATGCGTCGGGTCAACTCGACGACGCATCCGCATGTATAGCGGCACGGCGTTGCGGCATCCCCTGCAGGTTCGATGCCGCAACGCCCTGTTGCTCACTTATCAAAGGGCATCATGGCGTTTTCCATTTTGAGGCTCACACGGCGCAGTATCGGTAAGCTCGGTATCGCGCTCATCGTCATCGCACCACTCGCAGCCTTTGCGCTGACTCCGGCGGATATCGCACCGCTCGCCGGCGACGACTTCGATGCCAAGTCCGCGGCCATCGACAAACTGATCGCCAGTCACGACGCTCCTTCCCAGGCACTGCTTAAAGCCCTCTCCGAAGACAACGCGCTCACGACCGACTCCGGTGAAGTGCTGATCCAGGACGGCGACGCGACCAAAGACGCGATCACCGGCAAGACGGTCGCCGCAGACGGCGCGCAACCGGTCACACTGAACAACATGCTGCGCTCGAAGGTCTCGGGCGCGCTGTCGGGTTCGCAACTCGACTCCATCGATCTGGAGACGCGCCGCGCGGCCATCAACGCGCTGCTGCAGAACCCCGATCCTTCGATGAAACCGCTGATCGACGCGCAGCGCGCGAAGGAAACCGATCCGGGTCTGAAGAAGAAACTCGACACGCTGTGGGCCATGACAGCGCTGCACAACAGCGATCCGGCCACGCGCCTCGAAGCGGTGCAACTCGTGGCCGCGCGCCATGACCTCGACATGAACGAGCTGCTGCGGCCGCTCATCGCGAAGAAGCCGGACGGTACGTTTGTAGAAAGCGACGATCGCGTGCGCGCCGCTGCGCAGGCCGGCATCGACGAGCTCGACGCGATCCAGCGCCGCAGCGCCATCGCGGGCACGTTGTTCGCAGGCCTGTCGCTCGGCAGTGTGCTGCTGCTAGCCGCCTTGGGGCTCGCCATTACGTACGGGCTGATCGGCGTCATCAACATGGCGCATGGCGAATTCCTGATGATTGGTGCGTACGCGACCTATGTCGTACAGAACCTGTTCCAGCGGTACGCACCGGGCGCATTCGACTGGTACCCGCTGCTCGCCGTGCCCGCCTCGTTCGCCGCCGCCGCGGTAGTGGGCATGGCGCTGGAGCGACTGGTCCTTAAACACCTGTACGGCCGCCCGCTCGAAACACTGCTGACGACCTTCGGCGTCAGCCTGATCCTGATCCAGGCCACCCGGATGATCTTCGGTGCGCAGAACGTCCAGGTGAGCAACCCGGCATGGATGAGCGGCGGCGTCACGGTGCTGCCTAGCCTGATCCTGCCGTACAACCGGCTGGCGATTCTGGCGTTCTCGCTGATCGTGGTCGGCATCGCCTGGGCCGTGCTGACGAAGACACGTCTCGGCCTCTTCGTACGCGCCGTCACGCAGAACCGCCGCATGGCGGCGTGTGTGGGCGTGAAGACCGCACGCGTCGATTCGTACGCGTTTGCGTTCGGCGCGGGCATTGCTGGACTGGGCGGCTGCGCGCTGTCGCAGATCGGCAATGTCGGACCGGATCTGGGCCAGAGCTACATCATCGATTCATTCATGGCGGTGGTGCTGGGGGGCGTCGGCCAACTGGCCGGCACGGTGATCGGCGGCTTTGGGCTCGGCCTTATCAGCAAGGCGATCGAACCGTTCTGGGGCGCCGTGCTCGCGAAGATTGCGGTGCTCGTTCTGATCGTGCTGTTCATCCAGAAGCGGCCGCAGGGCATGTTCGCCCTCAAGGGCCGCAGCGCGGAGGCATGAGATGACATCTGCAACCTCCTCCGCCTCGGTCACGACCTCGGGATCCGGCACGCCGCCGGACACCGGACGCGCGACCCAAAGCGGCTTCGCGCTCGGCCTACCGCCACGTCCCGCGCTGCTCACGCGGCCCGCGTGGATCGCTCTGATTGCGCTAATCATCGCGATCGGGCTGGGCGTGCCGCTCTCGGCGTTAGTGCTGCCCGAAACAAGCGCCTTCCACCTGTCCGCGTACATGATGACGCTGACGGGAAAATTCATGTGCTACGCGATCGCCGCACTGGCGCTGGATCTGGTGTGGGGATACTGCGGCATCCTAAGCTTGGGCCACGCCCTGTTCTTTGCGCTGGGCGGCTACGCGATCGGCATGTACCTGATGCGCTCGATCGGCCATCAGGGCGTTTATCAAAGCGACCTACCCGACTTCATGGTGTTCCTCAACTGGCACGCCCTGCCGTGGTACTGGGAGGGCACGCAACATCTCTGGTATGCGCTGGTATTGGTAGTGATGGTCCCCGCCGTGATTGCCTGGGTGTTCGGCTTCTTCACGTTCCGCTCGCGGGTGAAGGGCGTGTATCTCTCGATCATCACGCAGGCGATGACGTTCGCTGCGATGCTGCTGTTTTACCGCAACGAAACCGGCTTTGGCGGCAACAACGGCTTTACGGACTTCAAGACGATCGGGAGCTTTCCGATCACGCATCCGGGCACGCGCACAGCGCTCTTCCTGATCACATTTGCCGTGCTAGTGCTGGCGTTTCTGGGTGCGCGGGCGATTGTGACGTCGAAACTCGGACGCGTCGTGACTGGCGTGCGCGATGGCGAGACGCGGCTGATGTTCCTCGGCTACAGCCCGCTTGGCTACAAACTGTTCATCTGGACCGTCTCGGCGATCCTGTCCGGGATTGCTGGCGCGTTATACGTACCGCAGGTGGGGATTATCAAT
>NZ_JAMFSB010000085.1 GCF_026225065.1 Paraburkholderia sp. | reverse complement strand
TACAGCCGCATGCGGGAATTGAGAATCCAGCACGCTGGCAGACCCTTTCGCGTGCTGTACATCTTCGACCCACGGTGCACCGGCATTCTGTTAATCGGTGGCGACAAACCCGGCAAGGATCGCTGGTACGCAGTGAATATCCCACGTGCGGACGCGTTATATGGTGCGCATCTGGCGCGACTAGATCAAGAAGGAGTCAATGATGGCGAGAAAATACTCAGAATTGCAGGCGAAGATGTCCCCCGAGGCAGGCGCCCGAGCCGAGGAAGGAAGCAAACAATTGATCGCCGAAATGGCGCTGGCCGAATTGCGTCGCGCAATGGGCTTCTCTCAGGAAGATGTGGCCGGCCTGATGAACGTGAAGCAACCGAGTATCGCAAAACTCGAACAGCGAACGGACATGTATGTCTCGTCGCTGCGTGACCACATTCATGCTTTGGGCGGCGAACTGATCCTGATCGCGCGCTTCCCCGATCGCGATGTGAAAATCAGTTCGGTGAGCGGACCATCTACCTCGAAAGACGCAGCGCCCTGAACCGCCGCGGCTGGCCCCGGCCGACAGCTAAACCGGCCAGAGCGGCCCTTCCTGCATCGCGCCGAGTTGCTCACGCATCTCGAGAATACGGTCTTCCCAGTAGCGCTGCGTATTGAACCAGGGGAACGCAGCGGGAAACGCAGGATCGTCCCAGCGGCGCGCCAGCCATGCCTGGTAGTGAATCAGCCGCAGCGTGCGCAACGCTTCGATCAGATACAGTTCGCGCGGTTCGAACTCGCAAAAGTCTTCGTATCCCGCCAGCAGATCAGTGAGCGCGCGCGACGCTTCCGCACGCTCGCCCGGCAGCAACAGCCAGAGATCCTGCACCGCCGGCCCCATGCGACTATCGTCGAAGTCGACGAAGTGCGGACCGGCATCGGTCCACAACACATTGCTCGGATGGCAATCGCCGTGCATACGCAAAGCGCGTATTTCGCCGGCTCGCTCAAACGCCTGTTGGACGCCTTCAAGTGCGAGGTTGATCACCGTTTCCCACGCCGTGCGCACATCGTCAGGAATGAAGCGTTGCGACAGCAGGAAATCACGCGGCTCATAGCCAAACGTCTGAATGTCGAGCGTGGGTCGTGCGGTGTAGTCCTGCGTCTGTCCCACGGCGTGGATGCGGCCGATAAAGCGGCCCAGCCATTCGAGCGTATCGCGCCGGTCCAGGTCCGGAGCGCGTCCGCCGCGCCGCTCGAAGATCGAGAAGCGAAAGCCGTCGAACGTATGCAGCGTGCGGCCTTCGAAGACACGCGCCGGCACCGCCGGAATCTCGCGCTCCACCAGTTCGGCCACGAATGCATGCTCTTCCAGAATCGCTTCGTCGGTCCAGCGCTCGGGCCGGTAGAACTTCGCGACAACGGGTGGGCCGTCCTCGACGCCGATCTGATAGACGCGGTTCTCGTAGCTGTTGAGCGGCAGCATGCGGCCATCGGTGCGCACACCGACCGTGCTCAGCACGCTGTCGATAGCGTCGAGTACACACTCCGGCTTGAGCCGGGCAAAAGGCACGGTGCCGGAGGCATCGTCCTGCGAATCGTGAGGTTCGTAGTTCATGCCCGCATTGTGCGCCGCGCCGCCGTCAAAGACGAGCGTTGCAGCGACACGCGCGGGCTACGAGCCGCGTTCAGTGCATCTGCGCACTGGCCGGACGCACGAGTTCGCCCGTATCGATCAGGTCTTCGAGGAAGAAGGGTTCCGTGTTGAGTTGCAGCGAAGTGCCGGGTTCGCCGGCATACCACGCCACCATCGCCATGTCGCCCAGAATGCGCATGACGATCCCGCGCGCGCCTTGCGGCACTGCGATATGCACGGATCGGACGATAGAACCGACTTGCATGATGTTTCCCCGTTCTCACTTAGCCGGCTATATGAAGATCGTGCCGGTCGAGGTGATGATAAAAGCGCCGCTTCGCCGAACACGTTGCGCACGCACCTAAGTTTCTCCGCGTCGCACGCGGTGGTGGTGAAGCTCATTGTTGCCGTTTTGCGGGTAAGGGGAAAGCGGAAACTGGCGGCACATGGCCCTTCATTTCAGCGCTTTCGTCTCATCGACACCGGCAAAACGCCAAGCCGATGGCCTTACTGTACCGCATGATCACAAGCCATCATAAACCTTGCGGCACTGATACATCAAAAACATGGGTCCAGGGATCTTGCCTGGGCTGAGCCACAAGAAAGCCACGGTACAGTGTGAGTGGGAGGTCTAACGGACACCGTTGGTTCTCAGAAAGGACAATGTAATCGAACGCAAGACTACGGCGCTACCCGATGGTGCTTTGGCAGAACGCGCTCAGCCCGGCCAGGCAAGCCTTCGATGGTCCACAAAGCGCCGCTGCAGTGCCACAAACAACGCCGACAGCAGCTCAGCCGTCGCCTATACTCGAAACAAGCGTGACAGCCATCTCAAACTAAAAAGACCGCCGCTGGCCGCGCAAGGACACAAGGAGACGAGCATGACGACCTACTTTACGATCGCCGATTTCATCCTGATCATTCCGATGGCACTAGCCGGCGCCCTGTTTGTCGGCGCGCTACCCTGCAAGACGGAACTGCGGCACAACGTCTTCCGCCTGATCGGCGCCCTGCTGGGCGTGGGCATTGCGGTACTGCTGGTCGAAGGACTTCCGGCGCTCGTCTAGCCGCGCTCGGGAATCCGCCTCGGAGTCTTTAGCGAGCCGAAGTCGGATGGCTGGTGAGGCTAGTTAGTGCGTGGTAGCGTCCAACGCGCCCGGTCCCTTGAACTGGCGTAACGCGCTAAGGAAATAGGCGGGTTCGCTCAATCGGCCCGATTCGCTGCATGCTGCGCGCTCAAGCGAATCGAGCGCGGACAGAGCCGTCCACGGCAACGTCGGATGCTGATGATGCAGGCGATGCAGATGGTGGTTCATCAGCACACCTTGCCATCCACGCGCCACGCGGAAATTGCGCGAGCGCCCTGGCTGATCCAGCGCGACGCCATGATGCGGCAGGTTATCGGCCAGCGAAAGCCACACGCCGCGCAAATACATCGTCAAGGCCAGCACCGGCCACCACGCTCCGTACAGATAGAAGGCGAGCACGAACAAGCCGAGCGTCAATAGCCAGTCGCGACGGATTCGCGCGCGCCGCGAAGAGTCGACGGCGAAGCTGGTGAAATGACGCTGTACGTCGGCGCCGACCGGTCCCTCTGTGCCGATAGCACGAGCCACGAGCGAACGAGCGACATTGACGGGCGCAAATGCAAGCAGCGGCACCATCAACTCCCCTGCGTACAGGCCACCGAGCAAACGTCCGTAGTAACTAGCCCAACCGGGCCACACTTCCGTGACGGGGCGGCTGCGATCGAGCACATCCGGGCGATCGAAAGGCTCGCGCGTAAAGCGATGATGCATCAGGTGTCCGAAGCGTACCGCGTCGAACGGCAGTGCAAACGCAATGGCCAGCGCACGCGCAACGTCTTCGTTCAGACGCCGTCCGGGCAACAGTTGTCCGTGAATCGCCTCGTGAATCAAACCCCAGTGCATGGGTGTCAACGCGACCAGCGGCACGATCAGTAGCAACGCCGGCATGCCCCATGCACGCAGCAGCACGGGCAGCACAAAAAGCTGTAGCGTGATCGCGATCGTCACGACCGTCAGCAAGGTGAGATTGGCGCGTACGTCGATGGCAGCGCGTTTGGACTTGCGTCGTCCATGCGCCGTGGATTGCGTTGCCGGGCCGGCTTGAGCGGCCGCACTTGGGTCCATCTTCCCTCCGTCGAGACGACATCGCCCGCGACCTTAGCAGCGCTGTATGACAGCGGGAAGAATGGTGTCGCCAGGTAACGGCGCGTAACGAAGAGCCCATGCTCATAAAGGAAAGCCGCCTTACGGCGGCTTTCGCAATCACACTTTGTCTGGCTGTTTGCTGGTCAGACGGCCTGATCCGTCGACGGCTTTTCCCACAGGTTGACGCCACCCTCGGTCGCGAAGCGATCGATTTCCGCCAGCTCTTCCTTCGAAAACTCGAGGTTCTTCAACGCACCCACGTTTTCAAGCAATTGCTCGGGTTTGCTCGCGCCGATCAACACCGACGTGATGCGACCGCCGCGCAGCGCCCATGCGAGTGCCATCTGCGCGAGGCTTTGACCGCGGCGCTGGGCAATCTCATTGAGCTTGCGAACCTGCTCGATGTTCTGCGCGCTGAGGTGGTCCTGCTTCAGCGAGCCGCCGCCCGGTTTGTTGACACGTGCGTCCGCCGGCACACCGTTCACATACTTGCCGGTCAACAGACCTTGCGCAAGCGGCGTGAAAGCGATGCTGCCAGTGCCAATCTCGTCAAGTGTATCGAGCAGTTCGTGTTCGACCCAGCGGTTCAGCATGTTGTATGCGGGTTGGTGAATCAGCAGCGGCACCTTGTATTCGGCGAGCAGCTTTGCCATCTCGCGGGTCTTGGCGGCCGAGTACGACGAGATGCCGACGTAGAGCGCCTTGCCCTGTTGCACGGCGCTCGCCAGTGCACCGGCAGTTTCTTCAAGCGGTGTGTCGGCGTCGAAGCGGTGCGAATAGAAAATGTCCACGTAGTCGAGCCCCATGCGTTGCAGGCTCTGATCGAGACTCGCGAGTACGTATTTGCGCGAGCCGCCGCCCTGGCCATACGGACCCGGCCACATATCCCAGCCGGCCTTCGACGAGATCAACAGCTCGTCGCGGTACGGCTTGAAATCGTCCTTGAAGATGCGCCCAAAATTCGTTTCGGCACTGCCGTACGGCGGCCCATAGTTGTTCGCCAGATCGAAGTGCGTGATGCCGAGATCGAAGGCGGTGCGCAGAATGTCGCGCTGCGTCGAGATCGGCGTGGTGTCGCCGAAGTTGTGCCACAGGCCCAGCGAAAGCGCCGGGAGTTTGAGGCCCGACTTGCCGCAAACGCGGTATTGCATGTCCGAATAGCGTGCTGGAGCTGCTTCGTAAGCCATTGCTTGAATCCTTGGTGAAGACGGAAGGAGAGTTGTCAGGCGGCCGCGGTGCCAACTGCCTGGCTGGCCCGGCCGGCCGTGACTGCCTGGGTTGCGCATGTTGCGCGGCCGCGTACGGCTTCGTGCGGGGTGTGACGAACTAACTATCTTAGCGAATCGTCGAAAGGATTGCAGGCGTCCATTATGCGGGACGCCTGAAGTTTGCACGTGGACGCGCCCTTGACGCTCCCCTACACTTCCACGACTTTTCTACAGGAGGAAGTTCATGACCAAAGCGATTTCGCTCGCGTTGATTGTCGGCGGCGTGGTGCTGCTGTATTTCGGCGGCCAGGCTTTCCACTCGTTTAGCAGCGACGTATCGCGCGTCTTCACGGGTTCGCCGACCAACAAGGCCATCATGCTGATCGCAGGCGGCGTGATCGCCACGCTCGCGGGCCTGATCGGAATGGCGACTTCAGGCAGCAAGCGCTGAGGCAGGCGACCCGCTGCGCGGGCGATTCTGGACGTCCAGCAGCGGGGCTCGGCGACACGCGACCATCAAAATGCAATCTCAGGCTTCGACGCCGAACGCGAGCCCGGTAACGGCACATTGCTCGCGCCGTGATACGTGTACACCAGCGAAAACTTCACCTGGTCGCTGAGATTTTTGCCGGCCGAATGCAGTGTGTTGCAGTGGAAAAACACCACATCGCCCGGTTTGAGTTCCGGCGACACTGCCGTCTGGATCAGCGCCTGATTTTCCGGCAGATCGGAGCGGAAAAATTTCGCGTCGTCGAACCGATCGGACGTGAACGTCGCTGTGTGGGACTGCGGCACGAGCCACAGCGCACCGTTATCCACCGTTTCCGGACCGAGCGCGAGCCACACCGAAACCAGATCATCGCGCTCGAACGACCAGTAGCGCGCGTCGCGATGCCAGCCGGTCAGGCTGCCATACGCAGGGTGCTTGGTCATCATGCAATTGTGATGCGCCCGCGAGAGGCGCGGCTCCTCGCCGAAATACGTTTCCATCCAGCCCCGGATTTCGGGCGCCGTCGCCCACTCCGCAAAACGCGGATGGCGTGCGTAGGCATCGAGCAGGCGCCGCACGGTATGGCCGCCGGGCGCATGCTTCGACTGTGGCGCGCCGGGGTATTGCAGATCCGCCTCGAATTCGATCGGCGTGGCCGCCTCCTGCAACTGCCGCTGCGCGATCTGCTTCAACTCGCTGCAGCGCTCGGGCGAAACCAGCCCCGGCACGACGACGAAGCCCCGTTCCCGCAAGACCTGAACCTGTTCTTTCTTTGAGTGACCTGACATGGGTATTCCGTTACTTTCTACTGACCGATGCTCGATTGTAAAACGTGCGCGATAAGCGTGCGGACTTTGCAGTGCGCGCATCCCGGCCGGGTGCACACCGCAGGGGCGGGCGTGCACGCTTATCGACCGTAACGGGACGACCGTGATCGTTTCACACCGCGATCTGCCCCGTAAAAACCCGCAGACGCGAGGGTTATAACGGACTTTCTGACGTCACGATTCGCGTGTAGCCTGCATGCATGTTGACTGCAATTCCAGCTGCTTTCCTTTGCGCACGGCCACTGCAGGCCGCTGCCGCCACTTCCCGCTCAGTTTTCGGGCTTGCGCGTCCATCCCGCTGGCATAGATGGTGCTCGTTTTTATAGCGCCTCCCGTCGCGTGACACGCTGCCTACCTTTGGAAGCCATGCACACTCTCCTGAATACCCGTCTTACCCGCGCCGCCCTCAAGGCAGCGCGTCCCGCGCGCCGGCACGTCGTGCATGCGCTGCGCCATCACGCGACCCGCACCCGTGCGCTCGCCGGCCAATGGCGCGAGGCCAAACCGGTCGACAGCATCCGTACGTGGTTCCAGATGTTCTTCACCGCGTTGCGTACGCAAGCCGGTTCGCGCCGCTTTTCGCTGCGCACGCTCCTGCGCAAGCCAACGCCGCGTCGTGCGCTGCCGCCAAAACGCGTAAGCGCGCCGCGCAGCACGAGCCGCCGCCCGCGCCGGATGTCGTTTGGCAATGAAGGGTGGTTCGGCTTTGCGGGCCTTTAATAGAAAAAACCCCGCCCGGCTCAACGCCGTCGGGGTTTTTTGCTGACGCAGTACGCGCTTAAACGACCGCGGCAACCGGCTCCGTACCAGCAGCCTCGGCGAGGATCAGCGCCTTGTCTGTCGCTTCCCACGT
>NZ_JAMFSB010000084.1 GCF_026225065.1 Paraburkholderia sp. | reverse complement strand
CGGCCCGGCGACGGTGAGCTTTGCGTACTCCAACTCGAACTACAAGAACCCGACGGCAAATGGCTACATCAGCACGACGGCTCCGCTCGTCGTAGGTTCGACGTTGAACACGCTGAAGTTCCAGAACCTCGAAGTGAACGGCAAGTATCAGATCACGCCGGCGTTCTATGTCGGTGCCGAGTACGTCTACACGATCGAGAACTTCGATGCGTCGACGGGCAATGTAAAGCCGAAGATTCAAACGGTCGGCTTGATGGCCGACTACAACCTCTCGAAGCGCACTGACGTGTACATCCAGGGCGTGTACCAGGACGTGACCGGCGACAAGACGAACTCGGTGCTGGACGATGGCTTCGTGCTCGGTACCGACGCACCGTCGTCGAGCTCGAGCCAGACCGTGGTTCGTGTCGCCATCCGCCACCAGTTCTAATTTTTGCTCCACCACGCGGCATGACGTGACGCGATCGGCGTGACGTGATGTCCTTAGCAGGCTCATCGTGCTTCGGAAGATTCACGATGAGTTTTTTTTCGTCCGCAGCATAAAGTGCCACGCGCCACTCCGGCGAACGCTTAATTGCGCTGTATTCGGGCGGCAAAGCACGTCGCAAACGGCGTCTTGCGCATCAAAACAACCCGCCTGAGCCTGGCAGACCCTTACCAAACCTCTGCGCGGTCGCCGCACAGCCCGTCTTGCCGGGCTGCGAGCCGCCTGCCTCCACGCGCGCAGCAATTCATGCTGTGAAGCGCCATCAAAACGATTCGTTTCGCTTGCGCGCGATGCCGAATCAGGACATTCCATTAATTTTGCGGTGCTTAAATTCACTCAACCCGCAACGTTTCTCGAAATGACGGGCAAACCACGTTACACAACCCGGATTCATTCATCCTTGGTCCCAGGAGCAGATTCCATGAACGACGACGAAATCAAACGAGCCGGTTTCAGCCGCCGCGACATGATGCGTGTATTGGCTGCGGGCGGCATGCTCGCGACCGGGGCCAGTGGTTTGCTGGCGGGCGCGACCAGCGCCTTTGCCGCGGACACGCCGAAGAAGGGTGGCAAGATTCGGGCTGCCTATGACTCCAGTTCGACGGCCGACACGCTGGACCCGGCCAAGGGCTCGGCCGGCGCCGACTACATCCGCTTCTTCATGTTCTATAGCGGGCTCACGCAGTTCGACAGCAGCCTGACGCCGCAGCCGGGGCTGGCCGAGTCGTTCACCAGCAGCGACGCGAAGGTTTGGACCATCAAGTTGCGCAAGGGCGTGACCTTCCACGACGGCAAGGCGCTGGCGCCCGCCGACGTGGTGTACTCGCTGATGCGCCACAAGAACCCGGCGACGGCCTCGAAGGTGAAGTCGGTCGCGGACCAGTTCGACGAAGTCAAGGCGAGCGGCCCGGACGAAGTGCAGATCACGTTGACGGTGCCGAACGCGGACCTGCCGGCGATTCTCGCCACGCCGCAACTCGTCATCGTCAAGGACGGCACTACAGATTTCTCGACTGCCGTGGGCACCGGCCCGTACAAGCTGAAGACGTTCAAGCCGGGTGTCACTACGGTCGGCAGGCGTAACGACAGCTACTGGCGCCCGGGCAAACCCTACCTCGACGAGGTGGAGCTGATTGGTATCGGCGACGATGCGGCACGCGTGAATGCGCTGCTCTCGGGGGACGTCCATCTGATCAGCGCCGTCGATCCGCGTGCGACGCAGCGCGTGGCGTCGACGCCTGGCTATGCGATCAAGGAGACCAAATCGGGTCTCTACACCGACCTCATCATGCGGCGCGACAACACGATCACCGGCAACCCGGACTTCGTGGAAGGCATGAAGTACCTGTTCGACCGCGAGCAGATCCGCACCGCGGTGTTTCGCGGCTATGCGGTGATCGGCAACGATCAGCCGATTCCGCCCGGCCATCGCTACTACTTCGCCGGCCTGCCGCAGCGTCCGTACGATCCGGACAAGGCCAAGTTCCATCTGCAGAAAGCCGGCGCTGTCGGTCTGACGCTGCCGCCGATCTACGCGACTTCGGACGCCAACGGTTCGATCGAAATGGCCGAGATGATGCAACTGACGGCGCAGAAGATCGGCGTTAACCTGGCGGTCAACCGCGTTCCGGCCGATGGCTACTGGTCGAATCACTGGATGAAGCATCCGCTTGGCTTCGGCAGCATCAATCCGCGTCCGAGCGCCGACGTGCTGTTCACGCAGTTCTTCAAATCGGATGCACCGTGGAACGAGTCGGGCTGGAAGAATCCGCAATTCGACCAGTTGCTGATTACTGCGCGTGCAGAAACCGACGACGCCAAGCGCAAGCAGATGTACGCTGACATGCAGACTATCGTCAGCAACCAGGGCGGCATCGGCATTCCTTCGTTCATCAGTCTGCTCGACGGTTACGACAAGCGTCTCAAAGGCCTCGGTTCGATTCCGACCGGCGGCATGATGGGCTTCTCGTTTGCCGAGAACGTCTGGTGGGAAGCCTGACCTTCCAGACCCTCTTGGCCGGCTAGAGCGGCAAGATAGAGCGGCCTGGTCGGTCACCCGGTTATCCGGTTCGCCGGTGGCGGAACATCCGTTCCACTACCGGCCTCTGCAATCCTCGTAGGAGGTCCGTGCGATGAACCAGACCATTGCAGCGCTGATTGCGAAGCGCATTGCGCTGACGCTGCTGATTCTGCTGATCGTGTCGATGATCATCTTCACGATTACCAACCTGCTGCCGGGCGACGCCGCGCAAGAGGCGCTCGGCCAAGCGGCGACGCCGGAGACGATTGCGGCCTTGCGGTTACAGTTCGGCCTCGATCAGCCTGCCTATCTGCGCTATCTGCACTGGCTCGGGGGCCTCTTGCGCGGCGACTTCGGCATGTCGCTCTCCGCCAGTCTTCCGGTCAGCGAGATGATTGCCGGCCGTCTGCCGAAGTCGCTCGAGCTTGCCGCGATCACGACGCTCGTCTCGGTGCCGATTGCGATTTCGATGGGCATCCTCGCCGCCGTGAAGCGCGGTTCGTTGCTCGATCGCATGATTAGCCTCAGCACGCTGGCGCTGGTGGCCACTCCGGAGTTTCTGATCGCGACGTTCGCGGTGCTGGTGTTCGCGGTCAAGCTGCATTGGTTGTCCGCGCTGTCGTACAGCGGCGAAATCGACAGTTTCGAACACTTCATGCGTGCCTACGCGATGCCTGTCATCACGCTGTGTTGCGTGATCATCGCGCAGATGGCGCGCATGACGCGAGCGGCGGTGATCGAACAGCTCGGCTCCTCGTATGTCGAGATGGCGATTCTCAAGGGAGCGCGTCCGGCGCGCGTGGTGCTGCTGCATGCGCTGCCTAACGCGATCGGCCCGATCGCCAATGCGGTGGCGTTGAGCCTGTCGTATCTGCTGGGCGGGGTGATCGTCGTTGAGACGATCTACAACTACCCTGGCCTCGCGCGTTTGATGGTGGATGCGGTCAGCAATCGCGACATGCCGCTGGTGCAGGCCTGCACGCTGATCTTCTGTCTCGGCTACCTGATTCTGGTGTTGCTGGCGGATCTGTGCGCGATCGTTTCCAACCCGAGGCTGCGGACATGAACACTCCTCATTCGTCCCCCGTCGATCCTCGTTCGCCGACGCCTGCCGAAGGGGCGCTCCTTAGGAGTTCTGCTATGCCCGCTCCTCATTCACCCGCGCCGTCCAGTGGCGGTGGCGGCGCTGCGCCGACGCCACCGGTCAAGCGTGCTGCACTCCGCTTGCCCTCGCTGTCGCTGAGCGGCTGGATCGGCGCTTTCATGGTGGCTCTGGCGTTGCTGGTGGCGATCTTCGGGCCGGTGCTCGCACCGTATCCGGTTGGCGCGATTGTCACGCAGGACGTGTTCGCGCCGTTCAGCGTCCACTTGCCGCTCGGCTCCGATTACCTGGGCCGCGACATGCTGAGCCGGATCATGTACGGCACGCGTTTGACGGTGCTGCTGGCGTTGGCCGCTGCCCTGTTCGCCGCATTTTGCGGGACCGGTCTCGGCCTGCTGGCTGCCGTCGCGGGCCGTGCTGTGGACGAAACCATGAGCCGCATACTCGACGCGGTGAGCTCGATCCCCACCAAGATGTTCGCGTTGATGATCGTGGCGGCGTTCGGCTCGTCGCTCACGTTGCTGGTCATCACGGCAGGCATCAGCTATACGCCTGGTGCTTATCGCATTGCGCGTTCGCTGGCCGTGAACATCAGCGCGCTCGAATACGTACAGGTGGCCAAGGTGCGCGGCGAGAATGCGATTTATATCTGCTGCGTGGAAATTTTGCCGAACATGATTCATCCGATGCTTGCCGACCTCGGCCTGCGTTTCGTGTTCGTGGTGCTGTTGTTGAGCAGCCTGAGCTTCCTTGGGCTGGGTGTGCAGCCGCCGTATGCGGACCTCGGCTCGCTGGTGCGGGAAAACATCGCCGGACTCGGTGACGGTGCGCCGGTGGTGCTGATGCCGGCCATCGCGATCGCGATCCTGACGGTCGGCGTCAACCTGCTGATCGACGGGCTGCCTGGGCGTGGCAAGCGTCTGCGTTTGCGCCGTGCTGCGGAGGCTCGCTGAAATGAACACCACAACCGACAACCTGGTTGAAGTGCGCGGCCTGCGGGTGGTGGGCAGCAGTGAAGGGCGGGCTGAAACCACCATCGTGCACGACATCGACTTTACGGTGGCCCGCGGCGAGGTGCTCGCGCTGATCGGCGAATCCGGCTCGGGCAAGACGACGATCGCACTCGCGCTGATGGGTCACGCGCGGACTGGTTGCCGCATTGCAGGCGGGTCTATCCGCGTAGGCGATTCAGATGTGCGCTCGCTCTCGTCCAATGCATTGGCTTCGCTACGCGGTCGCAAGGTCGCCTATATTGCTCAAAGCGCGGCAGCGGCCTTCAATCCGGCGCGCACGATTCTCGATCAGGTGATCGAAAGCGCGCTGATCCATCGGACCATGAGCAAGGCCGCCGCCCAGGCCAAAGCTGTCGAACTGTTCCGCGCGCTGGCGCTGCCGGACCCGGAGCGGATCGGCAAGCGCTATCCGCACCAGGTATCGGGCGGCCAGTTGCAACGGCTGCTGGCGGCGATGGCGCTGATCACGGACCCCGAACTGGTGATTCTCGATGAGCCGACCACGGCACTCGATGTCACTACGCAGATCGATGTGCTACAGGCGTTCAAGCGGGTTGTGAAGGAACTCGGCACGACGGCGGTGTACGTGTCGCACGATCTGGCGGTGGTCGCGCAGATGGCAGATCGCATCGTCGTGCTCAGCGATGGCGAGATTCGCGAGGTGGGCAGCACGGCGCAGATTCTCAACGCACCGGCTCATGCGTACACGCAGAGTTTGATCGCTGCGGTCATGCCGACACCGCGCGGCGCGCGGCCGGAAGGGCGCGCTGCGGTCGGTGCCGCGGAGCGTCCGTTGCTGGAAGTGAAACGGCTTGTCGCGGGCTACGGCAAGACTGATGCGAAGGGTTTTCCAGCAGCACGCATTCTGGACGACGTGGATCTGGTGATCCATCGCGGCAAGACGGTCGGGGTGATCGGCGAGTCCGGTTCCGGCAAGACCACGCTCGCCAAGGTGATCGCGGGGCTGGTGCCGGTGGCGAGCGGTTCGTTGCTGCTGGATGGCGAGCCGATGCCCAAGCATATGAACCGGCGCACCAAGGAACAGTTCAGGCGCATCCAGATCGTGTTCCAGAACGCGGATACCGCTTTGAATCCGGTGCATACGGTGGAGCGGATTCTGTCCCGGCCGCTCGCGTTCTATCACGGCATGAAGGGCGAACGAGCCCGGCAGCGTGTCGCTGAATTGCTCGACCTGGTGCGACTGCCCGCAGCGCTTGCCACACGTCGCTCCGGCGAGCTGTCCGGTGGCCAGAAGCAGCGGATCAACCTGGCACGGGCGCTCGCGGCCGAGCCCGATCTGATTCTGTGCGACGAGGTAACGTCCGCGCTCGATACCGTCGTGGGCGCAGCGATTCTCGATCTGCTCGCCGACCTGCAACGCAAGCTCGGTGTGTCGTACCTGTTCATTACCCACGATATCGGCAAGATGCGCGCCATCAGCGACGACATCGTCGTGCTGTACTCGGGTCATCGCGTCGAGGCGGGCGATCGCGCAGCACTGTGCGCGCCGCCGTTCCATCCGTATGCCGATCTGCTGATTTCATCGGCTCCGGAATTGCGCACGGGCTGGCTCGATGAGGCCACCATTCGCTGTCACAGCGAATTGCCGCCCATTGGACCGAGTGCGCCGCATTCGGAGTTGTGTACGTTCCTCGGACGCTGTCCGTTGCGCGTCGATGGTTTGTGCAACACCACGGCACCAGCGCGCCGGCAACTGTCGAACGGCGCCGAAGTGCTGTGTCATCGCACTGAGCTCGATCTGACGACCTTGCAGGCTGCGATGGTGCGCGAAGGTACGGTCGTATAAACGGAAAAACTTCATGGCCCTGAGAATCGGAGTGGATATCGGTGGCTCGTTCGCCGACTTCGCAGTACTGAATGACGAAACAGGCGAGCTGAAAACGCTGAAAGTGTTTTCCCGTCCGGATAGCCCTGGTGCCGAAGTGTTGCTCGGCATGGAAGGATTGGCCGAACGCTATGGCGTCGATCCGCATGAGGTGGCCTATTTCACGCATGGGACGACGGTGGGCGTCAACGCTGTCGTGCAACGCAAGGGGCTGAAGCTCGGCCTGATTACTACACGCCACTTTGAAGACGTGCTCGATATCGCGCGGCTGAAGGGCCCCGATATGTATAACCTGATGTCGAAGCGTCCCGCGCCGCTAGTGCCACGCGAACGGGTGTTCGGCATCGTGGAACGGTTGACCGCGGACGGCACGGTCGAGACGCCGGTGGATGAGGCGAGCGTGCTCGATGCACTCTACAAGCTGCGCCGTGCCGGTTGCGAAGGCGTGGTGATATCGCTGCTGCATTCCTATCGCAATCCGGCTCACGAGCACGAGGTGAAGGCGATTCTCGAGCGAGCCATGCCGGGTCTCTTCGTTTCCTGTTCCTCCGACGTTTGGCCGATCATCCGCGAGTATGAACGCACTTCGACGGCGGTGATCGGCGGCTATGTGCAGCCGAAGGTATCGCACTATCTGTCGTCGTTGCAGCGTGCACTGCGCGAGACCGGTATCGCGGCGGACATGAAGGTCACCAAGTCGAATGGCGGCGTGATGAGCGCCGAAACCGGCAAGACCAATTGCGTGCAGATGATTCTCTCCGGGACGGCGTCCGGCGTGATCGGCGCGGCGTATGTCGCGCAACTGTGCGGTCTGCAGCGTTGCATGAGTCTCGACGTCGGTGGCACGACCGCGGACGTCGCGCTGATCATCGACGGCGAGCCGCAATACGCAACCGGCGAATACATCGGCGATTTCCAGATTCATATTCCATCGGTCTCAGTGTCGTCGATTGGCGACGGCGGGGGCTCGATTGCGTGGGTCGACGATTTCGGCGTGCTCAAGGTCGGGCCGGAGAGTGCTGGGTCGAACCCGGGCCCGGTGTGCTACGGCCGGGGTGGCACGCGTGCCACCATAACCGATGCGTTCGCCGTGATGGGCGTGATCGGCAACGCCAGCCTCGGCTACAACTCGGTGAAGGTCGATCACGACGCGGCTTGCCGCGCGGTCGAGGTGTTGGCGCAGCAGCTTGGCTCCGATATCTACCGCACTGCCGAAGCGATCGTCAACGTGTCGGTGTCGGGCATGTATGCGGGCGTGAGCCGGATTGTCTCGCGCTTCGGCATCGATCCGCGCACCTTCTCGCTGCTGCCGTTCGGCGGTGCTGGGCCGATGCTTGCGTGCTACTTCGCGCGGGCGCTCGGCATGGAGCAAGTCGTTGTGCCGACCACGCCGGGCGTACTGAGCGCGCTGGGCGGCTTGATCGCCGACACCAAGAACGATTTCGTCAAGACCACCTACTACGACCTCGATGCCGTAGCACTCGACGCCCTGCGCGACGATGCGCGTGCGCTGGAAACCGCGGCGCGAAACTGGATGGCCGGCGAAACCGCTTCGCCTGGCGATAACAGCGACGACCGCCAGGCGCGCATCACCGTCTCGGCCGACATGCGATACAAGGGACAATCGTTCGAAATCGACACGCCCCTTGAACTTGTATGGCTGCAGGAGCGAGACATCGACGCGCTGAGCGAAGCGTTCCACCGCGAGCACGCGCGACTCTACGGCCACAGCGATCTGAAAGCAAAGATCCAGGTAGTGGCGCTGCGTCTCGTGATCGCCTCGGTGACCCCAAAGCCAGCCTTGCGACCCATCGAAGCCAGCGAGCATGCGCCGGTTCCAGATGCTTCCGTGAAGGTCTGGATGGACGGCGCGTTCCATGACGCTGCGCTGTTTCACCGCGCCAAACTACTAGCCGGCCAGCAGATTGCCGGACCCGCAGTGATCGCGCAGGACGATTGCACGACTTGCGTGCTGCCTGGTTTCACGGGACGCGTCGATCCCTACGGCAATCTGATTCTTACTTACGTTGGCGCGAACTGAACCGGAGCCCGGCATGCAATTCGACAAGGCAGTCCTGCAGATTTTCGCCAACTACTGTGTCGCCGCAGCGGAAAGCATGGCGTACACGCTGGTGCGCACCGCACATTCGACCTTCGTGAAAGAGACGGAGGACTTCTCGTGCGCGATCACGACGCCGGATGGACACACGTTCGCGTCGCCAAAGACGCTCGGCGCCACCTGGTATGTCGGCCTCGACTACGGCCCGGTGATCGGCATGATCGATCACTACGAGCCGGGCGACATCGGCATGACGAACGACGCATACAGCGGCTTCGTTGCCACCCACACGCCGGATATCGTGCTCTGGAAGCCGGTGTTCTACGAAGGCGAGATTGTCTGCTTCGTGGGCGGCCACATTCACAACACCGATATGGGCGGCGCCGTGCCTGCCTCGCTGTCGCGCACGCTGACCGAAATCGAGCAGGAGGGCATCCGTTTTCCGCCCACCAAGATCGTGCGACGCGGCGTGCTCGATGAAGAGCTGCTGCGCATCATGGCCGCCAACGTGCGCGTGCCGGACCAGAACGTCGGCGATTTGCATGCGCAACTGGCGTCGCTGCATACAGGCGAGCGGCGCGTGCTGGAAATCATCGAGCGGTTTGGCATCGACGGTTTCAAGGCGGGCATGCAGGCGTTGCTCGATTATTCGGAGGAGCAGGCGCGCACCGTCATGCGCGGCATTCCCTACGGCGAGTATTTTTTCGCGGAATACGCCGATGAAGACTCGGTGCGCGGTAAGCCGATGCGCGTCGCGTTGACGCTGCGTATCCGCGACGGCAGCGTCGAATTCGACTACACGGGCAGCGATCCGCAGTTGCAATCGTCGCTGAACATCCCGACTGGTGGTCGCGAACGGCATGCGCTTGCGTTAGTCGGCTTCGTCTATGTGCTGTACACGCTGAATCCCGAGATCCTGCTGAATAGCGGCATGCTAAGGGTGGCGCGCTGCGTATTGCCCGAAGGCACGGTGGTGAATGCGCAGCGGCCGGCGGCGGTCGGCATGCGTAGCCTGACCTGCAAGCTGCTGCATCTGCTGACCTTTGGTGCTTTCTCGCAAGCGATTCCGGAACGGCTCGCCGCTTGCCCTGCAGGCGGCCTGTCGATTCTCAGCGTCAAGACTATGGACCGGCACGGCAGCACAGTGATGGCATCGATTGGGCCAATCGGCGGTGGCGCTGGTGGCATGTCGTTCGATGACGGTGAAGACGGCTCCGGCGCGAACAACGCGTTTTTGCGCAACACACCGGTGGAGATCAACGAGGCCGAGGTGCCGATCCGTATCACGCGTTATGGCGTGGCGCCCGGCTCGGGCGGCGCGGGACAGTTCCGCGGCGGCCAGGGGCTGGTGATGGAGTTCAAGGTGTTCTCGCCGAATACGCTCGTCACAGTGCGCAACCGCGATCGCACGCACTTTGCCTCATGGGGTGTGCGCGGCGGCCACGCCGGCGCGAATGCGCGCTTCACGAAGAACCCCGACACGCCGCAGGCGGAGCAACTCGGCAATACCGATCTGGTGATCTGCAATCCGGGTGACGTGATCCGGCTAATTGGAGCGGGGGCAGGGGGATACGGCCGGCCTATCGATCGCGACGTGCAACGGGTATGCGAGGACGTACAGCGTGGTTATGTCACCGAGCAGGAAGCGCGCGAGGTCTATGCCGTGGGGATCGTCGACGGCGAGATCGACACAGCCGAGACGGCGGTGTTGCGTGAGCAGGCCCACGCGATGGCACGCGATACCCCAGTGCCGGCGTTCGAGTTCGGTCCCTACCGAGAGGCGTTCGAAGCGAAGTGGACTCACGAGCGTTATGCCGCGCTCACTCATATCCTGGCGGGCGTGCCGGTGCAATGGCGCTATTTCATCAAGCATCGGATCTTCGATACGTTAGACGCGCGTGTCGAAACGCAGGGCGCCGGTGCTGAGGCGATCGAGCAGATCTTTACAGAACTCTGCGCCTCGTGGCCTGAATTGCGGCGCGCGAGTTAACCGAATCGATTTACCGTAAAGAGAGAATCCATCCATGTCGCAGTCTTTATCAGTCAACCCCGTGCAGAGTTTCTGTTTCGACAATCCGCAGGGCGAAGGCGCACTGCTCTCGCTGAGCCCGGAGCGTTTGTTGCGCGGTCAGCCCGAGCGCCGTGACTGGCCCGTATTCGAGCGCGCCGACGGCAACGTCAGCACGGGGATCTGGAGCGGCACTGCAGGCGCCTGGCGGATCGATTCCCCCGAGGGGCAGTTCGAGTTCTTCCACGTGTTGTCGGGCATTGGCGCGATCGTGCCGGATGACGGCGAACGCAAGCCGTTCGGCCCGGGCGATGCAGTGATGGTGCCGGAAGGCTTTCGCGGCGTGTTCGAAGTGACCGAGAAGGTCACGAAGCAGTATATGTTCGTGCAGAATATCTGAGGGACGTGGCGTGAAGCGGGCCACTATCGGCACCACCGCTTCACGCCTCTCTCTCGCGGATAGCCGGACTCAGTTGTCCAGCAATTGCCCTAACCGCACCACCGTCACCCCAGGCCTGAGCTGCCGCAATGACGGCATCACCAGGACGCAGTTGTCATAAGGCGTGACCACCGGCTCACCCTCATTCCAGCCAATCACGGCGCCCGCTTTGGGGAACGTCTCCAAACCGGTATAGGCATCCGCAAAGCGGAAATCCATACTCTTTGCCACCACCGGTTGCGTGACACGAATCACACGCATGGCGTCCGGCCTCGGCGCAAACCAGTCAGCGGGCATGTCGGCTTCATCGACCGTACCCGACAGCATCAGAAAACGCGCTGTACAGTCTTTCGCCACGACCACCGACGACGGTTCCCAATGCTGGCCGCACTCCACCAGCAGCGCATTGCGCGTGCTTTGCGGATCGCCGAAGTCAGCATAGTCACGCATGCGGCGCCCTTCCGGATGACCTTCATCGCTGATGACGGTAGCAGGGGCGCCCAGTGCGCGGGATAACGCAATGCCTTTGTCCAGCGGACCTGAAACGATCAGCGGCGCGCTACGCTCATGCATCGAATGCAGATCGAGCAACGCATCCACTGTGTCGATCACGGGACGCAATGCTCGCGCACGCCGTAGCTCGCTGGAATCCGTGCCTGTGTCGTCGAGTTTGGCCGCGGTCCATACCCGGTTGAAATCCTGATCGACGAAGCGCGACGCATCCGGTTTGGAAGCGTCGAAAGTCAGGTACGCCTCGATGTTCGAAAACGCGAGGGTGAGCTTGCCACGACGCGGCCGCACGCCGAGATCGAGCAGTCCCTTGACCGTGATCGCGCCGCACACTTCGTTGCCGTGCGTGAGCGCGTTGATCATCACGTGCGAGCCGGGCAAGCCGCTGTCGAATGTGTAGACATACGGAATGCCGGTATTGCCTGCTGCATAGCCGCTCAGGTCGGGGAATTCGACGTCGACCGGGTAGGCGTGGTCCTGCGGTGAGGGGGTTGTCATGAGAGGGTCCATTCGCAGTCGATAAAGGGCCTTTTTCCAGGGTTCAGGCGAGGCCGCCCTGGCAAAGGTACTTGATGTGCTGGTAGTCGTCGAGACCGTAGCGCGAGCCTTCGCGGCCATAGCCAGATTCCTTCACGCCGCCGAACGGCGCCGCCTCGCTCGCGACGGCGCCCTCGTTGATCCCGATCACGCCGCTTTCGAGCCGTCCGGCGACGCGCCAGATGCGCCGCACATCGTTGGAGTAGAAGTATGCCGCGAGTCCGAAAGGCGTGTCGTTGGCTTCGCGCAGGACGTCGGCGTCGCTGTCGAAGCGGAACAGCGGCGCGACCGGGCCGAAGGTCTCTTCGCGGAACAGCGCCATCTCGCGATTGGCGTCGCCAATTACCGTGGGGGCGTAGTAGTGTGGACCGTCCAGCCCTTCACCTTGCAGGCGACGGCCGCCGGTCAGCACCACGGCGCCATGCGCCAGCGCGTCCTGCACGTGACGCTCGATCTTGTCGACCGCGCGGGCATTGATCATCGGGCCGATCTGCGAGTCGTCACGCGTGGCCGGCCCCACCCGGAGCGCCGCCGCGCGGTCTACCAGTTTGCGGACGAACGCGTCGTAGATGCTGTTTTGCACGTAGACCCGGTTCGGGCACACGCAGGTCTGGCCACCGTTGCGAAACTTGGACGCCATCAGGCCGTCGACCGCGGCGTCGAGATCCGCATCGTCGAACACGATAAACGGCGCGTTGCCGCCGAGTTCCAGCGAGAGTTTTTTGAGCGTGTCGGCCGATTCGCGCGCCAGGTGCTTGCCGACGGGCGTCGATCCAGTGAACGTGATCTTGCGCACCCGCGAATCGGCAAGCCAGTTAGCGACGGTCGCCGGCGTGTGCTCGCGTGAGGCGGTCACGACGTTCAGCACGCCAGCCGGCAACCCGGCTTCCTCCGCAAGACGGGCGAGTGCGAGGGCAGTGAGCGGCGTGTCTTCTGCGGGCTTGGCGACCACCGTGCAGCCGGCTGCCAGCGCCGGGGCGATCTTGCGGGCGATCATCGCCAGCGGGAAATTCCACGGCGTGACGGCGGCGACCACGCCGACTGGTTCTTTTATCGTCATCATCCGCTTGCCCGGCATCAAGGCAGGAATCATGTCGCCGTAGCTGCGTACTGCCTCTTCCGCGAACCATTCCACATACGAGGCCCCATACGTCACCTCGCCGCGTGCTTCGGCGAGCGGTTTGCCCTGCTCGCGTGAAATGATGCGTGCGAGGTCTTCGCTGTTGGCGACGATCGCGGCATGCCAGCGTTTGAGAAACTGCGCACGTTCGCGAGCCGTACGCTCGCGCCAGCTATCGAAGGCGGCGTGCGCCGCATCGGTGGCGGCCTGGGCGTCGGCATCGCTGCTATCGGGCACGCTCGTGAATTCGCTTCCGGTGGCCGGATCGCTGACGGGATAGCGTGCGCCATCAACAGCGTCGCGCCACTCGCCATTGATGAAGTTGTGTGAGCGCGAAAGTTCGGGTCGATGAAGTGTGAGTGGCATGGCGAGCGCCTGGAATAGTGAACTGAGGATAACGAAATAGAAGATTGGTTCAGCAACATAGCGTTGCAGCGTGCCGCGACCATTCCCTCAATCGGTCAACGGAAACAGGCTTTCAATCGGGTAGTGGTTTTTCACGAACGGCGACTTGATTACGACGTAGCTGAAGTACTTTTCAATGCCGATGTTACGTTCCAGCAGATTTTCCATCACGCTCTGGTAATGCACGACGCTGCGCGTGACGAACTTGAGCAGATAGTCGTAGCCGCCGCTGACGAGGTGGCATTCGGCGATCTCATCCACGGTGCGGATGCTGGCCTCGAACTTGGCAAAGTCTTCGCGCCGATGATCCTGCAAGGTCACTTCGGTAAACACGAGCTGGATGTCGCCGAGCTTGTTGAGCTGCAGATGCGCGCCGTAGCCCGCGATGTAGCCAGCCTTCTCGAGACGCTTCACGCGAATCAGGCACGGGCTTGGCGAGAGGCCAACCGCATCCGCGAGGTCGACGTTGGTAATGCGGCCCTTCTTTTGGAGCTGGGACAGGATGCGCAGATCGATGCGGTCCAGCTTCATTGAACTAGCGTTGGTTGACACGGAGGCGATGACCTATGGAAGCGCGGTGACGGAACTATCGTAGCACGCCCCGTCGTGAAAAAATTTCACGGCAAACCCGTACGCAGCAAGCCTTCCGGCGTATTACGCAGCCGCGCCGCGAGGCTGCCGTGCGATGCCCGAGGTCAAACCTCGGGCATGGTCTCAGGCAAGGCTGGCGCGTACTTCGGGCGCTTCCAGCACCGTATCGAGCGTTTTGCGCAGGCGTTCGAACATCACGTCAAACTCCTCGCGCGTGTAGCAAAGCGCCGGCGCGAAGCCGAGGATGTTGTCGTTGAAGGCGCGGAAGATCAGGCCGTTGCGATAGGCCGTGGTGGCGATCCGCTCGCTCAGGTTCAGCGCCGGGTCGAAGCGGCGCTTGGTGGCTTTGTCGGACACCAGTTCGAGCGCACCGAGCAGGCCGCGGCTGCGGGCGTCGCCCACCAGCGGATGGTCGAGCAGGTCGCGCAGGCCAGCTTCGAAGCGCGGTGCCTGAGCCACGCCATTCGCAAGTAACCCGCCTTCGTGATAGAGCCGCAGCACTTCGAGACCGATTGCCGCGCTAACCGGATGTGCCGAGTACGTCTGACCGTGGCCTACTGCCGAACCGGTGCCTGCGCCATCGGCAATGCCGTTGTAGACCTCGTCGGACATCAGCACGGCGCCCATCGGCGCATAGCCTGCGGTGAGTCCCTTCGCCATCGTCATCAGATCCGGCTCGACGTCTTCGGCAGTACAGGCGAACAACGGGCCGGTGCGGCCAAAGCCGGTGATGACTTCATCGGCGACGAACAGGATATCGAGTTCGCGGCATGCGTCGCGCATCGCCTTGAGCCAGCCCTTGGGCGGCACGATCACGCCGCCCGAGCCCTGGATCGGCTCGCAGAAGAACGCGGCCACGCGCTCGGCGCCGAGCGACTCGACCTTCGCGCGCAGCGCGGCAACCGAGGCGTCGATCACCGCTTGCGGATCGTTGCCCGTTTCGCTGCGGTACAGATACGGCGAGGGAATGTAATGCTGATTCGACAAAGGTAGATCGAAGTTCTGATGAAACACGCTGAGCGCCGTCAGTCCCGCACCCACCGACGATGAACCGTGATACCCACGCTCCAGCGCGATGAACTGCTTTTTCTGCGGCCGGCCGGTGGCGTTGTAGAAGTTCGTGATGTAGCGGACCGCGGCGTCTACCGCATCCGAGCCGCCCAGCGTGAAATACACGTGACGCAGCGAGGCAGGCGTGAGTTCGACCAGTTGTTCCGCGAGCCGGATGGCCGGTTCGCAGCCGAAGTGGAAATAACCGGTCGCGTAGGGCAGCCGGGTCATCTGCTCGGTCGCTACCCGCACGATGCTCTCGTGACCGTAACCGGTATTCACGCACCACAGGCCCGAGAAGGCGTCGAGCAGGTCGTTGCCTTCGCTATCGCGCAGCCAGGCGCCACGGCCCGATTCGAGAATGGTGACGCCGCGCTTCTCGTGAGCACGCATGCTGGCAACCGGGTGGATCAGATGTTTGCGGTCGGATTCGATCAGTGAGGACGTGGACATGGTATGGAGTGCGTGAGTTGTGCGCGCAGCAATGCACGGAGTGCCGGAAAGGTGCGCGCAACGCGTGCCGCGAGCGCGAACCGCATGCAAACCATGGTAGCGGGACAGAAACAACGAAGACGCTGGGATTCGCCGCTGCTGGAAGGTGGGAATTGTGTTTTTGCAGGCGGTGCAGCATTTTGTGCTGCGGGGGCGCGATCAATAGCCGCGCGCGCGGTCCACCTGACCGATCAGCGGCTCGCCTTCGCGGTGGCGGCGCAGGTTGTCGAGCACGACTTCGACGGCGCTGTCCGGCTGCGTCACGCTGGCAATATGCGGCGTCAGCATCACGCGCGGGTGATGCCATAGCGGATGATCCGCGGTGAGCGGCTCCGGGTCCGCTACATCCAGCACGGCGGCGCTGAGTTGGCCGCTTTCGAGCGCTTCCAGCAGATGGTCCTGCTGCAGATGACCGCCGCGGCCCGTGTTGATCAGCGCGGCATTGCGCGGCAATTGCGCAAACAGGTCGCGATTGAGGATATGGCGCGTCGCGGCTGTCAGTGGCAGCAGGCAGATCAGAATATCGGTGCGGGCGAGAAATTGCGGCAGCGTGTCGGTACCCGCGAAACATTCGATCCCGTCGAGCGTGCGCGGCGAACGGCTCCAGCCGGCGCAGGGAAAGCCAAAACTGGCAAGGCGCGTCAGCACAGCCTCGCCGAGCACGCCGAGACCCAGCACACCGACACGCCGCTCACCTGCGACGCGGGTACGCACCGGCTGCCAGCGGCCTTCGCGTTGCTGCGCGGCATAGGTCAGCCAGTCGCGGTGCAACGCCAGCGTGGCGAGCGTCGTGTATTCGACCATCCCCGCCACGATGCCCGGTTCGATCATCCGCACGACCGGTACATGTGCCGGAATGGCCGACAGATCGAACTGGTCGATCCCGGCGCCCACCGAAAACACCAGTTCCAGATTGGGAAAGGCCGTGGCGAGATCGCGCGGCGGTTCCCAGACGGCGAGGTAGCGCACCGCGTGGGCGTCGTCGCCTGAGCTGCCGTCCGGCCAGATGCGGAAGGGAATGTGCGGCGCTTTCTCGGCAAAGAGACGCGCCCAGTGGGCGCCGCGCACGGCGTCGGCCTTGTAGAGGAAGGTCATCTCGCGGGGTCCTGGGCGTCTTTGGGGATCTTTGGGGGCCGATAGCGCCTAACCGAGCGCCTGGTTGGTGATGGCGAAAACGCGTGCGTCGCCTTCGAGCCGGGGCGCGGCGCCTCGCACCATGGTGACGACCGCGTCCACCTGTTGCAGCCCGAGGCCGTCGAGCCAGTCGGACAGGCCGGAGTCGCCGTCGACGTCGATACGCACGAACTTGCCTTCGTTCGACCCAACCAGGTGGCTGATCAACGCCTGGGCGCCTTCGATATGTGGCGCCACCAGCGGCCCGATCACATGACCGCGGCCGAAGCGGCGCATCAGCGCGAAGCCGACCGGCTCGCCGTCGCGATCGAGCACGACGCCTTCCGCCACGTTCAGCAAGGCGCCCAGCACCTGCGTGCGGTCATAGCCTGCCGCGCGGTTCAACAGGGCCGAGAGCCGGTCCGGGTCGCGCGCGCCAAGTGGACGGATCCGTTCGCCGGGCGCCAGTTGCACGGCGGGCGGATGCGCGCCGCCGGTGCCCTGGTGTTGATGGATGTTGCCGACGGCCTTGAAGCCGAACTTTTCGTAGAGCGGCTGGCCGGCCGGCGTGGCGTTCAGGAACGTGGTGCGCTCACCGAGCGCGTCCATGGTGCGGGTCATCAGATCGCGGCCAATGCCGCGGCCCTGCTGCTCGGGCGCGACGATCACCATGCCGAGCGAGGCGTGATTCGCGCCGAATTTCCAGTGCAACGCGGTGCCGAGCAGGGTGCCGTGGTCTTCGGCGCCGACGCCCGCGCCCAGGTTCAGCGCGAATTCCCAGTCTTCGCGGCGATGCGGCCATTTGACCGCTATGGACAGTTCGTGCGCGGCGGGCAGATCGCCGGCCGTCAGCGGACGAAACCGGACAGGTGCTCCAGCAAGCGGTTCAGTCACTTTCCACTCCTCTTCAATATGCTTGCGTAATGTCGCACCGGCAAAATATTGCGGCTAGGACGATCTTATTGCGTGAGCCGCACCGCGGGAATACCGCACGCTGCGCTGCGCACACCCCTCACAACGCGTGCTTCGCGCGGTCGCGCCGGGCCATCATGGCAGCAAATGCTGTGGCATCGCCCGTACCATGGTTCGAATCTCGTCTGCGACCTGGAATGGACACAATGGACAGCTTCGATCCCGCTCTGATTGCCGTGCGCGGCGCGCACTTCATAGGTGGCCGTTATGTGGACGGCGCCGCTGCACTCGATGTCACGCGCCCCTCGGACGGCGCAGTCTACGCGGATCTGCCGATCGCCGACGCTGATCTGGTGGATCGTGCTGTCGAAGATGCATGGCAGGCTTTCAAAACCAGCGACTGGGCGCGCTGCGCCCCGCGCGAACGAGCTCGCACGCTGCGTCGGTGGGCCGACCTGATCGAGGCGGATGTGGAGACGCTGGCGCGTCTGGAGTCGGTCGGCTCGACGCGGCCGATCCGCGATGCAGCCACGTGGGATGTGCCGTTCACCGCCGAAGGTATCCGCTTCTACTCCGAATTCGCCGACAAGATCGGCGGCGAGGTGGCGGCGACGCGTCCCGATCATCTCGGCATGATCATCGCCGAACCGTATGGCGTAATCGGCGCGATCGCGCCGTGGAATTTCCCGCTGGTGATGGCGTCGTGGAAAATCGCCCCGGCGCTTGCAGCGGGCAACGCTGTGGTGCTGAAGCCCTCGGAGATGACGCCGTTCTCGGTGCTGCGCCTTGCTGAACTGGCGATCGAGGCCGGCATTCCGCCGGGCATCTTCAACGTCGTGCAAGGCGACGGGCGGATCACGGGCGACGCGCTCGTGCGTCATCCGAAGATTGCCAAGGTGACCTTCACCGGCTCGAGCCAGACTGGCGCGGCGATCATGACGGCGTGCACGCAAACCGGCACCAAGCCGGTCACGCTCGAGCTCGGCGGCAAGAGCCCGCAAGTGGTGTTCGCGGATGCGCCCGATCTCGATCTGGTGGCGCGCCGCATCGCGGGCGCGATTGCCGGCAACGCGGGGCAGGTGTGCGTGGCGGGTTCGCGTCTGATCGTCGAACGCTCGGCTGCGCCGCGTCTGATCGACGGTATTGCATCGGCGTTCGCCGCGTTGAAGCCTGGGCACACGTGGGCCGCAGGCACGACGCTGCCGCCGATCATTTCGGCCAAGCAGGCACAGCGTATCGAAAGCATCGTCGCGCGTAGCGTCGAGCAGGGCGCGCAGATTGCAGCAGGCGGCAAGCGGCTGCCGGTTGCCGGCGAGGGCGCCTTCTATGCACCGACCATCCTGACCAACGTGACCGCAGATTCCGAGGCTGTACGCGAAGAAGTATTTGGCCCCGTGCTGACGGTGCAGACCTTCGACGACGAAGAGGAGGCGCTCGCGCTCGCGAGCCACGAAAAATACGGTCTTGCATCGGGCGTGCACACAGCGGACCTGAGCCGCGCGCTTCGAGCCATGCGCAGCATCGAAGCGGGCACGGTATGGATCAACCGCTACGGGCGTACGTCCGATTTCGTGATTCCGACTGGCGGCTACAAACAATCCGGACTCGGCAAGGATCTCGGCCGCCAGGCGTTTGAAGCGAATCTGCGTTTCAAGAGCGTACTGATCGATCTGAATCAGGGTGCTTAAATCGAGGTGCGGGGCTGGCTCGCCGCGCGTCGATTGCAGTTCATACATAAGCCCCGCTCCGCGTAGCACGATCTGCTGCTAAAAGCGGCACCCGTAACTTCCAATACGGCCGCGTCGGTCCCCGATGCGGCTGTTGTCGTTTCTGTCGTCGCTTGACGATCTCAGTCGCGGACCCCGTCAAGCCTTGATTAGCCTTGTTGAGAGCGCTCGCGTAAGGGCATACCCGGGTCGACGAAACGCATCGCCCGACCCCCTTCAGTGGATGCCGCATACTGTGCTGCGAGCACAGCGAAAAACGGCGGATTGTGTGTTCAGCGCCGTCCATAACACGACAACCCGTATTTTTTGGGGTGGTGTAATTCTCTTCAAGCAGCCGTCGCCGCGCATGCAGTGACTGCTTTACCGCTGACTATTGCCCACCACAGGACATAGACATGACCCGCTTCAGGCCCAAATACATCACCTTCGACTGCTACGGCACGCTGACCCGTTTCCGCATGGGCGACATGGCTCGCGAAATCTTTGCCGACCGTGTCAGCGCCGACCATATGGATCAGTTCGTACGGGATTTCTCGGCCTTTCGCCTTGATGAAGTGCTCGGTGCCTGGAAGCCGTATCAGGAAGTCGTGAAGAACGCCGTGCGCCGCACGCTCAAGCGCTGGAACCTCGCCTATGACGACGCTGAAGCTCAGCGCTTCTACGACGCCGTGCCCACCTGGGGTCCGCATCCGGACGTGCCGGAAGGTCTCGCCAAGGTCGCGAAGGAAATCCCGCTGGTGATTCTGTCGAACGCATCGAACGACCAGATCCAGAGCAATGTCGACAAGCTCGGTGCACCGTTCCATGCGGTGTACACGGCGCAAATGGCGCAGGCCTACAAGCCGCGTCTGCAAGCGTTCGAATATATGCTGGACAACCTCGGCTGCGGTCCGGAAGACATCCTGCATGTGTCGTCGAGCCTGCGCTACGACCTGATGTCGGCTAACGACCTCGGCATCAAGAACAAGGTGTACGTCGCGCGCGGTCATGAACCGTCGACGCCGTTTTACAACTACACCGAGATCAAGGACATCGGCGGTCTGGCCGGCGTCGTCGGTCTTTAAGCCTTGTTTGACGTACTGACGCGCTCAAGCGCGAAGGAACCCGATGAAGCTTGATTCGTACTGGCTCGACACTGCTCCGCCGTTTCTCCACGGGCAGCAAGGCCCGCTCGAAGGCGGCTCCGATGTGGTGGTGATCGGCGGCGGCTTCACTGGCCTGTCTGCGGCACTCGAGTTGGCGAAGCGCGGCATTCCGGTGACGGTGCTGGAAGCCGGGCGCATAGCCGGTGAAGCGTCGGGCCGCAACGGCGGCCAGTGCAACACGGGTCTTGCGCACGATTATGCGGCGCTGGCCGAGCGTATCGGTGCGAACAATGCGCGCGATTTCTATCGTGCGTATGAGAGTGCGGTTGCGACGGTGGCGTCGGTCGTCAGCGAAGAGAAGATCGATTGCGATTTTTTCCGCGGCGGCAAGATCAAGCTCGCGGCCAAACCCCAACACTTCGACAAGCTTGCTAAAAGCTACGAATCGCTGTTGCGCAATGTCGATTCGGACGTCGAATTGATTCCGCCGGAACGGATTCGCGAGGAAGTCGGCTCCGACGGCTTTTACGGTGGCCTCGTGCAGCGCAACGGTGCGCAGATGCATATGGGGAAGTTTGGTGTCGGCCTTGCGAATGCCGCTGTCAAACACGGCGCGCGCATTTTTGAGCACACACCGGTGACGGGCCTCAAGCGCCTTGAAGGCGAGCGTTACGAAGTGGTCACCGAATTTGGCAAGATCCGCGCCGGGCGCGTACTGGTTGCTACAGGCGCTTCGCAGATCGGCCCGTTGCAGTGGTTCCGGCGCCGCATTGCGCCGGTGGGTAGCTTTATCGTCGTCACCGAGCCGTTGACGACCGCGCAACTCGACGAGATCGTGCCGAAGCGGCGTGCTTATGTGACCACGCGCAACATTGGCAACTACTTTCGGGCGACGGCGGACAACCGCTTGCTGTTCGGCGGCCGCGCCCGCTTTGCCATGTCGAATCCGCGTTCCGACGAAAAGAGTGGCCAGATCCTGCGTGCAGGTCTCGCCAACTACTTTCCGAAACTGGCCGACGTGGGCCTCGATTATTGCTGGGGCGGTCTCGTCGACATGACGGCGGACCGGCTACCGCGTGCAGGCCAGCATGAGGGACTGTTTTATTCAATGGGCTATAGCGGCCATGGTGTGCAGATGTCGGTGCACATGGGGCGTTTAATGGCCGACGTGATGTTCGGCGCCGCCGCGAGCAACCCGTGGCGCACGCTCGAATGGCCCGCCATTCCCGGCCACTTTGGCCATGCATGGTTCCTGCCGCTGGTGGGCGCGTATTACCGTTTGCAGGACATTCTGCATTGAACCGATGCAGGGCAGTACCGTTGTTTGCCGTAGCAGTGCCTCGCGCCGCTGCGGTTTTCACCAACCATTCCGAGGATGACCATGTTGCGTTTCACCCGTGAGCTTCGCCCCGCAGCACGCCTGCAAGCCGTTCAACGCTTCGCTCTGCAGGCTGGCGTAGCCCTTTCCATGATGCTCGGCGCAACCCTGAGCCATGCCGATACGCCGACGCTGACCGCGGGTTCGCCGCCGTCGAGCGCACCGACCACCTTCATGGATGTGAAGACGCAGAAGATCGAAGGCCTGATGCCCGATGTGGTGGATGCAATCGGCAAGCGCGAAGGCTTCAACGTCTCGTTCGATGCGGTGCCGTTCTCGGCGCTGATCCAGTCGGCCGTGTCGGGCAAGATCGACATCATCGTGGCAGGCATGACGCCGACGCCGAAGCGCGCTGAAGTGGTTGACTTCTCGCAGCCGGTTACGGCATTCGGCGAAGGCATCATCGTCAAGGATTCAAACAAGACGGATTACAAGTCGGTCCAGGATCTGAAGGGCACCGTGGTGGGCGCGCCCACTGGCACCGATTACGGCGATCAACTGGTTAAGCTCGGCATCTTCAAGGAAGTGAAGATGTACGACAGCCCCGCCGACATGACGCGCGACGTGGTGTTGGGCCGCATTACCGCCGGCTTTAGCGACTATCCGATTCTCAAGGCGCAGGAAGCGTCGGGTGGCCTGCGTGGCGCCCGCGTGGTGAACGACTACGTGCCGATGGAGAAATTCGACATCGCCATCGCCGTGAAGAAGGGCAATGGTGCACTGCTTGCCAAGATCAACGATGCGCTGACCAAGATGAAGGCCGATGGCTCGCTCAACGCGATCCTGAAGAAGTGGAATCTCGCGAGCTGAACGCGAACCCACCCCGATTCTGAAGAGCACACCGTATGCATTGGCGCGATATAACCGATTTTGTCCCGATTCTGTTCACGGGCGCCCTGATGAGCATCCTCATCACGCTGGGCTGCCTGGTATTGAGCACCGTGCTCGGACTCGTCTGGGCGTTGTTGAAAATGTCGCGCCATCGTGGCGTCGTCACGGTGGTCAGCGCGATGATCAACGTGGTGCGCGGTTTGCCGATGATCGTGCTGCTGTTTTACATCTACTTCGTGCTGCCCGACGTTGGCATTCAGATGACGGCGCTCGAAGCGAGCATCATCGGTCTTGGCTTCGGATATTCGACCTATGTCGCGGAAATCATCCGCTCGGGCATCGAAGCCGTCGACCCTGGCCAGTTCGAAGCGGCCCAGTCGATTGGCATGGGCCGCGTGAAGACGATGTATCGCGTTATCTTGCCGCAGGCCGTGCGCGTCGCGCTGCCGCCGTATGCGAATACGCTGGTCATGATGTTGAAGGACTCGTCGCTTGCTTCGACGATTACCGTTGCCGAGATGACGCGTGAAGGCCAGTTGATCGCGGCGTCGACGTTCCAGAACGTGACGGTTTATACGCTGGTGGCGCTCGGTTACCTGGCGATGAGTCTGCCGCTGATGAGCCTGACGCGTCATCTGGAAAAGCGGTTCGGCAAGCACAAGGCGAAATAACCGCTACACGAAGGCGACATGAAGGCTGTACGAACGCTAAACGAGGCCTCTCGCGAGGTCGCAAGCCGGGCCTCAAGCGAGGATGCCATGATCGAGATCGTTGATGTGCACAAGAGCTTTGGCGCCGTTCCGGTGCTGAAGGGCATTTCGTTGAATATCAAGCAGGGCGAAGTAGTGTGCCTGATTGGCGCATCGGGCTCTGGAAAATCGACCCTGCTGCGCTGTATCAACGCGCTCGAATCCTACGATACCGGCGACATCAAGCTGATGGATCAGCGCGTCGAGCAACGCTCGCGCCATATCAACCGCCTGCGCACACAGGTGGGCATGGTGTTTCAGCGCTTCAATCTGTTTCCGCATCGCACGGCGCTCGAAAACGTGATGGAAGGCCCCGTGCATGTGAAGGGCGAGCCGAAGCAGCAGGCGCATCGCGAGGCGATCGAATTGCTCGCCAAAGTGGGGCTCGGCGAAAAGCTGCATGCTTATCCGCATCAACTCTCGGGCGGACAGCAGCAACGCGTGGCGATTGCGCGCTCTCTGGCCATGAAGCCAAAAGCAATTCTGTTCGACGAACCGACCTCCGCGCTCGACCCGGAACTGGTCGGCGAAGTACTCGCAGTGATGCGCACGTTGGCGCGCGAGGGCATGACGATGCTGGTGGTCACGCATGAAATGGGCTTTGCCCGTGAAGTGGCCGACCGCGTTTGCTTCCTGCACGGCGGTCTGATCATCGAAGAAGGCAGCGCGCAGCAGGTGTTGTGCTCGCCACGCGAGGCGCGCACGCGCGAATTCCTGCGCCACGTGCTCACGAACCGGATGGAGCCGACGGACGATAGCGCGGCCGCCAATAACGATGGCCGCGCGCATGGAGCAACAGCATGAACGGACGATTCATCCGGCTCGGTGAGACCGGACGCAAGGGCGTGAAGATTCGCGTGGACGGCAACGAGGTGGAGGCGCTAGCAGGCGATACGCTGCTAGTAGCGATGCTCTGCTCTGTGGATCATGTGCGTCAGTCGGAATTCGGCAATGAGGTGCGCGCGGGCTTCTGCCTGATGGGCGCCTGCCAGGACTGCTGGGTCTGGACCGCGGATGGTGAGCGGCTGCGTGCCTGCACGACCGTCGTCAGCGAAGGGCTGCAGATCCTGACGACTCAAGCGGAGGAGCAATGGGCGAACCTGTGATGGGCCAACCTCGCGTGATCATCGTCGGTGCCGGGCCAGCCGGCGTGCGCTGTGCGCAGACGCTGCTGGCCGCAGGCATCCGCCCGATCGTGGTTGATGAAGGACGCCGCGATGGCGGGCAGATTTATCGCCGGCAACCGGAGAATTTTTCTCGCCCCTACGCGAAGCTGTATGGGACCGAAGCGGCCCGTGCTGAGGATCTGCACGGTACGTTCCAACGTTTGCAGCCGCAGATCGATTACCGGCCGGAAACGCTTGCGTGGAATGTTGCGGAACGCAAGCTGCATGTCGTGCGCGATGGGCATGCAAGCGCATTGCCGTATGACGCGTTGATCCTGTGCCCCGGCGCTACCGATCGTCTGATGCCGGTAAAAGGCTGGCAATTCGCGGGCACTTATAGCCTCGGTGCGTCGCAGATTGCGTTGAAGTCGCAAGCGGTTTCGATTGGCCGCAAGGTGGTTTTCATGGGTTCGGGACCGCTGCTGTATCTGGTCGCGAGTCAGTACGTGCAAGCCGGCGCGCAAGTGGCGGCGGTGCTGGATACGTCGAAGCTCGGGCAACGTCTGCGTGCACTTCCAAAATTGTTGGCCCGTCCCGATGTGCTGAAGAAGGGCGCTGCGCTCGTTTCGTCACTAAAGCGGGCGGGCGTTGTTGTAGAAAACGGCATCGAGCCGTTGGAAATCGTGGGCTCGGACGCCGCCGGCGTGCAAGGCGTGAGCTATCGGACCGCAAAAGGACGGGTACAGCAGATCGCCTGCGATGCGGTGGCGCTCGGCTATCACCTGCGTCCTGAAACGCAACTCGCGGATCTCGCGCGCTGCGTGTTCCGCTTCGACGAGAGATCGCGCCAGTGGTTGCCGCAGATCGACGAACTGGGCCGCAGTTCGGAAGCGGGCGTATATCTCGCAGGTGACGGCGTGCGTGTGCTCGGTGCAGACGGTGCGGAACTGGCGGGTCGTCTTGCCGCCTATGCGGCATTGCAGGACCTCGGCCACGATATCGAAGCCGCTACGTTGGACGAACTGAAACGCCAGCAACAGAAGATGGATCGTTTCCGTCAAGGCCTCGTAGAAGCGTTCCCGTGGCCCGCTGCGCAAGCCGCGCGCCTCTCGGACGATACGGCGGTGTGCCGCTGCGAAGGCATCACGGTTGGCGAACTACGCCGCGTGATTCGGGAAGAAGGCGCTTGCGAAGCGAATCGCGCTAAAGCCTTTAGCCGGGTCGGCATGGGACGCTGCCAGGGCCGCTATTGCGGCCACGCAGCAGCGGAAATCATCGCGGATGCGGCCGCTGTGCCGGTCGAACTGGTCGGCCGCTTGCGCGGGCAAGCACCCGTCAAGCCGCTTTCGATCGCTACCGTTGAGGAGGTCGAATGAGTCGCTCGCAAGCAGATGTGATCATTGTCGGCGGTGGCTTCATGGGCGCGGCCACCGCATTTTTCCTGCGCCAGCGTGGCCGTTCGGTGATTCTGCTCGAGCGTGGTCTCGTCGGACAGCAGGCAAGCGGTGTCAACTTCGGCAATGTGCGGCGCCAGGGGCGTTTCTTGCCGCAGTTGCCGCTCGCGAATCGCGCGCGCGAGATATGGGGCAAGCTGCCGGAACTGATCCAGCACGACGCGGAGTTTCTGATGTCGGGCCACATTCGCATCGCCTATCGTGACGAACAGGCCGACCAGTTCGAGATCTATGCCAAAGAGGCCAGCCAGTATGGTCTGAAGCTCGACCTCTTTCGCGGTGCTGAAATGAAGGCACGCTTTCCGTTCCTCGGCCCCGAAGTGTTATCTGCGTCGTATTCGGAGAAAGACGGTCATGCGAATCCGCGACTCGCGGCGCCGGCATTTGGCCGTGCCGCTGCACGTCTGGGCGCGCAGATCATCGAGAACACTGAGATCGTAACCGTCGAAAAGGAAGGCGCAGAATTTCGTGCTACCAGTACCGATGGTCGCACGTTTCATGCGCCCGTGTTATTGGTGACTGCAGGGGCATGGGGCAGTCTGTTGAGCGAACAGTTCGGCGAGCCGGTGCCGATCGCCGTGCATGGCCCACAAATGGCCGTGACCGAACCGACTACGTATGGAATCCGCCCGGTAGTGGGCGTGTCGTCGCCGAATATCGAGGAAGTGCTGTATTTCCGACAGGTTAAGCGCGGCAACATCGTGATTGGAGGTTGTGCGCGTGGGCCGGCTTATCCCGACGTGCGGCGCGCTTATGTGCTGCCGCAGAACACCATGCTGCAGTTTCGCCAGATGCATCGCCTTGCGCCGGCGCTGGCGAAGCTCAATATCATCCGCGTGTGGAGCGGTATTGAAGGCTATATGCCCGATGACCGCCCGGTCATGGGGGCGAGCGGCAATGTCAATGGCCTCTACTACGCCTTCGGTTTTTGCGGACATGGTTTTCAGCTCGGACCGGGTGTTGGTGACGCGATGGCCGAATTGATCGACACCGGCGTGACCAGCACGCCGCTGGAACCGTTCGATATTCGCCGTTTTGCCTCCGTGGCTACGCAAGCACAGCAGGCCGCATAGGAATCGAGATCATGCTGACCGATCACGCTGGCATGTTTGCGGACGATGCGGCTAACAAGACGCCGGCCGCGTCGCTTCGTCTTGATCTGGCTACGACGCTCGCACAACCGCGTCGCGCGACGCGGTCTATAGAGCGGGCGATTGAGTTCATCGAAACATCGTTCTCGCAGCCCGTAACCCTCGCAACACTCGCCGCCAAGGCGGAGTTGAGCGTGTCGCGCTTTGCCGCGTTATTTCGCGCGGAGATGGGGATCTCGCCGCATCGCTATGTGTGCCAGGTCAGAATCCGGCACGCGCAGCGTCTGTTGCGCGGGGG
This sequence comes from Paraburkholderia sp., assembly GCF_026225065.1. GTDB lineage: Bacteria > Pseudomonadota > Gammaproteobacteria > Burkholderiales > Burkholderiaceae > Paraburkholderia. Next base: position 7,135 of record NZ_JAMFSB010000084.1, on the reverse strand, counting down.
ATTGCCGCCGTCGATCGTGGCGACGGAGGTGGGCTTTTTCGATCAGAGCCATTTTGGGCGGCATTTCAAGCGTGCGGTGGGCACGACGCCTAGCGCGTATCTGGCGTCGCGCGGTTAGGGTGCCTTTAGCGCGCAGCTAGCGAGTACCTGGCGAGTAGCTAGCACGAGGCCGCACGCGGCGGCCCCCGCCACACGCTCAATCAAGCGCAGTTGCCAACCCGCTCTGCAATCGCTGCACCAATCTCACCCGTCGACGCTTCACCGCCCATATCGCGCGTGCGTGGCCCTTGTTTCAGCACGTCCGAAATCGCCGCCACAATGGCTTCATGTGCATCGTGCTCAGCGCCTGCACCCTCGCCGAGAAAATCGAGCATCATCGCTGCCGACCAGATCATCGCGACCGGATTGGCGATTTGCTTGCCTGCGATATCCGGCGCCGAGCCGTGCACCGGTTCGAATAGCGAAGGAAAGCGCCGATCCGGATTCAGGTTCGCGGACGGCGCGATGCCGATCGTGCCCGTGCAGGCCGGACCGAGATCCGAGAGAATATCGCCGAACAGATTGGACGCAACCACCACATCGAAGCGTTGCGGCTGCAGCACGAAACGCGCGCACAGGATGTCGATATGCTGCTTGTCCCACGTGATGTCGGGGTAAGTAGCCGCGATTTCAGCTGCGCGCTCGTCCCACCACGGCATACTGATGGAAATGCCGTTGCTCTTGGTCGCTACCGTCACATGACGCCGGGCGCGGCGTTGCGCGAGATCGAAGGCGAACTTCAACACGCGGTTGGTGCCGTGGCGCGTGAAGATGGACTGCTGCATCACCACTTCGCGCTCGGTGCCTTCGAACATCTTGCCGCCCACCGACGAATACTCGCCCTCGGTGTTCTCGCGCACGACGAAGAAGTCGATGTCTTTCGAGTTGTGTTCAGCGAGCGGCGAGCGCACGCCTTCGAAAGTGCGCGCCGGACGCAGGTTGACGTACTGGTCGAACTCGCGGCGGAACTTGAGGAGCGAGCCCCACAGCGAGATATGATCGGGCACGGTGTCGGGCCAGCCGACCGCACCGAACAGGATGGCATCGCAGTCGGCGAGCTGGGCTTTCCAGTCGTCCGGCATCATCTGGCCGGTTTTCGCGTAGTAGTCGCAACTGGCCCAGTCGATCTGCTTGTACGAGAGTTCGATGCCGAAGCGGCGGCTGACTGAGTCGAGGACGCGGAGGGCTTCCGGCATCACTTCCTTGCCGATGCCGTCGCCGGGGATCACGGCGATACGATGTTGTTTGCGGGTCATGTCGAACGTCCGGATGAATGGCGTTGGGCCGTTGATGGAGGACAATGCACGGCGCGACGGCGGGCCGTGCGAGTGAATCCATTCTATGGGTCCGGACGAGGCGAAACAGCCCTTTGCAGGTTAATCCACTTTCCACGAATCGTGAATAAAACGCCCAATCTTGCCGACCTTCGTGTGTTCTGTGCTGTGGCGCGACACGCCAGTTTCAGTGCCACTGCTGAGTTGCTGGGCGTGTCGCCCGCATTCGTCAGCAAGCGTGTCGCCATGCTCGAAGCAGATCTCGGCACGCGCTTGCTGCACCGCTCCACGCGACGCGTGACGATTACCGAGGCGGGTGCGCAGGTGTTCACGTGGGCCGAAAAGATTCTCGATGACGTTGAGCACCTGGTCGAAGATGTTTCCACGGCGCAGCGGGTCCCGAGCGGCACGCTGCACATTTCCAGTAGTTTCGGTTTTGGCCGGCATGTGGTTGCGCCCGCGGTGGCGCGCTTGTCGGCTGCGTATCCGCAGCTGAACGTACGCCTTGACCTGCTCGACCGGATCGTCGATGTCGCTGCGGAGGGTTTCGATCTGGACGTGCGCATCGGCGACGAGATTGCACCGCATCTGATTGCGCGCAAGCTGGCGGCGAATCATCGGGTGCTGTGTGCGTCGCCCGAGTATCTGGAACGTCATGGCAAGCCGCGCGAGCTGGCCGACCTCGTAGCGCATCGCTGTCTGGTCATCAAGGAGCGCGATCACCCGTTCGGCGTGTGGCGGCTCACCGTCAAGGGCAAGGAGACGCAGTTGAAGGTGACCGGACCGCTCTCGACCAATCACGGCGAGATTGCGGTGCAATGGGCGGTGGCGGGGTACGGCATCGTCCTGCGCTCGATCTGGGACGTCGCGCCGTTGCTGACAAACGGCACGCTTGTGCAGGTATTGCCGCAGGCGTCACAGGACGCCAACGTATGGGCGGTTTATCCCGAACGCCGTGCAAGTTCCGCAAAAGTGCGGGCATGCGTGGACTTTCTGGTGAAAGAGTTCAAGGGGTGGAAAGGCGGCGCGGCGCTTCACAGTGCGTCGTGAAAGATCACCCCGAGCGTGTGGCGATGCCCTGAAAGCAGCCGGCTCACGCCATGCCGCATATTGACCCGATAACTGCCGCGTGTGCCCTGCACAGGGCGATGGTGTACGGCGAACACAACAGCATCGCCTTTGCGCAGCGGCATCACTTCAACGCGTGACTGCATGCGCGGCCGCTGCTCGGTCAGCACAAACTCGCCGCCGGTGAAGTCTTGCCCCGGCTCGGAGAGCAGGATGGCAAGCTGCAGCGGAAACACGTGCTCGCCGTACAGATCCTGATGGAGGCAGTTGTAGTCGTCCTTCGCGTACTGAAGGATCAGCGGCGTTGGCCGTGTCTGGCCGGCGTCGTGGCAACGCCGGATGAATTCGGCGTGCTGCGTGGGATAGCGCACGTCGATGTGCATGAGCGTGTTCCATCGGTTCGCCACCGGCACCAGATGCGGATACACCGAGCGACGCAGCGTGCCAATCAGGTCAGGCAGCGGATACCCGAAGTACTTGTACTCGCCGCGACCGAAACCGTGACGCGCCATGACAACGCGGCTTCGATATAGCTCGTCGCGTGAATAGAGGCCACCTAGAGCATTGCATTCCTGCGGGGACAAAAGGCCTTGAATCATCGCGCTGCCATGCTGGTCGAGATTCTGCCCGACGTCCTTCCAATCCACCGTGTCGACACGGCGCGTCACCTCTGCGGCCGGCCCAGCAGGCAAAGCAATGGTTGTATCCGTGACGTTCGCGTTTTGGGGAGCGCGCTTCAGGACGGTATTCATCTGAGGCTCCGGATTCTGCTTCAATAGACTCAGTGTACGAAAGCAGGCTTCGCCGGACACCCCGGGTCTTGCTCTTCAATTCCCCGGACCTCCTCTTGCCTGCGCTAATTTGCCACTTCCAGCGCGGATTCAGATGTATCTGATCGGGCTGTAGTCCTGCACGTGCGATTGTGAACACTTGATTAGTCAAGTGAGATAGACATGAAGACATTCGCTGTTGCGGCCGTGGTTACCGCGTGCCTGGCTGGACTGAGCGGCTGCGTGACGCCAACGCATTCCTATGATCAGATACATTCGCGTCATTGGACGCACGAGGGCTTCGACCAACGGTTCCCTACCGGCACATCAGAGATGCAGGTGTTTGAAAAGCTTGGAAGTCCGTTCGCCGAGAGCGTTGCTGGTGACCGGACCCGATGGGACTACGTTGGTGGCGCATCCGGTCAGCTTCATGTAGCGCTCCTATTCAGGAACGGGCTACTCACCGAGAAACGTTTCGTAAATTTCTGACCAGCGCATTGCCGAATTCGCCGATTCGGCTGCGTTGATCGCCAGCCCCGGATCTCGTTATCACTGTCAACACCTCGATCGTTTGAATAGCGTCTGGTATCCGGCGGCGCGCTTATTCAGGTAGAAAACGCTGGGTGAATGGGACGATGTTGTTAGTAGTCTCAGGCAAAAGATCTGACAGAATTTCAGCGTAGTCTGATGTGCGGCCCGTGTGGGATCAGTAAAAATATAATTCTGAGATCCCGCTAATATCATTATAAATGATCGCCAAAAAAACTTCGTTTTTGAGAAATGTTGTTTCTCATATGGTTTTGTGAGTTTGTTTGAAAGCGGCGCGTCCAGACAGCATTCGTGAGCTTCCGGAATACCGATGTCTGTGGTTGACCCGATGCTGCGCCATTTAGAGAGTTGTAAATGAAAAAGATCGTTATTGTCGACGACCATCCGATGGTTCGCGAGGCGGTTTCCCAGTTTCTGGATGCAGACCCGGAATTTAAAGTCGTCGGACATGCAGGGGACGGTATTGAGGGGTTAAAGATGATTCTTTTTGAAGATCCCGATCTCGTGGTGCTCGATCTTGAATTGCCAGGAATTGATGGCCTATCGATCATTCGACGCATCCGCGAACGCAATGAGAGGATCCGTATCCTCATTCTCTCCGCCAAGTCGCCGCGGGTCTTAGCGGGGCACGCCCGGGTCGCGGGCGCCAATGGTTATTTCGAAAAAGGTCGGAACATCGAAGAACTTCTGACTGTAGTCAAGCTGGTTTTGTTCGGCTATGACTGTTTCCCGACAGATGTCGCCCATCGGGGCAAGGAGGGAGGGCTGAGCCTGCTGTCGTCCCGTGAACTTGAGGTGCTGCAATATCTGGTGCGCGGTGAGAACAATAAAGCGATCGCCGAGAAGTTGAGTCTTAGTGACAAGACGGTCAGCACATACAAAATCCGTATCCAGGCAAAGCTTGGTGTGTCGTCAGCGGCTGGATTGGTCGAATTCGCGGCGAAATCATAAGTTGGTCAGTTAATTTCATTGAGATAAACGTGTTTAACCTAATTCCCTCGTCCGCTTCGAGCAAGCGGAAAGTGACATCTGAACTGCAATGTCCTTCTCGGACGGACTCGGTCCGCTACGGGGGCATACTAGGTGGCATTGGTGCATGGGTATTACTTTATGTGTTGTCAACGTCCGCTCACACTTTCTCTCCGGTGATCGCGGGTACTCCGTCTTCGCCACAGCAAGGTGGGCATCGGCACACTCTGGCGCCTACGATCGAATCGACGATACGCACTTTGGTTCAAGCGGCGGACCGGGCTGTCGGCGCGTCGCCTGTCGACGCACGGTCGATCACTCTCGAGGATGGCGTGACCGATCTACGTGAACTGGCGGACAGTGTGGTCGCGATGTCGTCTCCAGACGCTGCCAGCGGCGGCAATCTTATCGACGTACGCGTTGCGCCACCCATCGTCGCACGCATATTGGCAGGCGAATTGAGGGATGGGCAGTTGGTATTTCAAATGCTGGAGAATGCCATCGGGGTTGTGCACCGCGTACCTGTCACGGCCCAGGTGGACAGATCGGTCGAGCGGCACGTCCCGGCGCGACCGTTGCCAACCAGCTTGAAAATAATTGACGCCTCGGTGACGCGCGCCGAATTGCTGACAATGTCGATTGAAAAGGCGGCTGGGCCGCACTGGAATGATACGTGATGAACCGACCCCTAGCTTTGATTGACGGCGATCTGGCGCTCCCAACGTTCCGTCCATTCGACAATGTCCCTCCTCCATTCGGCGCGTACGGTCGCGCGGTGAAGGCCGCGGTAAAGAAAACCGTGCGTCAAATCGCTAACGCCGAACCGAATCGACGATTTCTCACTGGAACGAAGCACATTTTCTGGTACCAAACTTCCCCACCGCGGGAGCATAACGAACATTTCGACGCGATATTGGCAGAGGCAAAACGGTATCTGTCCACGGACACTGTGCGCTATAGCTCATCACGTTTGGACTACGTCCTCGGAGCGGCAATCTTCGCGTGGTGCAGCATCGGTTTTTGTTGGTTACTGGCGACGTGTTCGACGCCGAACACCGAAAAGACGAAGTCTGGGGTCGCGAAAACCATAGCGTCTGCGAGTCCACACGTCACCCGTGGTTCAGTGTCGAGGATTGCCCCGACGAAGACATCGCCGAGCACGCCGGAGAAGCTCGGCACTACGGTAGTCCCGCCCTTGGATCGTATCGCTAACAAGCCCTCGCAGTCTGCGGATTCGCCGCGTGCCGACCAGCCGACGATGACGCAGTCCGTTGCTCACGAACATGCCGCGCTGTCACCGCAAAAGTTCAGAACACGTGTCCACGTTCCGCGGATGACCGAAGCCAACGTGAGGGCGCGTGTGGCGTTGAACCGGCGGGCTCGTCCGGCAACGCATCCTTCAATCTCGGCACAACCTGAGTGGACGGTTCAACCGTCGCGTACCGGCGATGCTAGCCGGCAGACCGAATGGCTTGACTGGGCCGCACGCGGCCATCGCGCACCGGTCCAGGTGAATTCTGCGCCGTTTGACCAACATTGGAATGACCACATGACGCAGCGTCGGATTACCGACGATCCAGCCGCCTTTCATGTCGTTCCCGGCAGAAATTAAAGAGCGGACCAGCATCGCCAAATAACGCGCGGTGTTTGCATCGAGCGAGTCCGCGAAATCGGCCGCGTTCCGCGACTCGAGCCCCGTTGCAATCGCGGTACATGCGGGCAATCCGCTCAACCTGAGCGGATTGCCGGACACTCCGGGTCTTACTCTCCAATTCGCCGGAACTCCTCGTGCTAGCGGGAGTCATGGATCTGAAAGGCGGGGCCTTAAGCAAAACCAAAGGCGCGCTTCAGAAATGCGAACTTCGCGAAACCTCTCGTCAGGTTCATAGTAAGACTCTATTTGATTTAACCGGAGTGCCGCCCATGTTCGCTTCTCCCCAGAGTGTCGATGCCTGGCTCGACAAGCAGGAGGTCGTCAAGGACACCATCACCGCCTTTCCGCTGGCGGCGTTGGCGGCAACGCTGGACCGGACTGAGACGGGCGATGTGGTGCCGCCGATGTGGCACTGGCTGTATTTTTTGCCGGTGTCGCCGCTGGCGGAGGCGGGTCCGGACGGTCATCCGAAGCGCGGCGGTTTTCTGCCACCCGTGCCGTTGCCGCGGCGGATGTGGGCCGGTGGGCGTCTCACGTTCCATGAGCCGCTCAAAGTGGGCGAGCGTGCCGTGCGCACCTCGACCATCGCCAATATCGAGGACAAGACGGGTCGCTCAGGCCGTCTCGTGTTCGTGACCGTGCAGCACACCGTTGAGGTTGGCGGAGAGCTGAAGATCGAGGAAGAGCACGACATCGTTTATCGCGACGTGCCGCAAGCCGACGCGCACCCGCCAAAAGCGGCGCTCGCACCGGAAGGCGAAACGTGGCGGCGCACGATTCAAGCCGACCCGGTGCTGTTGTTCCGCTATTCG
>NZ_JAMFSB010000083.1 GCF_026225065.1 Paraburkholderia sp. | reverse complement strand
TCGGCAATGCCGGTGGCCTGATCGACCGTAGCGGTTGCAATGGCTTCGACAATGCGCGTGACGCTACCCGCGCTTTCCACCACGCCATCCATCGTATCGCTTGCGCGGTGGATCAGTTGCGTGCCGACTTCGATGGTCGACACCGTGTCGCGGATCAGTTCCTTGATCTCGCGCGCGGCGTCCGCCGAGCGTTGCGCGAGACTACGCACTTCGCTTGCGACCACGGCGAAGCCGCGTCCCTGGCTGCCCGCGCGAGCCGCTTCGACTGCTGCGTTGAGCGCGAGGATATTGGTCTGCGCTGCAATGGCTTCGACCACGCCGGTAATGTCGACGATCCGCTTCGATGCCGCGTTGATCTGCGCCATCGTGCGCACCGCGTCGCTCATTACGGCGCCGCCGTCACGCGCCGCTTGTGCCGCGGTTTGTGCAAGTGTGGTTGCGTTGCGTGCATGACTGGCGTTCTGTTGCACGGAGTCCGTGAAATGCTGCATCGATGCGGCGGTTTCTTCGAGCGACGCCGCTTGCTGCTCAGTGCGTGCGGACAAATCCAGATTGCCCGCGGCAATCTGCTGGGTGGCGGCGGAAATCGTCGTGGCGCCCTCGCGGATTTCGCTGACGATATGGCGCAACCGGTGATTCATGTCGTTGAGCGCGACCAGCAACTGGCCTGTTTCATCGCTGCTCTCGACAGTGACATCGGCACGTAGATCACCTGCGGCCACCGCTTGCGCTACGCCCACGGCTTGCCTTACCGGCACGGTGATACTGCGGCTCAGGAACCAGACCGCTGCGGCGCCGGCCACGAGTGCGGCCAGCACGACGACCAGCAACAGAGTGCACGCCAGGTGGTAAGCGTCGACAGAGGCCTGTTCGATGCGCTGGTTCGAAGCCTGCGCCTGTTGCATGACCGAGGCGACAATCGCGTCGATCGCATTGGTCGGCGCACGGTCGATGCCTTTGACTAGCGCGTCGACGACATGCGGGCTGTTGGGATTGGCGACGTCGAAATGCTGGAGTGCGCCGAGATAGCTCGTCTGCAGGTTCTCATGCGTGGCGATCGCATTGTCGACGCCATCGAGGTTCACGCTCAACGCAGCCAACTGGCTTCTGAGTTTTTGCAGCGCGGCCGTGGTCTTGTCGCTCTGCGCGACGAACGCCTGCTGATGAGTGGCGAGCGCACCCGCATCGGTGCTGCGTAATAGCAGGTCTTTCCATTCCTGGACCTGCTTCTTGAACTCGACCTGGGCGACGCGGGCGGTGTCGGCTGCCTGGCTGTATTGCTCGAGGGTCAAGGCGGATTCGGTCTGCAGCGTGTGCGTTTTCGAGAGCGCATGCCATCCTTCGAGCCCGACCACCATCGTCGCCGCCAACAGCACGGCGCCTAGCAACGCCAGCTTGGCGGCAATTTTCAGATTTCTAAAAAGCGACACAACTACTACTCCTGAATACGTTTAGCGGATGACTGCCTGCCGCCCACGCTTGTGGCATCGGCGCGGCGGCTAGAACCGGTCGGGGCGGTTGGACTTTATGGCGCGGTGAGGTACGCCGCGAGCCCGGAAGGGCCGTGATGAGTATTTGAACTGTTTATGGCGGGGCGGTAGAGTCACACCCTGCAGCGAGTCAATCTTCAGACTATTGAGCGTGTCTTGCCTCCTCATCGCTGATGCGGGGCACGACATCTCTTGCGGGTATACGGCGGCGCAACCGAAAACTTGAGCGTGCGCGTACGTGGCCGGGTTGCGGCGTGTTAGGAGCATCGCCTTTTGATTGGCTTTCAGCGCTGTTTTTAGTGCATCTCTTTGTGCTTGCGTCTCACATGATTGCCGAATGCAGATGATGCGGATGCTCAAGCGTTTCGGCAATGATGCGCAGCGCCTCCTCGCACTCTTCACGATTCTTCGATCCACCAAGACACACGCGTACCGCATTGGGCGGATTGCCATCGGTCGAAAACGCAGCGCTGGCGACGGCGGCGATGCCCTGATTGCGCAACTGCAGCGCCAGCTCGGATGAACTCCAACCATCGACGCCCGGAATCGGCAGCCACAGATGAAAGCCATCGGCATGCGCATCGTAGGACCACTCCTCAAGGACGCGTGCCGCGATCGCCTGACGGGCTCTGGACTCGCTGCGAATCGCGTTGAGCATCTCTTGCGCGGTGCCGTCGATCACCCACTGGGTCGCGAGCGACACCGTAAACGGACTTGCCATGACGGTGGTCGCGCGCAGTGCGCCAGCGAGGCGCTGCGTTTGCCGTGGCGTGGGCGCCTGCAGATAGGCGACGCGTAAGCCTGCCCCAAAGCTTTTGGAAAGGCCGGTGACGTAGTAAGTCAATTCCGGCGCGAAACTCGCCAGCGTGTCGGGCGCCTGCAGCGGCAACATGGCGTAGGCGTCATCTTCGATGATCGGCACGCTATAGCGTAGCGCGACATCCGCGAGTGCTTCGCGGCGCTTGTTCGTGAGCGTTAGCGTACTCGGATTCTGCAGCGTCGGATTGCAGTAGAACGCACTCGGCTTGTCGGTCTTGCAGAGCGCTTCGAACGCATGCGCAAGTGGCCCTTCGTCGTCGCGTGCAAGCGCCTGCAGGCGCACGCCCAGTTGCGCCGCGATCGCCTTGATGCCCGGATAGGCGAGCGTGTCGAGACAGATCATCGCCCCCGGTCGCGCAAGTTGCGAAACGAGCGCCACCAGCGCGCTGTGAATGCCGGGGCACACCAGCACGTTTTCCGCCGGGCAGTTGGGCAGGCGGCGTTTGAGCCACTCGGCGCCGGCCGCCTTGTCGGCCAGCGAGCCACCGAAGTCCTGATAGCGCAGCAACTGATACGGATCGGTATCCGCCATCAGACGTGCGGCCGATTCGCTCAAACGCGCTGCGTACTCCGCCGGCTCGGGTGGCGTGTTCATCGTCATCTCGATGCTGCTGCCGCCGGAGAGCGGCAGCGTGGCGGTGCGCCCGCGTACGAAGGTGCCGCTGCCGGCGCGCGAATCGAGCAGGCCGCGTTTCTTCGCTTCGGCGTAGGCGCGTGCCACCGTGGTGTAGTTGAGCGACAGCTCGTCGGCCAGATCGCGCAGGCCTGGCAGCCGGTCGCGTGGCCGCAGCCGCCCGGTGGCGAGATCTTCTTCGATCAGGTCGGGAATCGCGAGGTAAGCGGGCTTGCGGATTTCGGCGAGGCGTTTGATCCAGTGATGTGTCGGGCTACTCATCGTTTTTGCGTTGCTAAAAGTGATCGCATTCAATGATCGGATTGATCGTTTATGGTGAATGACTGCACCGGCTGTGCGCATTTGCATCGCTTGATCGCACCCGGCTGGTGCGATTGACGCTGCAAACGGCGCTTCTGTTGATGGCGCTGGCTGTACGCAAGCTTCAGGCCAAAAATTTTTTCGGGGCGCTTAACGAATGATCGTCTGTTTGATTGGAAAGTGATCGCATCGGCGCCTGCCTTTAATGGCACGGCCGTTGCGTTAGTAAGCGCGGCGCAGACGTCTTGCGGCGCCGTGCTACCACGCGACATTTACCGTTCACGCAAACCACATTGGAGAGTGCCATGCCTGCCGTCAACAAACCGCTGCATCAGAAGGGCGATTACCTCGTCGATTACGAAGAGAAGGTCTTCGAGGACGTGAAGGCCGAGCCGGGCGAAAAAGCGCTTGTCACGTTTCACACGGTGGCCTTCGAAGGCTCGATCGGTTTCGTCAACCTGCTGCAGGCGACCCGCTTGCAACGCAAAGGCTTCGAGACGTCAGTACTGCTTTACGGGCCAGGCGTCACGCTCGGCTTGCAGCGCGGCTTTCCGACACTCGGCGACGAAGCTTTCCCTGGTCATCTGAACTTCAACAAACAGTTGACGAAGTTCATGGAAGAAGGCGGCAAGGTGTATGCGTGCCGCTTCGCGTTGCAGGCGCTGTATGGACACGGTGAGGCTTCGCTGATCGAAGGCATCCGCCCGATCAGCCCGCTCGACGTGCTCGACATCCAGCTTCTGCATCGTAAGGACAACGCGCTGGTCATCCACACCTGGACGGTCTGAGCACAGGCGGCCATCACCATGTCTGAAAAACGCATTGTCCGTGCCGCTGCGGTCCAGATTTCACCGGACTTCGAGCGTAGCGACGGCACGCTCAACAAGGTCTGCGAAGCAATCGATCAGGCGGGGCGCGAAGGCGTGCAACTGATCGTGTTTCCCGAGACTTTCGTGCCGTATTACCCGTACTTCTCGTTCGTGCGGCCTCCGGTTGCCTCCGGTGCCGATCATATGAAGCTGTATGACGAGGCGGTAGTGGTGCCGGGGCCGGTGACGCAGGCGGTGGCCGAGCGGGCGCGTCTGAATCGCATGGTGGTCGTCCTCGGCGTCAACGAGCGCGATTACGGCAGCCTCTACAACACGCAACTGATCTTCGACGTGGACGGCCAGTTGCTGCTCAAGCGCCGCAAGATCACGCCGACGTTTCATGAACGGATGATCTGGGGGCAAGGCGATGCGGCAGGGCTGAAGGTGGTGCAGACCGCACATGCCCGGGTTGGTGCGCTCGCTTGCTGGGAGCACTACAACCCGCTTGCGCGCTATGCGCTGATGACGCAGCACGAAGAGATTCACTGCAGCCAGTTTCCGGGCTCGCTGGTGGGGCCGATCTTTGCTGAGCAGATCGAAGTAACGATCCGGCATCACGCGCTGGAGTCGGGCTGTTTCGTCGTCAACGCGACGGGGTGGCTGACCGAAGCGCAGATTGCTTCGATTACCAGCGACACGGGTCTGCAGAAAGCGCTGCGCGGCGGCTGCAATACGGCGATCGTCTCGCCGGAAGGGCAGCATCTCGCTACGCCGCTGCGCGAGGGTGAGGGCATGGTGATCGCCGATCTCGACATGGCGCTGATCACCAAGCGCAAACGCATGATGGATTCGGTGGGCCACTACGCGCGGCCCGAACTGCTTAGCCTCGCGATCAACGAACGGCCGGCCACGACCGTCTCGCCGATGCCGTCATGGGGCGCCTCCGCCAACGCTTTTGCCCCTGAAACCGGCACTGATTTCAACTCAACCACGGGATGCCGCGATGAACGCCAACGAGACCTTGCCAGCCGCGAGCCGGCAATTGATGACTGAGTTGCAATCGGTCGGCCTGCGGCTTGCCGATCCGGGTACAGGCGTCGCCAGCCGGCGCGGTGGCGCTGGGCCGTCGGACCACAAGGCTGTGACAGTGGATGGCGTGACCATCATGGTGCCGGTGCATACCAACACCGCGTGGCATTCTCCATTCGTCGCGGCACCAGCCGACGCGAGCGGCACCAGTTCGCTGCTGCGTGGCACGATTCCGATCGCCAATATCAGCTTTCCGAAGGCGCCGCGTTTCTATGGCATGCAGACGCTCGACGGTGTGCCGTATTCGCACATCGCCACGCTGCATAGTGCCGACGTGCTGGCGACCACGGTGCTGCAGACCTGCATCCGCTACGAGAGCCGTCGCAAGACCTGCAAGTTCTGCGCGATCGGCCAGTCTTTGGCGGCAGGCCGCACGATTGCTCGCAAGACTCCGGAGCAGCTCGCCGAGGTAGCGCGCGCGGCTGTGTTGCTCGACGGCGTCAAGCATATGGTGCTGACCACCGGCACGCCGCCCACCAGCGACCGCGGTGCGCAGATCCTGTGCGAAAGCGCGTTTGCGATCCGCGCGGCTGTCGATCTGCCGATTCAGGCGCAATGCGAACCACCGGACGACGACCGCTGGTTCGCCCGCATGAAAGCGAGCGGCATCGATACGCTTGGTATGCACCTCGAAGTGGTAACCCCTTCATTGCGCGAACGCATCATGCCTGGCAAGTCGAGCGTCCCGCTGTCGCGCTACATGGAGTCGTTCAAGGCGGCAGTGGCCGTATTTGGACGCGGCCAGGTGAGTACCTATATCCTCGCCGGACTCGGCGATACGGCCGAGGCAATTCTGACGATGTCGCGCGAGCTGATCGAGCTCGGCGTTTATCCGTTTGTCGTGCCATTCGTGCCGATCAGCGGCACGCCGTTAGAGGATCATCCGGCGCCTACGCCTGAATTCATGAAGTCGGTTCTGCAGCCGCTCGGGGCGATGCTCGCTCAAGCGGAGATGCGCTCTAGCGACATCAAGGCTGGTTGCGGTAAGTGCGGCGCCTGTTCGTCGCTATCTTCGTACGAGGTGTGATCATGTTTGGCGAAGCGATTGCGGGCGCATCCGAAGAACTCGATCTCACGCCGGTGCTATACACGCCGACCGAGTTCCGCATCAAATGGACCACGCTGCCGTGGGAAGCTGAGGGGGCCTACAAGCTGCGGCGTGCGGTGTTCTGCATCGAGCAGGGCATCTTTGTCGGTGACGATCGCGACGAGGTCGATGAACGTGCCCAGCAACTGGTGGCGGTGAGCTGCATTGCCGGCATGCCCGAACAGGTAGTGGGCACGGTGCGCATCCACCAGGAGGCGCCGGGCGTGTGGTACGGCTCACGGCTTGCGGTGCACGCGGCGTTTCGACGTCACGGCAAGATCGGCGCGACGCTGATCCGGCTTGCCGTGACTAGTGCTCATGCACTCGGCTGCGAGACGTTTCTCGCCCACGTGCAGAGCCAGAACGTACCGATGTTTCAGGCGCTGCATTGGGATGCGCTGGCGCAGGAGACGATGCTTGGGCGTCCGCATCATCTGATGCAAGCGCAACTCGAACACTACCCGCCGTGCGCGACACCGCGCAGCGGCTTTGTTGCGAAATCGCGGAGCGCGTCATGAGTGTGGCGGATCTCGTCGCCAGCTTGCGCGAGAGCCGCGGCTTCCGGCACAAGACCGATATCGCCGGCGTGGTGTCCTCGCTGGCGCGACGGCTGCCTGGCGGCGCTGGCGATCTCGGTCAGGCGGTGGCCGTAGGTGACGATTGCGCGGCCTTGCAGGATGGTGATGAGTACCTGTTGTTCGCTATCGAAGGCATGGTCAGCGACTTCGTGCAGGCAATGCCGTGGTTCGCGGGCTACAGCAGCGTGATGGTCAACGTCAGCGATATCTACGCGATGGGCGGCCGTCCGCTCGCGGTCGTGGATGCACTCTGGAGTAATGGCATCGAAGCGGCGCATGAGGTGCTCGCGGGGATGGCGGCGGCTTCAGTAGCGTACGGGGTGCCGATTGTGGGTGGGCACACGAATGCGCGTAGCGATCACGCGCAACTGGCGGTGTCGATCCTCGGGCGCGCCAAAGCGCTGCTGTCGAGCTTCAACGCGCGGCCCGGCGACCGGCTGCTGATGGCGGTCGATCTGCGTGGCCGCTTCGAAGAGCCGTATCCGTTCTGGAATGCTTCGGTGGGCGCGCCGGCTGCGCGTCTGCGAGACGATCTGGAATTGCTGCCGCAATTGGCCGAGAGTGGGCTGTGCGACGCGGCGAAAGACATCAGCATGGCGGGTACGCTTGGCACGGCATTGATGTTGCTCGAATGCTCGCGGGTCGGCGCGCGCATCGATCTTGACGCGATTCCCAAGCCCGCCGATGTGCCGCTGGCACGCTGGGTTACCGCGTTTCCGAGTTACGGTTATCTGCTCGCGGTACGGGAAGAACACGTAGCGCGTGTGCAGGCCCAGTTCGTGGCGCGTTCGCTAACTTGCGCCGTGGTTGGAACGGTGGATGCATCGCGTGAGGTGGTTGTGCATCGCGGTGAAGACGCTGCCGTGTTGTGGGACTTTAGCGGCGAGCCGTTTATTGTCCCGACGGATCAGGTGCTGCAATGAACACGGGCGCGTTGCGCATTGGGCTGCTAACGCATTCGGTCAATCCGCGCGGCGGCGTGGTGCATACGCTCGAACTCGCGAGCGCACTCAGCGCGCAGGGCCATGATGTCACCGTGTTCGCGCCAGCTACGAACGGCGAGACGCTATTTCGCACGCCGCCTTGTCGCGTGGTGTATGCGCCGGTGATCGGGTCGCAAGCCGGCACTGTAGCGCTGGTCGATGCGCGCATTCGTGCCTTGAAACGCAGTGTGCTTGAGCACGGCACGAGCGCGTTCGATGTCTTGCACGCCGAGGACAGCATCAGCGGCAATGCGTTGGCGGAACTCAAGGAGGAAGGTGCGATTCACGGTTTCGTGCGTACCGTGCATCATCTGGATCATTTCGACGAGCCGCGCCTCGCGGCATGGCAGGAACGCGCGTACCGCGACGCGGATCAGGTTTTATGCGTGAGCGACACGTGGACGGGTGAAATGCTCAGCCGTTACGGAATCGCTGCGGTCACCGTGCCGAATGGCGTCGATGCAACACGTTTCACCTCGCCTATGTTGCCCACAGACGAGGCCATCCGGCAACGCCTGGGACTCGGAACAGGCCCGCTGATTCTCGCGGTAGGCGGCGTCGAAGCGCGCAAGAACACGCTTGCGCTACTCGATGCATTTGCCGCAGTGCGTGCGGTGTTTGCCGATGCGCAACTGGTCGTCGCGGGTGGCGCCAGTCTGCTCGATCACGATTCGTACACGCGGCGGTTTATCCAGCGTGCGGCGGGACTAGGCCTATCCATCGGACCGCAAGAAAGCATCGTCGTCACAGGGCCGCTCGAAGATGCCGCGATGCCCGCACTGTTCCGGAGCGCGGATGTTCTGGCGATGGTGTCGGTGCGCGAGGGTTTCGGACTGGTTGTCCTCGAGGCGCTCGCTTGCGGTACGCCGGTTGTTGCGTCGGCGATCGCGCCTTTCACGGAATACCTCGATAGCGACAC
>NZ_JAMFSB010000082.1 GCF_026225065.1 Paraburkholderia sp. | reverse complement strand
TCGTTTGGATTTAGTTCGTCTCGCTTCGGTTCGTTTCGCCATGCAGTAGAGCGGGCGGCCTATGCTGCTGGTTCGATGTGTGGGGCGGACGCTGCCAGTTCTCGGCGCAGAGCTTCGATATCTACGGGCTTCGCCAGCAGGCGTGCGCCGCGTATCGCCTGGCCGATTTCAGCACTTTCGCCGTAGCCCGACATCAGCAGAATCCGCAGGTGGGGTTGCGTGCTTCGCAGAGCTCGCGCTAGCGCGTCGCCAGAAAGTCCGGGCAAGCTGATGTCGCTCAACAGGATATCGTAACGTTGCGTCGACGCAAGCTTGAGCGCTTCTTCGGCACTGGCGACCGAAGTGTGTTGCAGTCCGAACGATTCGAGCAGCTCACCCATCGCTTCGCGTGAAGGCAGATCGTCTTCGACCAGCAGCACATAGGGCGCCGCCACGGCGTGCGGCGTGTCTGTCGTGGTGTTCGCAAGCTTCGCGCGGTGCGCATTCAACACGCCGCGCACCTTGCCGGCAAGATCGTCGCGGCGGTACGGCTTGCTCAGCAGCGTCACACCGGCGTCGAGCTTGCCGTGGTGAAAGATTTCGTCGCGCGTATAGCCGGACGTGAAGAGTACCGGAATAGCCGATGACCGCAACGCAGCGCGCTGGGCCAGCTCGACACTCTTGACGGTGCCGGGCATCACCACGTCGGTAAAGAGCAGATCGATCTGCAGGTCGCTGTCGACAAATTCGAGCGCCGCGTCGCCGTCCGCGGCGGTCAACACCTTGTAGCCGAGTTGCATCAGCATTTCGACCGCGGTCAGGCGCACCTCGGCGTCGTCTTCGACCACGAGAATCGTCTCGCGTCCGCCCACCGGCGCCTCGGTCAGGTCCGCGACCTCGACGGTCTCGGCTTCGCGGCAGCGAGGGAAAAAGAGCTGCACCGTGGTGCCTTTGCCGACCACGCTGTCGATCACCGTGTGGCCGCCGCTTTGCTTGACGAAGCCGAACACCATGCTGAGACCCAGGCCGGTGCCATGCCCATTGGGCTTGGTTGTGAAAAACGGTTCGACCGCGCGCGCGAGCACCTCGGCTGGCATGCCGATACCGGTGTCGGCGATTGAAAATACCAGGTACTCCCCAGCAGACAGATCGACGTAGCCTGGATTGTCGCGCTCGGCGACGACGAGATTCTCGGCGCGGATCGTGAGCGTGCCTTCGCCGTGCATGGCATCGCGGCCGTTTATCGACAGATTCAGCAGGGCGTTTTCAAGCTGGTTGCGATCGGCCAGCACATTCCACAGATCGGGGCCGAGGATGGTGTCGACCCGGATCGTTTCGCCGAGCGCGCGGTGCAGCATCTCGCTCATGCCGTCGAGCAGCCGCCGCGGGTTCAACACCGCAGGGGAGAGTGGCTGACGGCGCGCGAAGGCGAGCAGGTGAGCCGCCAGTTGTGCGCCGCGTTTTACGGCCTGGGTGGCGGCGGCGATGCGGCGCTGGGTGGCCGGATGCTCGCCGGCGTCGGCAGCCAGCATCTGCAGGTTGCCGTTGATCACCTGCAGCACGTTGTTGAAGTCGTGCGCGACGCCGCCCGTGAGGCTGCCGATCGCCTCCATCTTCTGCGCCTGGCGCAGTTGCGCTTCGGCCAGCGTTCGCGCCGCGACGGCGTCGGTGACACGTTGCTCGAGCGTTTCGGTGAGCAGGCGCAGTGCAGTTTCGGCGTGCTGCCGCGAGCGTTCGGTGAGCACGCGCCCAGTCGTTTCCACGACCACGGCAATCACGCCCGCCGGCGCACTGCTGTCGTCGGCCACCGGGCTGTAGTACAGATCCATCCACACATCTTCGGGCTTGCCATTGCGTAGCAGCACGAGTTCCTTGTCTACGTACGACAGCGTGCGGCCCGCGAGACAGGTGTCCACCACATTGCGGTTGAACGACGCCACTTCCGGCCAGCCCAGTTCGACCGGGCAGCCGAGCAGGTACGGATGACGACCACCAGCGAACACCGCGTAGGCATCGTTGTAGACCATGTAGCCCTGCTTGCCCCATAGCATCACGATTGGCAATGGCGAGCCAAGTACAAATTGCACAGCGGCGACCAGACTTTGCTGCCACTGGCCGATGGGACCCAGTTCGGTCGCCGTCCAGTCGAATGAGCGGATTCGTTCGGCCATTTCCCCTTTCCAGCCGGGGCAGCCATGGTCGTCTGCCGTGAATGGCATGGTTCTGCTCCATGTTGTCACATCGATGCGTGCGTTCGCGCCGGCAGGTGTCGCGTTGCGGGTTCGGCGGGCCGGATCGGGGCACTCGCCAGGCGAGTACATCTAGGATGCAGGTAGCAATCCGCGTTCCCGCAATGTCCCCGAAAGGCTGCGTGAAACGGCGGCCCTGGCAGAGGCGCGTTTCGGGTTGTTCGCCCGGTCGCGCTGTGGCATGGTGGGCAACTGATAAATCGATCGATAGCCTCTGGACGACCCCACAATGCCAAAGAAAAACGCCGCGCGCGCCGGTCTTCCCAAGCCCGATGCCCGAATGGAACTGCTGGTCGCCCGCCGCAACGCCAGGATGGCGCGCTCGGCCGATGCTTACGTGCGGGGCAACACCACCAAGTTTTACGAATGGCTCGACGGCATGGAAAGTGACGCTTTGCCTCAAGGCCCCGCAGTGTGGATCTGCGGCGATTGTCATGCCGGCAATATCGGGCCGGTGGCAAATGCGCAAGGCCGCGTGGAAATCCAGATCCGCGATCTGGATCAGACGGTGATCGGCAACCCGGCACACGATCTGATCCGCCTCGGCCTGTCGCTCGCCACGGCCGCACGCGGTTCGGATCTATCCGGCGTCACCACCGTGCGCATGATGGAAGCGCTCGCGGACGGCTACGAACGCGCGTTCGACGACGCCTCGGATCACACGGACATCCAGGCCGAAAAACCCGAGGTGGTGCGGGTCGTCATGAAGGAAGCGCTGCGGCGCTCGTGGCAGCACCTCGCCGAGGAGCGCATCGAAGATGTCGAGCCGGAGATTCCGCTCGGCAAGCGTTTCTGGCCGCTGTCGAAAAGCGAGCGTAGCGAGATTGCGGCGCTGTTCGAAAAGCGCACGCTTGCGCGTCTTGCCACAGAGTTGCGTTCGGAGGACGAAGCGGCGAAGGTCACCGTCCTCGACGCGGCCTATTGGGTCAAAGGTTGCAGTTCGCTAGGGCGCTTGCGCTATGCGGTGCTGCTCGATGTCGACGGTGCCTCGATCGACGGTGACGATCTTTGCCTGATCGACATCAAGGAGGCGGCGCAAGCGGCGGCGCCGCGCTACGCAGGCGCGCGCATGCCACGCGACAATGCACAGCGCGTCGTGGAGGGAGCACGTCATCTCGCGCCGTTTC
Source organism: Paraburkholderia sp. (assembly GCF_026225065.1). Lineage (GTDB taxonomy): Bacteria > Pseudomonadota > Gammaproteobacteria > Burkholderiales > Burkholderiaceae > Paraburkholderia. The sequence continues at coordinate 56,790 of NZ_JAMFSB010000082.1, read as the reverse complement.
TTGGCGACCGGATGCGTGCGGCGCGTCTCGCCGAGCGCGCGGTGGTGATTCGTGAACTGTTGCCGCAAGACATGAAGCTTACGATTGAACAACTGACGCGCGATGAAGCGATGAAGGCGGCGCGCTTTCTTGCACTTGTTGTCGGCAAGGCCCATGCGAGCCAGATGGACGACACGGAGCGCAAGGCGTGGCTGGGCGAGCTACGGCGCAGTCGCAGCAAAACGATCGATGCGCCGCCGTGGCTCTGGAGGAGTATCGTGGAACTGGTGAGCGGTCATGAAGCCGGCTACCTCGAACATTGCCGGCGTTACTCGCTCGATCTCGGTGCGTGATAAAGTGCGGCCAGCCTGCTGCCGGCAGGCACCGCGACGCGCGATGGGACACTGATTGAGCATGAGCATGGATATCGATTTCGAATGCACGATGTGCGGCAAGTGCTGTCACGATCTGCGTTTGCCGTTGACGGTTGCAGAGGCGCTCGCGTGGCTGGGGCGCGGTAACGAGGTGCAGATTCTCTGCGAGGCTTTGCCTTGGCCCGAGGAGCCCGCCGCGGACAATCTGCAGGCGGCTCATAAGCGGCGCCGTTCGTTTGCGGCGATGAGCGGCAGTTTGCCCACGCGGATCGTGGTGATCCTGACGGGCGCGTTTGCTGGGCCGTGTCCGAACCTGCAGGCCGATATGCGCTGCGGCATCTATGAAGAGCGGCCTTTGGTCTGCCGTATTTATCCGGCCGAAATCAATCCGTTTATCCAGTTGGAGCCTGCGGCCAAGGGGTGCCCGCCGGAGGCGTGGACGCCCGGGCTTGCGCCGCTGATGCGCGGAGGGCAACTGGTCGATGCGACGACAGTTGAACTGATTCAGAAGTCGCGTGCGGCTGATGCTCAGGATGCGGTGGCGAAGCAACGGTTGTGTGCGCTGCTTGGTGTCGATGTGGCGGCGTTGGCTAATGAAGGGTTTGTCGTGCATACGCCGAAGCGTGAGGCGTTGATTGCGGCGCTTGAGCGGGTTGGGGCGGAGTTGGGTGGGTTGCGTGTGGCGGAGGGCGTGGAGGGGGGCGTTGCTGGATCCGAGTCTGACGCTTTACCGAGCTGGCGTTTTGTGTCGAATCGCCACGCAACAGTTGACACGCTTGAGTCGGTGGGGGCGCTCAGTGCCTGGGTCGATGCCGATCGTCCGGAGGCTTTCGAATATCTCGGGTTTTTTCCGGCCGCCGCCGCTTAGCGAGCATTCTGCCCGCGCGGAGGACGTGGAGCGTTAAGTGTTCTGCGTCAGGTACTTGCGGCGCGTTCAGCCATGTTGTCCACAGCCTTGCGAACAGTTTCTGTGGACAAGTTTTTCTGAAGATATAGCAGTCGTGCAGGCATCCGGTCTGTTTGGGTTTGGCGACTTGTTTTTGGGCAAAGGGACTCTGGTGGACCGGTATTCTGTCTGTGTTGCCAGAACGGAACCGGGTACGCCAGCGACAATTGCAACCCTTCAGTGCGCTACCTCTTCCTGGCAAAGCTCCAGAAGAGAAATACAACAAGAAGAACCGCGCGTCCGATGTGACGGCGCGTGTCGGTCATGCTTATGGTCGTCCTCCGCTTTTTCTTCCAGGCTGAAGGGGCGTTTTGAGCTTTAGTCCCGCTCGTTTCATCTTCTAGCTTTCCTCCTTTTGCGCCTCGCCTCTGACGGCGTTTCGCTTCTGCGATTCACGTAGGCGACGTCTTGCTCCGGAACTGCCTGACAGGCAAATAAGTAGTTTCCCAAGCGTTGTAGAAGCACTTGCAAACCATTCTTTGCGCTATCGCAAGTTGTCCGTGATTCCAGTAATTGTAAGATACATAGGATTGCAAATTTAATTAAAAATGTTACGCCTTCAAAACGAAAAACCAACAATTGAAGGAGAAACATGAAAGCATGGAAACTCCGTGACAGCCTGCGGTTGGCTTTCTGCCTGTCTGCAGCGTCTTGTCTGATGACGATTGGCACCGGATCCGACGCAGCAGACTACACGCAATGCATGCAGGTCTATCAACAATCTCTCGGCATACCTCGAACCCCGAGCTGTGCGATTCAGGTGGCGGGCACGTCACCTATGTCCAGGGGGCCGGGCGATTCGTACGGCAGTATGAATTACTACAACTGTCCCAATGCTTCGGACTGGATCCGGGACTACTGCGCTGGCGCTCCGGTCCCGCCGTCGCCAGAAGATACATGCCCGGTAGCTGACCCGGTATTACCAGCCGAGGGCATCGTCACACTCGCCGAAGCCGATTTTGCGAGCGGCGACACGCTCCCGCTCACCTTTCGACGCACTTACCTGTCCAGGCTCTATGACACCACGCAGACGGCGATGGGTAGCAACTGGGTCAACAACTGGCAACGGAGGATTGATCTGACGGGGCTCAACGCGAGCACGCCGCAGATCGTTATTTATCGGGGCGACCAGCGCCCGATGACGTTCAAGTGGAACGGAAGTGCGTGGACCATGTTGGGAAATCGCGGCTTCTCGCTGACGAACGGCAACGATGGGTACTACTACCTGAAAGATGAACTCCTTGGTACCACAGAAGCCTACTCGGCCAATATCGGCTTGATCTACTCTGAGACGACCCGCACAGGGACGCTGCGCAAGTTCGGGTTTGATTACAAAGGCCTGATGGTGCTGGTGAACGAGTTCGCGGTCGATAACATCGGGCCGGATAAACTAAAGATCGATTTTCAGTATGACGATAGCGATCGCATTGTTGCCATGGTGGATCCTTTGGGCAATACGACGCGGTATGCGTACGACGGCAAGGGGAATCTTGCTTCGGTAACCCATCCCGATGGCACCATCCGTCAGTATCTGTATGAGGATGCTCGATTTCCCAACGCGCTGACCGGCGTAGTGGACGAATCGGGATCGAAGACGGCAACGTGGACATACGACGCCAATGCGCGCGTCATAACGGTCAGCCATCCCGACACGACCCGTAATACCTCGCTTAGCTATGGTTCGGGCGGGACGACACTCAGCGACATGTCCGGTTCGAGCACATACAGCTTCAGTTTTCCGGACGCATGGCGTCCAGGTTCAATCGCTACACCCGGCGGAACGATATTGCGTAAGTGGGATGGTGCAGGGAATCTCTTGCAGAGAGCGACCCCTGACGGCGGCACGCAGTACACGTGGGATAGCGCGAACCGTCCCATAAAAGCGGTTGCGACTTCCAGCGGGAAGACGACGCTCACAACGGTTCAGTACAACGATGGCAGTTCGCTGCGTCCGCATCTGGTCGCTACGCCGGGCAGGGTCCGGGCGTTCGTCTATGACTCGCAAGGCGACGTTACGGGCTATGCCGAGCAGAAGACGACTGACCCGACAGGTGAACTGGGGCTGCAGGCGACCGGGACTGGTGAACAGTCGACGGTCGGCGCGCGGTACGATGAGGTAGGGCGTCTTCTGGCGGCGACGATCGCCCACAACGGCGCAAAGACCGAAGACTGGACCTACACCTACGATGCAAGAGGCAACATCGCAACGACGCAGGATGCGGTGTCAGGCTGGTCGATGCGGACGCTTAGTCGTGACGCCGCTGATCGCGCGACGTCTATTGCTGGCAATAGTGGTCAGGCAGATATCAGTTACGACGCGCGCGGTCGCGTATCGGTTTTCCAGTACAGCGAGAAAGCAGGGATAGTCAACGGTGGGCTCGCGCGCAAGCTGGTCGTCAGGTATGGCTATGCTGCAAATGGCGCGGTATCGACGCGGACTGCGACGGTAGCAACGAATGACGGTGCGCCACAATCGATCGACGATGCTGAACTGGACGTGTGGCTTAACAACTGGGAGCTAGGTAACGATCCCATTGCGCCATCCGCTAACCTCGCGGGGCTTAAATCTGTCGCTGCCGCGTTCGCTCCGAAACTCTGCGTGGAATGTTACATGGCGTGGAAAGCCAAATTGTCGGGGAAGCTTTTTGGCGATGAATTGAGTGAGGCACTTCCGGACTGGGGTGAGACGACGGAACTGATGTTGAGCGATCAGTCGCAAGTTCCTTATCCTGCCCTCGTGCCGGATCTGACCAGTTCTGCGAAGAGGTCAACGCTTTATGGTGCGCTCTTCGGGGCCGCGAGAGGTGACGGGGGAATGGTAAAGTGCGGTGGTATGGAAAATCACGAGAGTCAGTGCCACGACCAATTCGAGCTCGATCAGGATATGTGCACCACGCTTGCGGGCCCGAGGAATAAGCGCCTTCTCGCGCTGTGCAGACAGAGAGCATTCGAAAGATATCAAGCATGCAGAGGTTTTTGATGGCTAAACATCCGCCGTATTCCGTGGTTCTAACCTATCACGAAGATCTACAACAGCTAGTCGTGCATACCATCGATCCAAACAAGCTCGCCCCGCTAATAGCTGGGCGAATGGGCGTGGTGATGGCTGATGAACAAGATTTCAAGCTGGACGATGAGTTCGCGCGGCAACTTGGAGTTGGGTTGCTCAATACGATTGCGCTGGGTCAGCCAGACATCAAGCAATACATGACGTTCACAGAAGGGCCGGTCGACAAATCATCAGGACAGTAATCGGCCAAGGGCCGCACGCCATGACCACCTGATATCTGGGCTCGGCCCCGAGGGAGCGGGACCGCGTCTCTGCTCCCTCACCACGCCTGCAGCCGCCGGTCCCGACTCAACGCGCGCATATCCCCGCGTCACCCCTCACCACAGCATCGCCTAGTTAGACAACGAAACATAAGGCGACGTCAAAGGCGTCGGCGGGAACGGCTGCAGCCCCATCTGCTTGGTAAAGCTATACCGCACATAAACGGCCCCCAGCCATTCACGGTACTGATACGCATTGCCGAGCGACGCCGTAGCGCCTACCGCGAGTTGCGGTGCGAGCTGATATTCACCCACCGCGCTAAACGAGTAGGCAACACCAGTCTTGCTCTGGGCCGGATAGATGGCACCCGAATCCGGTGCCGTGCCTGCGGTAATGAGTGCGCTTCTCAACGCGGCGGAAGTATTGTTTCCAAGAGGGAAGTAGTCCGATGCATCCTGGCGGTAGTGCTGAACACCAATCGACCCCTTCACGTCATAAGTAAACGGACCGTTGCGCCCAGTCCATTCCACCGGCAGGTTCAATATCACATATTGCTGCGGACTGAAGTAACCACCTTGGCCGTACGTAAAGTAAGAGAGGTTCCGGTTATAGCCCATCAACGTCGTATTCAGGCCGATCGTGAGCGTCTGGTCCGCGTCCTTCAGCAAACGCGTGTAAACGCCCCCGCCACCCTTGATGGCGCTATTCGCCGCAACGTTGTAGCCATTCAGAAACTGGTACTCCGCGTTTGCATACAGACCGTTCGTGCCGTCGTCCCACGCAAGGGACGCGAGAGCCCCACTGGAAATGACGCCACCCCACTCCAGGTCCTCAAGCTGATCGCGTGTGCCGGCATACGACAGCAGGCTGTCGGTGACGGCACGTCGGGCGACCGCGAGTGTGTACGATACCTTGTCGGTCACCGTGCCGTTGTATTGCAGGCCGCCAACGATATTGGTTTCGCGAAAGCCCAGAGGGGTGACACCGATGTCGCCGTCCAGGCTTTTGCCCTCATAGCCGACAGACAGGCCTACGCCGTTTGCGGTCTGCGAACCGTATTCGCTGGAAATGCTGGCAGCACCTGAACCGAAGCGCGACAGAGTCGTTGCCGCGTTGTCCGCGGTCCCGGCATCCAGCGTTACCGGCGTAGCCGTAACGACGATATGACCGTTGCCCGCCTGGATGCGCCCCTGGACCGGCGCTTCGATATCGGTCAGGTCCGACAGGCCGTTTTCGCCTGCACGATTGCGGAACACGATACCGCCCGACACCGTACTCGTCTGCTCGCGATTGACCTGCGCCAGTTCGTCGGCGACGCCGAGCGTCTGTGAGTTGGCGGCATTGGCCGGCGACGGTGCGTAGCTGGCGCCGTTCGCCGGCGCAGCTTGCGCTGCGGGAGCCTGCGGATAATACGGCTGGGCGTAACCCGCCGGCGGCTGCGGAATATACGGCTGCTGCGCGTAGGCTCCCTGATTCGCATAGGGCTGCTGAGGATATGCCGGTTGCCCATATCCCTGCTGCGGATACGGCTGCGGCACGTACGCTTGCTGTTGCTGCGGGTACGGCTGTCCATATCCTTGCTGCTGTGGATATGGTTGCTGACCGTAACCTTGCTGCTGACCATACGGCGCCTGCGCATACGCTTGTCCCGCGCCGTTCGCCTTGGGGGTGGTGGTCTGGTTGCGAACCGTCTTCTGCTTCTTGCTGGACTTGCTCTGATTGCCAGGCAGTGGTGCATAGCCGCCTTGCGTCTGCTGCGCAGCGGCATTGGCCTGCGCTTCGCGCGCCGCGGGCGACATCGGCCACGGCGTCGACACGTAAGGCGCAGGTGCTCCATAGGGTGATGCGGCTTGCGCAGGATAGGGCGCGTTATATGGTAGCGGCGCTTGCTGCATCGGCGCCTGTCCCTGGCCGGGATACGGTTGCAAGGGCACGGCGCCCGGTGCGCCCGCCTGGGACGAGCCGGAGTCGTCGGGACCGTAGCCGCCCGCTGCGTTACTCGAACTCGGCGCACTGGACGGCGCGCCATAAGGCGTCGTGTACGGGACCACGGGCGCGGCAGGCGCCGTGGGCGCCACATAGGGCGCGACGTACGGTGCGGGCTGTGAAGGCGGCGGATAGTTCGGCACGGTCTGCGTCTGATAGGAAGACTGCGAATACGGGGACGCGCCGGGCGCGGCATACGCCGACATCCGTGCGCCGGCGTTGAAGCCACCGCCCGCGCTGGGTGCACCGCTCGAGCCGGCGGCGTCGGCCGGCACATCGACGGCGGTTTTTCCTTCGAACGGATTGGTGCCGGGCAGCGGCGTCGCGCCGATCCGGCGCATGGCCACCTCCCAGCCACGTGGCACATTGCTCGCTGAGCCGGAGCGCGGCGCGGCCAAACCCACTGGCGTGTTGGCCGCGACCAGCGAGCGCTGCAGATACGTGGCCGCAAGCGTCAGCTTGCCCTCGGCGCGATACATCCGGCCGACGGCGGCCAGCACGCCGGGGTCGTCCGGTGCGGCGTTCAACGCCTGGGTGGCAAGCGCTTCTGCATAACGAAAATCCTTTGCGCCTGTAGCGGCAGGGATGGCCGCGAGCATCAGGCTCAGATCGTCGGGGCGGCGCGTCAGTGCCACGCGGTAACTGGCGAGCGCATTACGGTCATCGCCCGCCGACCCGTAGAGGCGTCCAAGCGCGGCCTGCAGATCCGGATTGTCGGGCATCGCCGCGAGCCATGGTGCGATGACGTCGTAAGCGCTTGCGAGGTCGCCACGCTGCCGAACGGTATCGCATTGCCGCACGACGATCGTCAAGTTCAGGTTGCCGAAATCGGTACGCTGTTGCGGCGTCAGTTGCATCCCGGCGAGTTGGCGCATCACCGTGCCAAGTTCGGTATCCTGATGAGTCGCGAGCAGGATGCCGGCGTATTGCAAAAGCAGATCGGTATTGCCGGGCGCGGCGCTCATGGCGCTGCGCACGAGCCACAGTGCGCGGTTCGAATCGCCAGCCTGTTGATAGGCCGACGCCACCACACCGATCAGTTCCGGATTGCCGGCCGCCACCGGTTCCGCAGCGGCAAGCGTCGCAAAGGCCTGCTGGGTCTGGCCGTGCTTCGCCATCTGGATCGCGACGCTCGCCTGTTGATGCACCCACAGGCGATGCTGCAGCGTGGTCATGGCGTCGGTACGCTGGGCCGGCGCAATCCGGTCCAGTTGCGAGAGGCCGGTTGACCAGTCCTCGGTTTCCGCCGACAGCAACGCGCTCGCATAAAGCGCGTCGGTCATGTCCGGATGAGCTGCCAGCAGCCCGTCCATCATGCTGCGCGCATTGCCGATCGCGCCCTGGCGCACGTAAATGCGCGCGAGGTCGAGGCGCATCCACGGATCATCAGGATTGCTGAGCAGTGCGTCTTCGAACAGGCTGCGTGCTGCGCCCAGATCACCGCGCGCTTCGGCGGCGCGCGCCTGGGCGGCCTGCGCTTCACCACGCAGTCGATCGATGCCGCCTGCTTTCGACTGCTGCTCGGCGTTGAGCTGATTGGCAAACTGAAGCGCTTCGTCACCGCGTCCCTGCGCGGCGAGCGCGCCGACGAGGCCGCGAATCGCGTCGGGGTTGTCGGCCTGGCGGCGCAACGCCATCCGGTAGGCCTGTTCCGCGCCAGCGGGGTCGCCGTTGTTCAGCAGCATTTCGCCGAGCAGTACCTGCGCTGTGACATCGGATGGGTTGATCGCAATGGCGCGCTCGAATAGCGACTTGGCCTTGGCGACTTCTCCGTTGCTGCGTGCGCCAATCGCGTCGCTGGTATAGGTCCAGTAAGTCGCGCTCAGCAACGCGTCTTTCCAGCGTGCCGGGTTGCCGCTGCGCGAGGCCCGCTCCAGGTCGTCGCGCGCCTCGGAGAAATGCTCCTGCTTGAGTGCGGCGATACCCATGCCGCCGAGCGCGTCGCTATCGTTCGGACTGCTCGCCAGCACGGACGAGAATTTGGCGCGCGCCGTGGCAAGGTCGCTGCGGTCGAGCGCGGCAAAGCCATCGGCGATCGTGCGGCCGCGTGCATCCACGGCGGCGTTTTGCTGCGCCCGTTCGCGCGCTGCGCTGTCCTGCTGCACCATCGAATCGAAGCGCGCCTTGACCGCGGCATCGTCGGGTGCGAGTTGCAGGTAGCTTTGATAGAGCGGGGCGTCGGGGGCGCGCGCGTCGAGCCATAGCAACGCTTGCCGCCAGCTCTTGCGCGCGGCTGGGCCCACCGTGTTGTCGCCGGAGAGCTTTTCGAGTTGGCCGATACCCTCCCGGCGCGTGACGTCGCGATACGTTAGATGTTGAGCGTATGCGAGCGCGTAGCGCGGATCGTCCGGGTTTTGCTGCGCGAGTTGTTGTAGCCCGCGGCGTGCCTGATCCCAGCCCTGCGGGGTGGCCGCGAGCGCCTGGTAGTACTCGAGTTGCAACTCGGGCGTAGCGGGTTTGCCTTGCAGCGCATGCTGATATTCCTGCACGGCGCTGGCCGCCTGACCGCTTTGCTGCAAACGGCGGGCATCGTTGACGGTCTGGTCGCGCACGCTGCTTTCGCCAAGGCGCCGGCCGAGGTCGTCGATGGTCGGATAGTTCGGTGCGACTGCCCGCAGGCGCGCCAGATATTGCTGCGCGCCGCTGCCGTCCTTGCGGTCGGCGAGCACCATGCCCATGCCGAACAGGGCATCGGGCTGCTTGGGATCGATGCGCAGCACTTTCTGCCACGCCTGCTCGGCGAGGTCGCCACGATGGTGCGCCTGCCAGTACTTGCCCTGATCGATCAACACGTTGAGCGGATCGGACGAAGCCTGGGCAAAGGCGGTGGGGGGCAGCATCGCCGTAGCGACGCTAACGAGGCTCAGCGCCAGCGCGAGGGCGCTCAATCGCATGCGTTTCTCCAACTCGGCACGAGGCGGCCGGCATCGTCGAAGCGATAGCGGCCATCGATAAATCCGGTGCCGAACAAGCCCAGCACACGATCGTAATAGACAGGTTCGTGACCTGCGACGGGGTTGTCGAGCGCTGCCAGATGGGTGCGTGCGAGACCGAGGCCGCGGTCATCGCCGAGCGCCTTGAAGTAAGGCGCAAGCGCGCCCCAGTAGTTGAGCGGTCCTTCGCCGCTGACGCTGCCGGTGGTCGCGGCCACCTTCTCGGGCGGAAAGCCTGCCTGGGCGACCTGATTGCGCATGCCACCGAGGGCCGCGAGCCAGGGCTTGGCGAGCGGATCGGCAGAGGCTGTCATGCCGGCCCAGAGATACACGCGAATCGCGTCGTAGCTGCCGTTGTCGCCATTCTTTGGATCGACCACGAACTGGCCTGCGCGCCATGCCGCCCAATCGGGCACGAAACCCTGCGGCGACGTGGTTTTGACGAGCTGGTAAGCGTTGTCTGCGAGTTTGCTCCACGGGCCACCCGGCTGGGCTTTGGCGAGTGCGCGCAGCACGGGCAGAGGCAAGTAGCTGGGATTGACGCGCGTCACGCCACCAGCCTGGAAACCCTGCGGGCCGGGCAACAGCATCGGGCCGAGACCTGGCAGGCTGGTCACTTCCTTGCTCACGATCTGCTCGGCAAGCGCCTCGCCGAGCTTCGTGTAGCTCGCGTCACGCCACAAACGTCCCGCTTGCAACAGGTCGTAGGCGATCCACAGATCGGAGTCCGAAGCAGAATTCGGGTCGAGCACGCCAAACGAACCATCTGGTTTCCTGCCCCATTGCCATGCTGGCAGACGCAGGTTCTGCGCGTCGAACTGGTTGCCGGCGAGGTTGGTGCGGGTCCAGTCGAGCAGCCGGTCGAAGGTGGCGCGGTCGTTCGCGACCAGTGCGAAGAACATCCCGTATGACTGGCCTTCGGAGGTGGTTTGCTGGGTCGGCGTCGAATAGTCGATCACGCGCCCGTCGGCCTGCACGAAGCGCTCGACGAAGGTGCGATACGCCGGCCAGTCGCATTGCGCTGAAGCCGGGGCCGTGGCAGCGGTGGCCGGAATCGAGACCGCCGCCGAGGTCATGGAAGCAACGAGGCCGAATGCAAGTGCCACGGGCGCCGTATTGAGTTTGACCGCCATATCAATCCTTCAGGCGGCGCGCGGCGATCGAGCGCAGCGCACGGTAGAACAGCGCAGCGATGATCAGCGCGGCGAGGACGCCGCCCAGCAGCAGCAGGAGCGGATGCGACGACAGCGCCCAGCGCATATATTCCTGCGGCGACAGGTGGCCGATGTAGTAGGCCACGCCGTTCGAGGTGATCGTGACGTTGCGGCCATGGATCACGGCCATTGCACCCTGGATTTGCGGCAGCACGTCGGCGTCGAGCAGGGCCGAGCTCAGGTCCGCATCCGACTGGCCAGCAGCGCTGACAAACGCGACTGCGCTGCGATCCTTCTGCAACGGCGATTCGAAGCCGGTCAGCAGGGCCGCGCCGTTCGAACTGACGAGCGACAGGTCCGCCCGCGCCGGCGCGCGTTCCACGCCACGTTCGCCGTGCCACCAGTCTTCCAGCTTGAAGACGATGTCGGAGAGCTCGAACGTGCGCGAGTCGCCGTCGCTCGAGAACGGCATCGACTTCGCCCAGCGCTGCAGCAGCGGCTGACGGTCGGGGGAACCGAAAATCAGCAGGTCCTTGTTGGCATTCTGGTCGACCTGGTCGGCGCTCGTCACGGTCACGCCGGTCGAGGGATAGCCGGTCGAAGCACCCATGCGGCCCATCTCGAGCAGGTACAGGCTGTAGTCGCTCGAGTCGGCATCGTTCGGCAGGACCACGGCGGTTTCAGACAGGTCCGCCATCCGCGTGAACGGGAAGCCGCTGTTGGCGAACGCCGCCAGATCGGGCAAGGCCATGTAATGCGGGAACGACGACAGGTCGATGCTCGAGTTCGGATCGATCGAGCCCACTACGTTGTCGAGCAACCGGCCGTGGCATTCGCCGGTGTTCGGAATGTCGTAGTAGAAATGCAGCCGCAATTGTGCCCGTGGCGTCAGCAGCAGAGGCGGGATATAGACGGTGCGCCGCGCATCGGCGGTGTTGTCCGGCAGGATGTTGTTGAAATAGTGGCCAAGTTCGAACACCGAGGCGGGCCGCGCCGGAATCGGCAGCGCCTGCACGAAGCCGTCGTTGATGCTGATGTTCAGCGACGAACGGTCCGGGGTCGGGCGCACGGTGTAACGGTAGCGCAAGTCGATCGGTGCGCCCTTGGTGTGCCACATGAACAGATCGGGCGGCACGCGCAGATTCACGCGCACGGCGTCGGCATCGTAGCCGGAGACGGTCAGATCGCGTGCTTCGGCCAATTCGCCAAAACGCACCGGCCGGTTGGTGGGCAGCCAGTTCGGCGCATCGTACGGAGCGCGCGGGGCGAGTTCGTTCAGTTGCGTGATCGTCGCGCTTTCGCCCGAGAGCACGCTCTGGCCTACACCGAGTGCCTTCGCGGCGGTTTTCAGTTCGGCTTCGTTACGCCCGAGCACCAGCAGCAGTTTGCCGCGGGCTGGAGCTTCCCGGTCCACCACCGCAATGGTCGGTCCGGAGATTGCGGGAATCGTTACGCCGGCAGGCCGCTGGTCGGCGGTGGCGAATATCACCGCGTTGCCCGACAGCGGAACCTCGTCGACCTGGGCGGGGAACAGCGCGCCGCGATAGCCGGCCAGCGCACCGAACCACGAGGCGACGATGCCCGCCGCTTCCAGCGTCTCGGCACCAGGCTTGGCCGGGAACACGAACGGCAGCTCGAGACGCCGCACGTCGCGGCGATCGAAGAATGGCTGAGGCAGTGCCGCGAGATCCGGTTTGCTGGTAAGCGACGCGTAGGTCAGATCGAGCGAGCTCGCATTGCTCACGGTGGCCCACAGCGACGAATTCGCCGGGTCTTCACACCGTTCGGTGTAGTGGCCGATCAACTGCACGTTGAGGTGGTTGAACTCGGTAATGAAGCGCGGATCGATCGACACGTCGCGCGCCACCAGCAGGCCGGCCTGCTCGTGCGGCACCGGCAGCGTAGCCGCGACTTCGCCGTTGATCAGCACCTTCAGTTGCGAGATGCTCGGCAGCAGGGCCGGCGAGTAGCTGTAGATCAGATGCAGGATCGCGCCGGTCACCACTTCGTCGTTACGCACCGAGAAGGCGATACCGTTCTGGCCTTCGGTGCCGCGCAACTGCAGCGGATCGAGCGCGCCGAAGTCGGCAAAAGTGAGCGTCTGGCGACGTCCGCCTGATACCAGCGTGCCAGGTTCCGCGGTGGTCGGCGTCTTGATGCCGAGCGCTTTCACCGAGGACGCCGCGAGCGCCGGCGTTGGCGTCGCCAGCGGGGGCTGGGTGATCGCGTTCGGGTCGAGGGTCACCGCGGCACTCGGTGCGGGCACGTTCCCCACGCCGGTGGCATCGGGCGTGCCAGGCGCCGCGGCCGTGGCATGCGCCGAACTGGCGACCAGCTCGGCGGCCGATGCCAAAGGCGCCGCGAACGCGGTCTGAAAAGCCAGCCAGAAGGCAAGTCCGCGAACGAGTCGGCTTGAGCGCAAGCACATTGCCCATTCCGTCATGCCGTGCTCGCCTTGCAAGTGTTGTTGGTATGTCCGCGCAATCCCATAGCCCATAAGTCAGTCTTTTTTCGTTTCCAGCTTTTTGACATCGATAGGGCGGCTACGCATCGAGCCGCGCAGATCTGCATAGAGGTGTTCGAACAGGCCGGCGATGCCGCGTACGCCGACCAGCAGGACGTGTGAGAGTCCGCGCAAGGGGGTGTCCGTTGGGCGGCCTTCGGCCCAGCCCATCCAGGCATCGGCGCGCGCGAACGTGGACTTCACGAACTCGTATTCCTGCTCGCGCGACATCGCATCGAAACGCAAGCCGACCCGTCCGGGTGCCGTAAAGCCGACCGTGGCCGGGAACGCGTATTCCTCATCGCCGCGGAACAGCGACACGGTGACGCGTTCGTGCATCGGCACCTGGATGCTGTTCGGCAACTCGACGCCGACGCCGCCTTCGGAATAGTCGATGGTCTGGCAAGCCAGCGTGCGGCCGGTCGAAAACTTCAACATCACCGGCATCTTCATGGCCACGCGGTGCACGGCGCGAATCTGCCGGCGCTCGCTTGCCGCGGCCACGCTCGCACCGAGGATCAGCATGTTGTAGCCCGTCCACGCCAGATTGAGCACGGTGGTCTGCACTTCGCTATGCACGTCCCACTTGAAGTAGATGTGGACGAGTCCAACGATGAAGCCGAGCAGGTTCAACAGCAGCAGAAACAGATAGGGACGCGAGATAGCCCAGTCGAAGTAGTTCTTCTCGATCTGGCCGCCCTTGGCCGTCACGTTGAATTTGCCGAGCTTCGGGTTGATCAGCGCGAGCAGCGTCGGCGCGGTGATGTACGAGGCCAGCACCGATTCATAGACCTCTGCCCAGAACGAATGGCGGAACAGGCGCTGCATGCGCGAGTTGGTGATGCTCGCATGCATCATGTGCGGCAGCGCGTAGATGGCAATCGTGCCGGCCGCGGCTTCGATCACGTGAGCGCCGAAGAACAGGAACGACAGCGGTGCGGTCAGGAACACGAGACGCGGCACACCGTAGAAGAAGTGCATCATCGCGTTCAGGTAGCACAGCCGCTGGCCGATCTTGAGGCCTTTGCCGGTCAACGGATTGTCGATCCGGAAAATCTGCGTCATGCCGCGCGCCCAGCGGATCCGCTGGCCGATGTGGCCCGACAGGCTTTCGGTCGCGAGGCCAGCCGCCTGGGCAATCGCCAGATACGCGGTGGTGTAGCCGAGGCGGTGCAGCTTCAACGCGGTGTGCGCGTCTTCCGTGACGGTCTCGACTGCAATGCCGCCGATCTCTTCCACCATCGTGCGGCGCAGCAGCGCGCAGGAACCGCAGAAGAAGGTCGCGTTCCACAGGTCGTTGCCGTCCTGCACGAGGCCGTAGAACAGTTCGCCTTCGTTCGGCACCTTGCGGAAGGTGCCGAGGTTGCGTTCGAACGGGTCGGCCGAGAAGAAATGGTGCGGCGTCTGCAGCATCGACAACAGCTTGTCGCGCAGGAACCAGCCAAGGCCGATCTGCAGGAACGAGCGGGTTGGGATGTGATCGCAGTCGAAGATCGCGAGGTACTCGCCGCTGGTGATCTTTAGTGCTTCGTTGATGTTGCCGGCTTTCGCATGGCGATTGTGCGTACGGATCGTCCAGTGAACGCCGACTTCTTCGCAGAACGCCTTGAACTCCGGACGGCGGCCGTCGTCGAGCACGTGGATGGACAGCTTGTCAGCCGGGTAGTCGAGCGCGAGCGCGGCGTAGATGGTCGGTTTGACGACCGAGAGCGGCTCGTTGTACGTGGGGATGAACACGTCAACGGTCGGCCATGCCTTGCGATCGGCCGGCAACGGCATCGGCTCGCGCTTGAGCGGCCAGGCAGTCTGGAAGTAGCCGAGCATCATCACGATGGTCGAGTAGACCTCGGCCGATACCAGCAGCAGGCCCCAGACGGCGTCGAGCGGATGCTCCCAGTAGGTGGTGGCCGTCAACCGCCAGAACATATAGCGGCCTGACGCGACCACCGACAGCATGATCATCACGAGCGTCGCATAGCGGCCCTGCAGGCGGCGAAACAGCAGCGCGCACATAAAACAGCAGGTCGCGAAGGTCAGTTGCTCGTAGAACGCCAGCGGCACCGTAAACACGAAGTACAGGATCGACAGCGCAAACAGCGTCAGGCAGACGGAGACTACCGTGCTGCCCCACAGCCGCGCGTCGACGATGCGCTCGAGCCGCGAAGGTGGAACGGCGGTATCGATGCTCTCTGATTGCGGTGTGCTCATGCGACACTCCCCGGCGAAACAGCGATCGCGTCGATCCGCGACATCAGCCACTGGCCGCCGGAGCGAAAATCGACGGCTGCCTGGCTGAGCGGATCGTAGTGAATCAGCGTGGTGTCGCAGGCGAGCGACTCGCTGACCCCTTCGTCCTGATGGATGACCCCAGGGAAGAGTTTGTCGCCGAGCAGATGGCGCAGCACCTTGAGGACGTCTTTGGTCAACTGGCGCGACTGGTCGACCTGGTTGATCACGTAGCCGACGCCGCCGAACTCCGGACGCGGCGAGGCGTAGGTTTCGATCATGCGCTCCATCTGCGGAATCGCCGCATAGGAGGCGGCATCCGGCAGCACCACGTTCAACGCGAAGGTCGCGGCGCACAAGGCCGTGCGCGTATACACCGACGAGCCCGGCGGCGTGTCGATGATCACAATGTCGGATGCTTCGAGCCGTAGCGTGGCGAGCGCATGCGCGAGCCATAGCGGATCGTGATCGATGTACGCTTCGAAGCGGCGCCGGTCGTCTTCGAGGACGGCGCCGTAGGGCAGCACGGTGACGCCGTCGACGCCGTCGAACATGATGCTCTGCCACGCATCGCCGCTTAAGGTGGCGCGCGAGAGGCCGTCGATGCTGTCGAGCGGCACGCCGAAATGCAGGCGCAGCGCGTTTTGCGGATCGAGGTCGAGCGCGATCACGCGCCGCCCGCTGGTGGCGAGAACGGAAGCCAGGTTGGCAGCAAGGGTGGTCTTGCCGACCCCGCCTTTCGCGGATACGACCGCAATGACTTTCATGAGCGACGCGGGCCGTTGGTTAGCCACGAGTGAGGAACGGGCGTTGCCGTGGCGGGTGTCTCGCCGCGCAAACGATCGAATACCGAAGCGAGCGGCGCCGCTGCGTTTTGAGGCGCGGGTGTTGCGGTGGCCGTGACTGGGTTGCGCGCGGCCGGATTGAACAGCTTGCCGAGAATTGACCCAGGCGGCGCTGTGGCGACTGTCGGGGCGGGTGCCACTGCGGCTGCGCGCGGCGTCGCGGCGGTAAAGCCGGACGAGGTGGTCGGGGCGCGGAAGGCACTGGACCCCGCGAGCTTTGCGGGAAACAGCGGCGCGGCGGGTGGTGCGTACGCGCGCGGGACGGGCGAAACCGCCGGCTGCGAGATGGCATGCGCAGTAGCCGGAGCCACTACTGGCGGCACGTTGCCCATATGAGCGATAGAAGCAAAACCGGGAGCTGTCGATGCCACTAACGGCGGGATTGGCGGGATCGGCGCAGCCGGTGCAACGGCTGCGGCTGTTGCTACCGGCGTCGCAGCCTGGCTTGCGGCGACTGCCGGATCAGCAACCCGCGGCAACGCCGAAAAGCGCTCTGCACCGCGCGGCGCGTCTGCTTTCACGACATTGGTAACCGGCGGGATGTTGCGACGATGCGGCCGCGCAAACAGGGGCGCCTTGCTGCGCATCAGCGCTGTCCCGGTCAGCGGCGTGTCAGCGGAGACAGATGCCTCTGGCTTGCCGTCTTCGGCGGTCTGCGCTTGCGCGGCATCGTCGGCCTGTTTCGAAGTGGCATCGCGCCGTTGGACGATCGCCGGAATCGACGGTTGCGTCAGATCCAGCGTGACGAGCAGCGGCCAGCGCGTGCGAGCCGTGTTTGCCTCGTTCTCGCGACCGATTTCCTGATAGTCACCCGCATTCCCGCCGAAATGGCCGAAGAGGGTCTCAATGTCGCTCGAAGGACTCATGTCGCCGCCATGTTGTTCATGTCTATCTTGTCTTGCGTTGCCCGTGTTCTACTGGCCGTCACAGCCGGTAGAAGTCCATCCCCTGACTGGGCTCATGCCGGCTGGCGGCCAAGCCTGAATTCGATCGTTGCGTGCTCATCGAACTCGCTCGCTTGCGCGACCGACAGACCCTCTGCACCGAGTGCGCTGAGCCAGGTCTGATAGACGCCTTCCAGGAAGGCGGGCGTCCAGTTGAGCGCGGCGGAGCCGAAAGCATGCAACGGTGCGCACGAGTGAGCGATGCGCAGGTAATCTGGTTCGTCCGAAAGATCGACGTAACCCCAATCCGCTTCCTGCCAGCGCGCGTTCACAGCGTCGGCGAGATCGACAGTCGAGCCGCAGGGCGGTAAGGGATGCGCCGTCGCAAAACGGCAACCGACGCGATACATCAACTGACGCAGTTCGCCTTGCCCGATCTGCGCTTCGAACTCTTCTGCCAATGCAGTGAGCAAGCCGCGCCATTGTGGGGATATCTGGCGGTCGAGCAGGTAGTCGAGAATAGGGACCATGTTTTCCGAAAAGGATGACCGTCTGCTGTTTATCCGTCGTTAAAACGGGTATTTGAATCCGGGCATCTGAAAGTGACATTTGGTAAGGCGCGCGCGGCACGTGCCAGCGGTTGTTTTTACCTGTGCTGCATGCTGTATGTTGATCGGCGCCCCTTTATCTGCAGTCTACTTAAGAGATAAATATTTCGCTACCACCGTCCGCCACGAAGTTATATGGCCTTACGCACACAGCGCATTAACAGATGCAAACTTTGCGCGAATTTTTTTTTGATCCGTTACGCATTAAGGCGTACAAGGCGAAGACGAAAACGAACGACGTCGAATTGAAACGGTTTGTGCCCGTTGATCAATGCATAGGACTGTTGTGCGATTGCATCATTGGCGTACCTGCAGCGTCGCGAATGAACGTTCTCCTGGCCGACACTTTGCTTGCGGTAAGCGTGACCTGCGCGTCGCGCAGCGGTGTGCCTGGAGCGTCGCCGCGCGCCCCCCGAAATCTGTTTCTGACGAAGGCATTAATATTTGTCAGACATTTGCCGTTAACCAGCGGCAGAGTGACGGAACCAGGCCGACTTCTATCAACATGCAGCCCATCCACGCGCAACACATGACCGATGCCCATTTGCGTGACCGCTTTCATCGACGCTCGCTCGACCAGCAGCGCCCGCTCTCGACGATCACGATGGCTTCTACGGTCGCGGCTGCCCTGTTGTTCGTGCTGGCACGCAGCCTGGTAGCCGGCCCCACCATTTCGCTTTCTTACCGGCTCGCTTGTGTCGCGCTGCTGGCGCTGCTGGTGGCGGGCGTGCGCAAGGCACGCACCACCGGGATCTTCGGCGCCCTGGGGGTTGGGTTTACGCTAGTGCTGGTGATCCTGATCGCGCTGAACATCAGTGGCCTGAATGAGCCGTTACTCTGGGCGCTGCCTGCCTTGCTGGTGATTCCGATCTGCGCGGCGCCGCTCTGGCTCACGCCGACGCACTTCTTTGTAGGCACAGCCTTGTTCTACGCAAGCGGTTTACCGCTGCTATTCAGGCAAGGGTATGCGCATGATGTGAACGTCGTGACGTTGCTATGGGTGGCGATCGGCGTACCGACTGCGTCGGTGTTCCATTTCGGCTTCTACTGGTTCCGGCGCGATCACTTCCTGCTGGAGAACCGCCTTGCCGAGCTGGCCGCGACTGATCCGCTGACCGGACTGCAAAACCGCCGGTCTTTCATGGACCAGGCTGAGCGGCGCCTCTCGACGCTCGGTGACGGCGTCAACGTCTGCGCGATTTTTGTCGACATCGACTATTTCAAGTCGTTGAACGACCAGTTCGGCCATGCGGCCGGCGACCAGACGCTTTATGAAGTCGCCCAGGTGTTGATGGATCAGACCATCGCGCAGGACAGCGTGAGCCGCATCGGCGGGGAGGAATTCGCGATCTTGCGGCGCGAGGGACTGGCGTCCGCGCTTGAGCTGGCTGAACGCCTGCGCGGGGCGGTTTCCCGTATCGCTCGCCCGGATGGTTACGTGACCGCAAGCTTTGGCGTGGCCGAGCATCGCACGGGGGAGAGCATCATGGCCTTGCTCGACCGCGCCGACGAAGCGCTGTTGCGCGCCAAGCAGTCCGGGAGAAACCGTGTCTGTGCCGAGCGTGCAAGTCCGTTCGATCCGTTGCAACTGCTGTTTGCCGGCGACCCGGCCGACCCGTCGGGCAGTGCGCGGCCCAAATGGGAAGACTACTATCTTATGTCGCACTTTCAGCCGCTCTATAGCTTGTCGCATCAGAAGCAGGTCGGCTTCGAGGCGCTGCTGCGCGGCGAGCAGAGCGACGGCTCGCTGGTGCCGCCTGCGGTACTGTTTGCGCCTCGACCGCTCAGCGACGAAGGTGAGCTCGATCGCGCCAGTCACGTGGTGCACCTTGGCAACGCGCGACGGCTGATACCCAACGAGGCGTGGATCTTTCTCAACATCCTGCCCGCCACTTTCGTCGCGGATGGCTATGCCGACCAGCTTGCCGCGATCGTGCGCTCGGCCGCACTCGAGCCGGAGAAGATCGTCCTCGAAATTCTCGAATCGCATGGCGGCAGCGTCGACGAGATGTCGCGTGCCGCGGCTCGCTATCGCCAGCACGGCTTTCTGATCGCCGTGGACGACTTCGGCGCGGGGCAATCGAACCTGGACCGGCTGTTCCGCATCCGGCCGGACTTCGTCAAGCTGGATGGCGAGCTGATTCGCGCGACGATCCCGGGAACCCAGCATTCGATCCTGCCCAAACTCGTGTCCTTGCTGCATCAGGCCGGCATGCTGGTGGTGGTCGAAGGCGTCGAGACGACCGAGGAACTGATCCTGGCCGTCGAGTCGAATGTCGATTTCGCGCAAGGTTATCTGCTGGGCCGGCCAGCTGACAGAATCGCGCCACCGGACGCGATCAATCGCCTGATCGACCGCTCGTTCGACGTCATTGCACAGGGCCGCGCGCATCTACATGCGCTGTTCGAAAACAAGGTCGAGCCGTACCGGTTCGCCTTGCGCAACGCCGCCGATGCGTTGCTAAGCGGTATCGACATGGAGGAGGCGTTCGCAAGTCTGTCGCAGCAGGACCTCTGCATCAGCTGCTTCATCCTCGATGACCGGGGGCGTCAGATTGGATCCGAAGTGGCTGGAGTCGCGAGCACGAGCCTCGCCGGAACGCTGCAGCCGGTCTCCGATCCGCGCGATGCGCGCTGGGACCATCGCCCGTATTTCCGCAACGCGGTGCTGCTGCCGGGCGTGCCGGTTGCCAGTAGTCCTTATCTGTCGCTCGCGAGCGGACGGCCCTGTATCGCGGTGACGGTGGCGATCCAGTCGACGGAAATGCGCTCGGTGGTCGGAACGGAACTCGACTGGTCCGCGCCGCATCTGCCTTGGCCGGCCAGTGAATAGTCAGGAACCCTGAGCGGTGGACGGTGCACGGTGCAGGGAGGCGCAAGTGGCGTGTGCTGTGCGTCAGGCGTGCGCGGCGCGAGGCGCGTGCGTCGAGCCGCGCACGACGAGCCTGGGCTCCGATGTGACACACATCCGCGGCGCGCTGCCGGCGGCCCGTATGCCCCGCGGCGATGCCTCGATCAGTTCACGCAGCAACGACACTGCCAGTTCGGCCGCCTCGACGGTTGGCACAGCGACAGTAGTCAGCGCGGGCCGCGATTCCTGAGCGAGCCGGATGTCGGTGATGCCGATCACGGAGAGGTCATGTGGCACCTGCAATCCGAGATCGGCAGCCGCATGCAAGGCGCCGAGCGCGGGCAGGTCGTTGGTCGCGAGGATCGCGGTCAGGCTGGGATCCGCTTCGAGCAATTCACGGGTCGCACGATAGCCTCCCTGGGTCGTGTCAGGCGCATAGCGCACGGGCGAATCCGCGACATCGAGCCCGGCAGTGGTCAGCGCGTCGAGGAATCCCTCGTAACGTGCTGCATGGATGCCGGCAACCTTGCTGCCGACGATGGCGCCGATTCGCCGGTGCCCCAGTTCAAGCAGATGCTGCCCAGCCAGTTGCCCGGCGAGCCGGAAATCGACCGCCACGCAGGGCAGGCCTGGCGGCTCGTTCGGACGTTCCCACATGCACAGCACGACCGGCGCGCCGCGCGCCTCGGTCTTGTGCAAATCGGCGAAGTCGAGATTCGCGTTCATGACTAGCACGCCTTCAGACAGCGTGCCGGCGATCTGCTCCAGATACGCACGGCCCGTCAGCGGATCTTCGTTCGTATTGCAGATGATCAGAAAGTGGCCGCTGCTGCGCGCCGCGCGCTCGACCGCCAGCGCGAACTCGGGATAGAACGGGTTGGCGATGCTCGAGACCATCAGTGCAATGGTCGGCGCACGGCCTTCGGCGAGCGCTCGTGCCGCGAGATGCGGCTGATAGCCGAGCGCTTCGACGGCATCGAGGACCCGTTGCCGGGTCTGCGCGCCGACCCGGCCGCGATTGCGCAGCACGTTTGATACCGTGGCCGGCGTGCAGCCGGCGCGGCGTGCGACTTCGCTCAGTGTTGGCATGGCTGTTCAGTATGTGGGACTGTTTCTCAAGATTTGCGTCCGGCATGAAGGCGCGGCACCATTAAACGCATAGACAGCAAGATATCGGAGACGCTGCAGGCCATTGATCGCACGCGGTCAATTTTTTTCGGCCGCGCAGATTAAGCGCTTAATCTCTGACTTCGAGCCGATTAAATCACGGAGACGGAGCGATGGCGAGCATTTCGTTAAGAGGCGTCCAAAAATCGTACGGCGACGGTGCACCAGTGATTCGCGATGTCGATCTCGAGATCGGCGAGAACGAGTTCTGCGTGTTTCTCGGGCCGTCCGGTTGCGGCAAGTCCACCTTGTTGCGCATGATCGCTGGTCTGGAAGACGTGAGCGACGGCGATCTTTTCATCGGCGGCCAGCTCGTCAACGCCGTGCCTTCGGCCCAGCGCGGCGTAGCGATGGTGTTTCAGAGCTACGCGCTGTTCCCGCATATGACCGTGTTCGAGAACATGGCTTTCGGCCTGAAGCTCGCCAAAACCCCCAAAGACGAAATCGACCGCAAGGTGCGGGAAGCGGCGCGCGTCCTGCAACTCGAAGCGCTGCTTGACCGGCGTCCCAAGGCGTTGTCGGGCGGGCAGCGGCAGCGCGTGGCCATCGGCCGCGCCATCGTGCGCCAACCCGGCGTGTTTCTGTTCGACGAACCGCTCTCCAATCTCGATGCCACTTTGCGTGGCCAGACCCGCGTCGAAATCGCCCGGCTGCACAAGCAGTTTGCCAAGGCGAGTGTCGTCTACGTGACGCACGACCAGATCGAAGCCATGACGCTCGCCGACAAGATCGTGCTGCTGCACGCGGGCAAAGACACCGAGCGCTACGGCAGCATTGCCCAGATCGGCGCGCCGCTCGAGCTGTATCATCGTCCGAAGAGCCGCTTTGTGGCCGGCTTTATCGGTTCGCCACGAATGAATTTTCTGCCGGGGAAGCTTGCCTCGATCGATGCCCGAGGCGTGAGCGTGAAGCTCGATGACAGCGGCGAGACCGTGCGTGTGGGCGTGGATGGGGCAGCGCTCAGCGTCGGGCAGCCTGTGACGTTCGGCGTGCGGCCTGAGCATCTGGAAATGGTCGAAGGGGTTCAGGACGCCCCTGCCGACACGACTCACGAATCTTCGTTGCTGACCCGCGCGGTTTCGCTCGTCGAGCAGCTCGGTGAGCACAGCTATGTCCACCTTGAAGAAGGCGAGGGCGTCGTATTGATCGCCAAGGCGCCTGGAGACACCCGTCTGAAGCAGGGCGATCAGGCTGCCTTTCGTGCACCTGCGCCGGTCTGTCATTTGTTCACCGAAGACGGTTTCGCCGTCGCTTCGCTCGAATCCGTCGAACACTACGCATAAAGGAAGGGCACTCGGATGCGCCTTGGAGTCTGTTACTACCCGGAACACTGGCCGGAGTCGATGTGGGAAGACGACGCCCGTCGCATGAAAGCACTCGGCATCGAACAGGTTCGGATTGCTGAATTTGCGTGGAGCCGGATGGAGCCAACGCCAGGCGAATACGACTGGGCCTGGCTCGACCGTGCCGTCGACGTGCTCGGTGCGGCCGGCCTGCAAGTGGTGATGTGCACACCGACCGCGACGCCGCCGAAATGGCTGATCGACCGTCATCCGGACATTCTGCCGGTTGGCGCCGACGGCCGGCCGCGGGCCTTCGGTTCGCGCCGTCACTACGATTTCTCGTCGCCGTCGTATTTTGCCGCTTCGGAGCGTATCTGCACGGCGGTGGCCGAGCGTTACGGCAAGCATCCGGCCGTTGCGTACTGGCAGACCGATAACGAGTTCGGTTGCCATCAGACGGTGGTCAGCTATTCGCGGGCGGCGGTGCTGCGGTTTCGCGAGTGGCTGAAAGCGCGCTATCAGACGATCGATGCGCTGAACCGCGCGTGGGGCACCGTGTTCTGGAGCATGGAGTACCGCAGCTTCGACGAGATCGAGGCGCCGGTGGCGACCGTCACCGAGGCGCATCCGTCGCACCGGCTCGACTACCGGCGCTTCGCCTCGGATGAAGTTGCGCGCTACAACCGCATGCAGGTCGAGATCATCCGCGCGCATTCGCCAGGCCGGCCGGTCGCGCACAACTTCATGCAGTTATTTACCGAATTCGATCACTACAAGGTCGCAGCTGATCTGGATGTCGCTACATGGGACAGCTATCCGCTCGGCGCGCTCGAAGAGCAGTGGTTTGCTCCCGAACTCAAGGCGAAGTGGCTGCGTACCGGTCATCCGGATTTCGCATCGTTCAATCACGATGTCTACCGTGGCATGTCGAAGCTGCCGTTCTGGGTGATGGAGCAGCAGCCGGGCCCGGTCAACTGGGCACACTGGAATCCGGCGCCGCTGCCCGGCATGGTGCGTTTGTGGAGCTGGGAGGCGTTTGCGCACGGCGCTGGCTGCGTGTCGTATTTCCGCTGGCGCCAGGCGCCGTTTGCCCAGGAGCAGATGCACGCGGGTCTGAATACGCCCGATAACCTGCTGGATCTTGGTGGTAGTGAGGCAGCGCAGGTGGCCAAGGAGATTCACAAGGTGCTGGCGGCGGATGCCGACGCGAACGCGAGCGTGCGCTCGAAGGTCGCGCTCGTCTACGACTACGAGGCGAAGTGGCTGTTCGAGATTCATCCGCAGGGTGCGGACTTCCACTATCCGCGCTTTGCGTTCGAGTATTACTCGACACTGCGTGGGTTGGGTCTCGATGTCGATGTGGTGCCGGTCGATGCGCCGCTCGATGGCTACAGGATGATTGTCGTGCCGCCGTTGCCGGTGGTGCCCGCGGACCTTGCGCAGCGTCTGGCCAGTTCGGGCGCCCAGGTCGTGCTCGGGCCGCGCACCGGCTCGAAGACGGAGGATCTGCAGATTCCCGCAGGATTGCCGCCGGGGTTGCTCGCCTCGGTCTTGCCGATGCGCGTGTGGCGCGTCGAGTCGCTGCGGCCCAACGTAGCCGAACCGGTCAGGCTCGTGGGTAGTGCAAGCCTCGATGACGGGGTAGGGCGGCATTGGCGCGATCTGATCGAGCAGACGGAATCGGCCAGCGCGGCGGCGCTCGAGGTTCGCGGCCGTTTCGCTGACGGTCATCCCGCGTATGTTCGCAGTGGGGCGATTCACTACCTGGCGAGTATCTTCGACGACGTCCTGACGACGCGACTGTTTGCGGGCGTCGCGCGTGAAGCCGGACTCGATGTGACGGCGCTCGGCGACGGTTTGCGTATCAGCCGGCGCGGCGCGTTGGCGTACGTTTTGAATTACGGCGAGCAATCTCATACGCTCGCAGATGTCGCGGACGATGCGTTTGTGATCGGCTCGCGTGAAATCGGGCCGCAGGGCGTGGCAGTGTATCGGACCAGTTAGAGCTTAAAACGACGTAAAAACCAAGGAGACAGGCATGCAATTCAAACTTCGTACGGTTCTGGTTGCCGTCGCGCTGACGGCGGCCACCGCAGCAGCATCGATGGCCGGCAGCGCGCAGGCGGGCACGCTCGCGATCAACGTCGCGTTCAAGGGCGCCAGCCAGCGGGCGGTCTGGCAGCAGGTGATCGACGAGTTCAAGAAGGCCCATCCGGGAACGGACGTCAACGTGTCGTTTATCGATGAGGAAGCCTACAAGGTGCAATTGCCGGGCTGGCTGTCGACGGTCTCACCCGACATCGTGAACTGGCACGACGGCGAACGGATGGCGTATTACGCCCAGCGCGGCCTGTTTGAGGACCTGAGCGGAGACTGGAGCAAGAACGGCTGGAACAACACCTACGCCTCGACGAAGGAGGCCTCGTCGTACAAGGGCAAACAGTACGCGGCGCCGACCGTCTACTACTCGTGGGGCATGTTCTATCGCAAGGATCTGTTCCAGAAGGTGGGGATCGCGAGCGAGCCGAAAACGTGGGACGAGTTTCTCGACGCCTGCAAGAAGCTGAAAGCCGCCGGGATTTCGCCGATCGCCGTGGGTGGCCGCGATGCCTGGACGCTGGCCGGCTGGTTCGACTATCTGGATCTGCGCCTGAACGGCAATGCGTTCCATCAGAAGCTGATGGCGGGCGAAGTGCCATACACCGATCCGCGCGTGAAGAAGGTGTACACGACGTGGAAGCAACTGATTGACGACGGCTACTTTATCGACAATTCGCTCTCCTACGATCTGGATGCGGCGCAGCCGTTCCTGTTCCAGGGCAAGGCCGCGATGATGTTGATGGGGACGTTCATTACCGGCGGTTTTCCGGCGAACGTGAAGCCGGAAATGGGCTACTTCCAGTTCCCGATCATCGATCCGAAGGTGCCGACCGCCGAAGATGGCCCGGTCGAGTCGCTGCATATTCCGTCGAAGGCGAAGAACAAGGCGGATGCGCATGCGTTCCTGGCCTTCGTCGAAACGCCGGAAATCGGCGCGCAGCTTGCGACGGGGCTTGGGTCATTGTCCGCGAACAGCAAGTCGCCGGAACCGGACGATCCGATTTCGAAAATCGGCTTCCAGATTCTTGCCAACACGAAGGGCGGCATTGCGCAGTTCTACGATCGTGACATGACCAAGGAGATGGCCGACGAGGGCATGAAGGGGATGCAGCAGTTTATCTCTGATCCTTCGAAGCTCGATGAAGTGCTGGCGCAACTCGAGCAGACACGGCAGCGCATCTACAAGAAGTAAGAAAAGTAAGAGAAGTGAGCGTGGGCGGCTTCGCGCCGCCTGCGCTTGATCGAGATCGAGCAGGAGACTCGCCGTGGTTCACTCCGTCAGCCGTCAATCCATTACCGGCAATGCCGGGCCGGGAACGCCGGGCTCCTCCGGCAGCGCCGGGCCATCGGCCGTGCCGCGTTCGACGAAGCAGCAGCGCGGCCCGTCGCCTACAGCGCGCCGGCAACAGCTTGCGGCGTTCGTGTTTCTCGCGCCTGCTTGCGTGATGGTGGCGATTTACGTCATCTGGCCGATCCTGTCGACGATCCGCATCAGCTTTTTCAACTGGGATGGGATGACCGATCCCAGTTTCGTTGGGATAGCGAACTATGTCGAACTGTTCCATACGCGCGCCTTCTATACGGCGCTGAAGAACAATCTGATCTGGTTGCTGCTGTTTCTACTGGCGCCGCCCATGGGGCTTGGCGTTGCGCTGTATCTGAACCAGGCCGTGGCCGGCATTCGCGTCGTCAAGTCGCTGTTCTTTGCGCCGTTCGTGCTCTCAGGCGTGGTGGTCGGGCTGATCTTCTCGTGGTTCTACGATCCGACCTTTGGCCTGCTCGCGCTGATACTCGGGCACGGCGTGCCGGTGCTCGGCGATGCGCGTTATGCGACGCCGGGCATCATCTTCGCGGCGCTGTGGCCGCAAACCGCTTACTGCATGATCCTGTATCTGACGGGACTGACCTCGCTGAACAGCGAGCAGGTGGAGGCGGCGCGCATGGAAGGCGCGCAGGGCTGGTCGATGCTGTGGCATGTGATTCTGCCGCAACTGCGGCCTACCACGTTCATGGCGATTGTGGTCACGGTGATCGGCGCATTGCGCAGCTTCGACCTGATCTCGGTGATGACGGGCGGTGGACCGTTCGAGAGTTCTACCGTACTGGCGTATTACATGTACGACCAGGCGATCAAGTATTACCGGGTTGGCTATTCCGCGGCGGTCGCCGTGGTGCTGTTCGCGATCATGCTGGTCTACATCGTCTATCACCTGCGGCGGATGCTGCGCGCTGAGCAATAAGGAGCCCGATATGTATCCGATGCCGATCGACAAATGGAGGCCGACCTCACGGCGGCTATACAAGCTCTCGCTGCCAGTGGCGCTGCTGATCTGGCTGCTGCCGATGATCGCCGTGCTGGTCACCTCGGTGCGCTCGTCGGATGAGTTGAGCGAAGGCAACTACTGGGGCTGGCCGAAACACTTTGCGATGTGGGACAACTATCGCGACGCGCTGACCACGTCGCCGATGCTGCATTACTTCTGGAACAGCGTGCTGATTACTGTGCCCGCGGTAGTCGGGTCTATTACGCTGGCGGCGATGGCGGGTTTTGCGTTGGCCATTTACCGTTTTCGCGGCAACAGCACGTTGTTCGCCACTTTCGTGGCTGGCAATTTCGTGCCGGTGCAGGTGTTGATGATTCCGGTGCGGGATCTGTCGTTGAAGCTTGGGCTGTTCAATACGGTCGGCGCGTTGATCCTGTTTCATGTGTCGTTTCAGACCGGTTTTTGCGCGCTGTTTCTACGTAATTTCATCAAACAGTTGCCGTTTGAACTGGTCGAGGCGGCGCGGATTGAAGGCGCCAGCGAGTGGACAGTGTTCTTCAGGATTGTCTTACCGCTGATCCGTCCGGCCCTCGCGGCGCTTGCCATTCTCGTGTTCACGTTCGTGTGGAATGACTACTTCTGGGCGCTGTGTCTGACGCAGGGCGATGAGGCGGCGCCGATCACCGTCGGCGTGGCCGCGCTGAAGGGGCAGTGGACGACGGCGTGGAACCTGGTGTCGGCGGGGTCGATTCTGG
Organism: Paraburkholderia sp.; assembly: GCF_026225065.1. Lineage (GTDB taxonomy): Bacteria > Pseudomonadota > Gammaproteobacteria > Burkholderiales > Burkholderiaceae > Paraburkholderia. The sequence continues at coordinate 28,661 of NZ_JAMFSB010000082.1, read as the reverse complement.
CCGCGTTGCCGTCGGTGGCGATGTTCTTTGCGATGCAAAAGCATTTCGTCGCGGGGCTGACGTTTGGCGCGACGAAAGGGTGAATTGCCGAGGTGACGTGATGCGCTGAATTCGAATCGATGTTCCGTGTTCTCCTCCGAGAGGGTTGCCCGCTGATGCGGGCTTTTTTTTGCGGTGAAATCGAAGAACGTTACGCGCGACCTACCTAGGCAAAAGGATTCGCGGCTGAGCTGAGGGCGCAAAAGACAAACGGCCACCTTTCGGTGGCCGTCGCATGCGGGGTTCTCTATCTGTTTTGCTCCCCCAATTTTTAAAAATCTCGCTTGACAGTAGTTGACCTGTCAGATAATGTGCATTCCAACGATCACGGAGTCAGCGATGGATCACTACACGAAAGAACGGTTTCAGTCGGAGGAAAGCATCGGCTTTTTCATCAACAAGGCCCGCAACCTCCTGATCGCTGAGTTGGACAACGCGCTGAAGGACCTGGAGATCACCAGCCAGCAAATGGGCATTCTGTTGTCCATGCAGCGCGGCGTCGCGACCACACCGTTCGAATTGTCGAAGTTTCTCGGTATCGACACCGGCCTGATGACCCGGATGCTCGACAAGCTCGAGTCCAAAGGGCTGCTGGAGCGCTCGCGTAGCCTCGAAGACCGCCGGGTGGTCAATCTGACACTCACGAAGAAGGGCCTCGAAGTCGCGAATCAGATTCCCGACATCGCACCAACGGTACTGAATCGGCGCGTCGAAAGCTTTACCAAAGAAGAGTTCAAAGAGTTCGGCCGCTTGCTCAAGAAATTCCTCGAACACTGATTGGCATTTTTTTTACCCATATATCTGACAGGTCAGAGAATGAAGTCACAGTTAAATGGAAAGATCGCGGGTTTGCGGCTCGCGAAGGCCAGCGTAACCGTGATCTGCGCAGCGGTCCTGTCGGCGTGTGCGAACTACGCAGGCATCTCCAGCGACAAGCAGATGGCGCAGCCGCAGAGCTTCGCGACCCAGCAGAGCATCCCGTCGGATCAGGGCCACTGGCCGGCAACGGATTGGGCCGACCAGTTCGGCGACACGCAACTCAAGGCACTGCTGGCCGAAGCATTGCAGGGCAGTCCGACACTCGCGCAGGCTCGCGCCCGTATTGCCGCTGCTGCGGCATATGCCGAAACGGCGAAGTCGAGCACGCTGCCCAAGGTAGGCGCGAGCTATTCGTTCACTCGCGAGCAGTACTCGGGTACCGCGTCGACCCCGCCACCTTATGCCGGCAGCTGGCAATCGGAAAACGAGGGGTTGCTGACGGCTTCGTACGACCTCGATCTATGGGGCAAGAATCGCGAGGCGCTCAAGGCTTCGATGTCGCAACTCCAGGCAAGCGAAGCGGACGCGGAGGTCGTCAAGCTGACCTTGACCTCGGCGATCGCGCGCAACTACAACCAGCTGGCCCGGCTGTACGTGTTGCACGACATTGCGCAACAGGAGGTCGAGCAGCGCGAGCAGATCGACCGCATCACTGCGGGTCGCATTGCCAATGGACTGGACACCGAAGTAGAGCGCAAAACCGCGCAGGCCAATCTCGCCACCAGTCGCGCCACGCTGGCCTCGTTCGACGGCAGCATCGTCGCCACGCGCTATCAACTGGCTGCTTTACTCGGCGCAGGTCCCGATCGCGGCTTGTCGATTGCGCGGCCCACGCTCGGCATTGGCGACGAGGTGCGCTTGCCCGATAACCTCCCGGCCGACCTCGTCGGTCGTCGCCCGGATCTCGTCGCGGCACGCTGGCGCGTCGATGCGCTGACGCATGACGTCAAGGAAGCCAAGGCCGAGTTCTACCCCGACATCAACCTCAGCGCGGCTATCGGTCTGGATGCCTTCGGCTTCGGCCGTTTCCTGACGGCAGCGAGCCGGACTGCCAACGCAGGGCCGGCGGTCCATCTGCCGATTTTCGACGGTGGCGAGCTGCGCGCGCAACTGAAAGGGCGCTACGCCGATTTTGACGATGCCGTCGCGGGTTACAACCAGACGCTCGTTACGGCGCTCTCGGAAGTCGCCACGCAACTCGCGCAGATCCGTTCCACCGACACTCAGCTCGGCGACGCCGAGATTGCCCAGGACGCCGCGCGCAGCGCTTATCAGCTGGCGTTGACGCAATACAAGGCGGGGCTAACGAATCAGCTCACGGTGCTGAATGCAGACACCAATGCGCTCGCTGCCGACGAGTCGGTCGCCAACCTGAAGATGAACCGCCGCGATCAGCAGATTGCACTCGCGCAGGCGCTCGGCGGCGGCTACACGGAAGACCCTGGTGCCAGCGCAGAAGCCAATGCAACCACTGGCGCACACCCCAACGCAGGCAGCCAGCCGAATGCATCCGCGGCTCGACCCAACCCCGTCGTCGCCGCGCGCTAATGCGCGCTTTGCGACACCTTCATTCTTTGCCTGGAGTCATTGAAATGAGCGATACAACCACTATCGAGCGCGCGCCGGCCCAAACTGGACAGCCCGAGCAGACAGGACAAGCTGACTTGAAAAACCGCAGCAAGCGCAAGCTTATGCTGACGCTGCTGGTGACCACCGTCGCGGTGGCCAGCGCTGCCTACGGTGCGTACTACTACACGATTGGGCGCTTCGAGCAGTCTACCGACGACGCGTACGTAAGCGGCAATCTCGTGCAGTTGACCCCGCAGGTCAGTGGCACCGTGGTTGCCGTCAACGCGGACGACACGCAGATCGTCAAGCAGGGTGACCCGGTGGTGACCCTCGACGGCGCCGACGCAAGGGTCGCGCTCCTGAACGCCGAAGCGACACTCGGCCAGACCGTGCGGCAAGTCAGCGGTCTCTACGTGAACAACGACTTCTACGCAGCCAACATCGCCCAGCGCGAGTCGGACCTGGCGCGTGCAAATGACGACCTGAAACGCCGCGAGGCCGTGGCCGGAACGGGAGCTGTGTCGGGGGAAGATATTTCGCACGCGCAGGACTCCGTCAGGTCCGCCGAGGCGTCACTCGAAGCAGCTCGTCAGCAAGCCGAAGCAAATCACGCGCTGACCGACCGGACCACGATTGGCCAGCATCCGGACGTCCAGGCCGCTGCGTCGAAGGTACGCAATGCTTACCTCGACTACGCTCGCGATACCTTGCCCGCACCTGTGACCGGCTATGTCGCGCGCCGCTCGGTGCAGGTCGGCCAACGTGTGGCCCCAGGCGCGCCGTTGATGGCGATCGTACCGCTCGACGGCGTGTGGGTGGATGCGAACTTCAAGGAAGGGCAATTGCGGCACATGCGCATCGGTCAGCCCGTCACGTTGACGGCTGATGTCTACGGGTCGGGCGTCGAGTATCACGGCAAGGTGGTGGGTTTTTCGGCCGGCACTGGCGCGGCCTTCGATGTATTGCCAGCACAGAACGCCACCGGCAACTGGATCAAGGTCGTGCAGCGACTGCCCGTGCGTGTGCAACTGGACCAGCACGAACTCGATGCGCATCCGTTGCGGATCGGCCTGTCGATGCAGGTCGACGTGAACACGCATGACGAGTCCGGCACCCAGTTGGCTGCCGCAGTCAATACGACGTACCGCACGGATGTATTCGCTGAGTATGGCGCGGCAGCCGACGCCCAGATCGAGCAGATCATTGGCCAGAACGTACCGCTCAGCCAGAGCGCATCGACGGGCGCTCCGCAAAAGTCCGCAGCACGGCACGCGGTACCGCGGAACGCCGGTTGACGTTCAACAGCTAACGCAGGCACGAAATTTTTTGTCGTATTAGCTGACAGGTCAGATAGCCGGGCACGCGCTCTGACCGTCGTTCCTTCCGACGGGTGATGAAATGAATCAATCGACCAATCCCGCTGCACTCGCGCCGCTCTCCGGCGGCAAGCTTGTGCTGGCGACTCTCGCCGTGGCGCTGGCCACTTTCATGAACGTGCTGGACTCGTCGATCGCGAACGTCGCGATCCCGACCATCGCCGGCAACCTCGGCGTATCGGTGGACGAGGGCACCTGGGTGATCACGCTGTTCTCGGCCGCCAACGCGATCTCGATTCCGCTGACCGGGTGGCTGACGCAGCGGGTCGGACAGATCAAACTGTTTGTCTGGGCCATTCTGTTGTTTGTGGTGTCGTCGTGGCTGTGCGGCCTCGCGCCGAACCTGCCGGTGCTGCTCGCCGCGCGGATCTTGCAAGGCGCGGTGGCCGGTCCGTTGATCCCACTATCGCAAGCGATTCTGCTCGGCTCCTATCCGAAGGAAAAGAGCTCGCTTGCGTTGGCGCTGTGGGCGATGACCGCGACCGTCGGTCCGATTGCCGGGCCGGTGTTAGGTGGCTGGATCACCGACAGCTATTCATGGTCATGGATCTTCTATATCAACATTCCTGTAGGCATCTTTGCCGCGGCGGTGACGTGGATTATCTATCGCGAGCGCGAAACGCCAACCAAACGTCTGCCGATCGACAAGGTAGGTCTGCTGTCGCTGATCGCCTGGGTGGGCTCGCTGCAGGTGATGCTCGACAAAGGCAAGGATCTCGACTGGTTCAACTCGCCGGTCATCGTCGCGCTGACGGTGTTCGCGCTGATCAGTTTCGCCTTCTTTCTGATCTGGGAGTTGACCGAGAAAAATCCGATCGTCAACTTGCGGCTATTTGCAGGACGAAATTTTCTCGGCGGCACCGCGGCGATTTCGGTGGCGTATGCCGTGTTTTTCTCAAACCTCGTGCTGTTGCCGCAATGGATGCAAGAGTATCTAAACTACCGCGCTGTCGATGCCGGTCTGGTCATGGCGCCGCTCGGCATCTTCGCCGTGCTGCTCTCGCCGGTGATCGCCAAGCTCCTGCCGCGCTCCGATGCCCGCGTGCTTGCGACCCTGGCGTTCCTCGGCTTTGCGGCCGTGTTCTTCATGCGCTCGGGTTATACGACGGGCGTCGATACTCGAACGCTCGTGCTTCCGACTTTGCTGCAGGGCTTCCCGACTGGCTTCTTCTTTGTGCCATTGACCGCGATCATTCTCTCAGGGTTACCCGCCGAGAAGATTCCCTCTGCGGCTGGCCTGTCGAATTTCGTGCGCGTGTTTGCCGGCGCGGTAGGGACTTCACTAGCGAGCACAGGTTGGAACAATCGCCAGATCCTGCATCACGCGCGCCTCGCCGAACAATCGAGCGTCGATAATCCGACCTTTGTTTCTGGACTCGATGCAGTGCAAACGACACTCGGCGGTAATTCGCATCAGGCGCTCGCATTCTTCGAACGTTCGCTCGACGCGCAGGCGGCCATGCTTGGCCTCAATGACATCTTCTGGCTCTCAGCGGTGATTTTTGTCGCCATCATTCCGCTGATCTGGCTGACGAAACCGGGCAAGGGCAGTGCGGATGCAGCGGCTGCCGCCGCGCACTAAGCAGTCCCGATCGTGCTGTTGCGGCGCGTGGTGTCACGCGCCGCTCGCTCAATGGCTTTTTATATACCAGGTCGCATAGCTGACGACGAGCGCGACCTTGCACACGCATTCGACTAGCGACAGTGTGAACAGCTCATGCGAGATCGTGTATTCGAACGGCAGCGTAGAGGCCACTGCGAACACGCTAGATGCGCATAGGAAAACAAACAGGGTGCGTGCATACCGAACCCCGAAAAATGCCGCGGCACCGACGGCCAGTAGCAGGCATTTGGCGAGCATTAGCGCGAGAAAGCGCGCAAGGCCATCAGTGGGGTTCAGTTCCCAAGGTGTTTCGACGATCGACCATGCACACACCAGTGCGATGCAAACCAGCATCGCGCGCCGCGCGAGCGGGGCTGTCTGTGCATGCGACGCCGGTGCGGACGGCTCCTGTGCGGCGTCGATGTGCGCGCGGCGCATGTGAGCGTCCCATGTATCTTCAACGTTCATGAGTTTCTCCGTCAACGGACCGTGCTGTTTACGCAGTCTGCTTGATATAAGACGGCAACCCAAATTAAATTTTGTTAAAACCCCCATTTTTATGGAGGTTTTTTTGTTTTGAGCTTATGCCGAGGCCTCGGGTGAACGTTCTGTGTCAGCGCAGTGACAGATTGACGAAGCACTCATTTAGTGTGACTAGTCGGCGCGCGCGTTGCTCCCGTGTCGCGCGCCGCGTTTGCATTAACGGCCTTCTGCGTTCGGTCCGGGCTCGTGCCGGTGCGCTTAACTAGCCAACTTTGCTGCGATTGCGGCAACGTGTTTTCCCTGGTAGCGGGCGATGTCCAGTTCGTTCTGCGTTGGGTGACGGCTACCATCTGCACCTGCCATGGTTGTCGCGCCATAAGGTGTGCCGCCCGTGATCTCGTCCATTTTCACAAGCCCCGCGCACGCGTAAGGCACGCCCACGACTACCATGCCGTGGTGCATCAACGTGTTATGGAACGACGTGATGGTCGTCTCCTGGCCGCCGTGCTGCGTGCCAGTCGAAGCAAACACGCTGCCCACCTTGCCGACCAGCGCCCCTTTCATCCACAGGCCGCCGGTTTGATCGAGGAACGTGCGCATCTGGCCGGCCATATTGCCGAAGCGCGTCGGCGTGCCGAAGATGATGGCGTCGAAATTGGCCAGATCGTCGGGCTTGGCTACGGGCGCCTTCTGGTCGAGCTTGACGCCGTGAGCGGCCGCCTGATCGGCCGGAATGGTTTCGGGCACGCGCATGACCGTGACCTCAGTGCCGGGCACCGAGCGGGCGCCTTCGGCCACCGCCTCCGACATGGTTTCAATGTGGCCATACATCGAGTAGTAGAGAACCAATACTTTCGCCATGATGTCTCCTGGGGGTGAGCGGCCGCGCCTAACCGGGAAGTGATGCTTTTCGACGGCCTGCGCATCTAACAGTAGCACCGCTTTTGCGCGTGTGCGCTTAACTTGTCTGCGCCTGGAGCCCCTGGCCGGCGTTGTCGTCGGGTAACTGCTTTGCAGTGAGCCCGGGTTTCGGAGTGTGCGACACTGCCTTCTGTTAGTCATCTGTAGCGGACGCTATGCTGGATCCGTTTGCCATCAGTTATCGTTTTGCTGTGCCCGATGAGGCAGAGGTGGTGCGGGCGATCGAGTACGAAGCCGCGCAGCGCTTTGCTACGGTCGGCTTGACTGGCATTGCGGATGCCCGGCCGATGAACGCGGACTTTGTGCGCCGGAAGATCGAGGCGTCAGAAATCATCGTTGCGGTGAACAACATAGGGAACTGTGTCGCGTTTGTGACGTTCGCGCTACTGGCGAAGCGTTTCTATATCGAGGAACTCGATGTTCTGACCACATGGTCGGGTCGGCGCATTGGTGCGAGGCTGATCGACGAGGTGGCCGTGCTCGCCCGTCAGGCGGGTGTGCAACAACTGGTGCTATCGACGTTTCGCGATGTGCCGTGGAATGCGCCGTACTACCGGCGACTGGGTTTTAGCGTGATCGAAAGCGAGCGCCTCGATGCGAAATTGCGGGCAATCCGCGCCGCGCATGTGGCACGCGGGCTCGACGAAACAAAACGTGTTTTTATGTGCCGCGATGTGACTGCGGCGGGCGCAACCGGGTAACACCCCGGTCGCGTCCGCCGCACGCTCAAGCGTGGCTTGCGCTCATTTCAGCGCGTGATCCAGCGCATATTTCAGCACGCGTTCCAGCGCTTATTCCACCGTTTCCAGCGCCGGATAGTCCGTATAACCCGCCTCGCCTTCGGCGTAGAACGTCGACGGATCCGGTTGGTTCAGCGGCGCGTTCAGTTCGAAGCGGCGCGGCAAATCCGGATTGGCGATGAACAGTTGACCCCACGCCACGGCATCCGCTTCGCCGGCGTCGAGCACCGTTTGTGCGGACTCCTTGGTGAATTTTTCATTGGCAATGTACGGGCTGCCGAACGCTGCCTTCAGTTGCGGGCCGAGGCGTTTATCGCCGAGCGCTTCGCGTGCGGCGATAAACGCGATCTTGCGCTTGCCGAGTTCACGCGCGACGTAGCCGAACGTCGCTGCGGCGTTCGAGTCGCCCATCGTGTGTGCGTCGCCGCGCGGTGCGAGGTGCATGCCGACGCGATTCGCGCCCCACACTTCGATACACGCATCCACCACTTCGAGCATCAGGCGAGCGCGGTTTTCGATCGGGCCACCGTATTCGTCGGTGCGCTGATTCGTGCTGTCCTGCAGGAACTGGTCGAGCAGATAGCCGTTCGCGCCATGCACCTGAACGCCGTCGAAACCCGCCGCCTTGGCATTTTCTGCACCCTTGCGATACGCCTCGACGATAGCGGGAATCTCGGCCAGATCGAGCGCGCGCGGCGTCACAAACGGGCGCTGCGGACGCACGTGGCTCACATGACCCTGTGGCGCAATGGCGCTCGGTGCAACGGGCAGTTCGCCGTTCAGGAACATCGGGTCCGACACGCGACCGACGTGCCACAACTGCAGGAAAATCTTGCCGCCCGCCGCGTGAACCGCGCTGGTGACAAGCTTCCAGCCTTCAACCTGTTCCTGTGACCAGATACCCGGCGTATCGGCGTAACCCACGCCCTGCGGCGTGACCGAAGTGGCCTCGCTGATGATCAGACCGGCCGAGGCGCGCTCGGCGTAATACTTCGCCATCAATGCGTTCGGCACGCGGACGTCGCCCGCGCGTTGACGCGTCAGCGGCGCCATGATGATGCGGTTTTGCAGCGTGATATCGCCAATTTGCAGCGGGTCAAAAAGCGTCGGCATAAGTATTCACCTTTCCTGGCGGGCAGGATGCCCGGGACAATAAGAACAGCGTGATGAAAGAAGCGCGGCGAGGCAGACGCTCGCGTCAAAGACCTGTGTTCATGTGCTCGAGAAACGCCTGAATGACGGGCTCGTTGCGTTTGAAAAACACCCACTGGCCGACCCGCTTCGACGTGACGAGGCCGGCGCGCTGCAGTGCGGCCAGATGCGCCGACACAGTGGACTGCGACAGCCCGCAACTCGCGTCGATCTTGCCGGCGCATACGCCGTGATCGAGCGGCAACTCCTGATCGGCGAAGTGCGTTTGCGGATCCCGCAGCCGCGCCAGAATCTCGCGGCGGATGGGATTGGCGAGCGCCTTGTGGATCGCGTCGATGTCGATGGTCATCAGTGGGGTTCAGTCATGAACAGCGGTACAGGGGCCAAAGCAGCCCGACGTCTGCATCGCAACATGACGAATCATATATCGGATATTTGCGATATATGTTAAGCCACTACTGCGGATGAGGTTGATTGACGCCTGCAGATCAGGGGCGCGATGCCACTTATTCGGATACATTGGCGGTTCCCATGCTGAGTCTTGATTGGGAATCGTATGAAGCATCGACGAGAAATGTCTTTTAAATCCTGCATTCGACTGGAGATCATCAATGACCTTTTCACCTTCCAAGAAAATGGCTGTCCTTCTCGCATCGGCTGTACTTATGATCGGATCGGCCGCGCCTGTGCTTGCCCAAAGCAGCGGGGGTGCTTCAGACAGCGGCGCGGCCGCTGCGCCGGCGACCCCGGCATCGGCAACCACCAAGGCTCAGCGAAAGGCCGCGCGCAAGCAGGCTCGGGCGAAGAAAAATGCCGAATTGAAGAAACTGGAGGCGAACGGCTACAACCCGTCGCGCAATGACCCGAACTATCCGACGGACCTTCAGAACGCGGAGAAGAAGGCGGGGGCCGGTCAGGCAGCGAGCCAGTAAAACTGGTGAGGGCGGGCGTGTTGTGTTCCACAACGGCGCCTGCTTTAACCAATGCCGTCGATCGTCCTATTTTCAGCAGACGTTCAGCATGAGGCGGATGTAGGACGAGCGCGCAAGTGAATGATGGACGGGTTGTGGAGTGCAGCTTTAGAGGGCGTAGGGCAGGGGCAAGATTGCAGCAGCTAAGCCACTCACCGGTTGCCGTCAAGCAAATCTCCGAGCAATTCGTCGAACGCTGCTTGCGCATCTTCCAGTTCCTGCAGTGCCGCGTCGAAAGTCTGCAGCGCAAATTGCGAGGGGCGCCCTTCGCCTGCGGGCGGAAATTGCGCCTGCAGGGAAGTGAAAGCCGCCTGCACTCGCTGCGTGGCAGTCAGTACGCGCTCCATCGCGCGCGATTCTTCGGCTCGCGCCTGTTCGTGATTCATCGAGAAAACTCCGTAGTTCATCCGGCGAGAACGTCATGCCGTGCCGTACCGGCGACTATGCCATGACTGACGGACGGCGCACACCGGGCAGGGGATCAGCCGAGCGGCAAACCGCCATTGGCCTTGATTTCGCGTAGCGACAGTGACGATTCAACCGATGTCACCCCCGGCAGGCTGCGCATTTCGTCGCGCATGAAGGTCCCGTAATCGTCGAGATCGCGGGCCACCACCTGCAGCACGTAATCCGCGCTACCTGACACGTTATGACACGCGAGGATGCGGGGAATCGCCTGCACTTCGCGCTCGAAGCGGGTAGCCACAGCGCGATCGTGCACCGCGAAGCGGACATAAACGAACGCGACCACCCCGAAGCCGAGCGCCGAACGCGACAGCATGGCCCGGTACTGATCGATGTAGCCAGCGCTCTCGAGCCTCTTCAGCCGACGCGCGCAAGGGGTCTCGCTGAGACCGACGACTTCGGCCAGCCGGGCGTTGGATATGCGGCCGTCGTTTTGCAGCGCCGCCAGGATTGCGCGGTCGATTTTATCGAGGTCATCCATCGGGAGGGGGAAAATCTATTGAATTGCAACATGTTAGCGTATTCCCCCAATGCACCAGGATTCGGCCGTGTAACTCGCCAGAAAGCCCTCGCACTTCGACAGCAAGATAGACCCCTGATAAACGTGAGGCTCATATGATTTCCGCGCACCTTCTGATCGTCTTCGTTGCTGCACTACTTATCGTCTACGCCGTGCCGGGACCAGACATGGCTCTGTTGCTGCAGACAACTATCGGACGCGGCGCACGCACCGGTTTTGCCACCGCTGGCGGCCTGGGCCTCGCACGGGCGACCCATGTGACCCTGTCGGCGTGCGGGGTCGCGGCACTGCTGCGCAGCGCGCCGTGGCTCTATGAGGTGGTGAGGTACGGCGGCGCTGTCTATCTCGCATGGATCGCCGTACAGATTTTCCGCTCGCCGGTATTCGCGTTGCCCGAGGGCGGCATCTTGACGGCTGGGCCGCGGCCGCTGCGGACCGCGTTCGTCAAAGGCCTGCTCACCAATCTGCTGAATCCTAAGGCGCTGCTGTTCTGCTCGGTGCTGCTGCCGCAGTTCGTGCGGCCGGAAGCAGGGCCCGTCGCGTTGCAGATGATCGAGCTCGGCGCAGTCCTGGTCGCGATCGGCGCGTGTTTCGACATAACCTGTGCGATTGGCGCTGCGCGTATTGCAGGCTGGATGCGCTCGCATCCTCTCGCGCAAACACTGCAGCGCTGGACGTTCTCCGCTGCCTTGATCGGTTTCGCGTTGCGTCTGTCGCTCGACTAGCTGTACGCACGCCAGTGATCACGAATGGCCGTGGTGCCGTGAGCGAAGTGATTGTGCTAATAATAGGGATAGGCTCGACGGCGCCCGGTGCGCCTCAGTCTGCCCACAATCAATCACCATCACACCTTGCCGTTCAATGAAGACCTTCATGTTGTACGCCTTGACTGCCGTCGCCGAGATTCTCGGCTGCTATCTGCCGTGGCGCTGGCTAAAAGAGGGCGGCTCTGCATGGCTGCTCGTACCCGGTGCACTCAGTCTTGCCGCGTTTGCGTGGCTGCTGACGTTGCACGGCGCTGCCGCCGGCCGTGTGTACGCCGCTTACGGCGGCGTCTACGTCGCAGTGGCGATCTTGTGGCTGTGGTGCGTCGAGCAGGTGCGGCCAACGCTCTGGGATCTGGCCGGTGTGGCGTTCACGCTGGCTGGAATGGGGATCATTGCATTCCAGCCGCGTGTTTGAGTTCGCGGCCGGCGCGGCTTTCTATGCTGCGTGAGTAGCTGCTTGCGCGCTTGACGCTCCGCCCAGGCAGCTCCTTCACCAGCCCACTCTAGTAACTGGCTTTACCGTGCGCCGAGATAATCGAGTTTGCCGAGTTCGACGCCGTTATGACGCAGGATGTCATACGTCGTCGTGACGTGAAAATAGAAATTCGGCAACACGAACTGCAGCAGATAGTTGAGGCCTGTGAACTCAACCGGCCCGTTGCGCATTTTCAGCGTGACCGTGCGTTCTTCGGAGCCGTCGATCTGAGCCGCATTGAATTCCTTCAGATAATCAATCGTTTTCTGGATGCGAGCCTGCAGCTCTTCGAACGTCACCTCGACGTCCTCGTACTTGGGCGGCTCCACGCCGGCGAGACGTGCGGCGCAACCCTTGGCCGTGTCGGTCGTGATATAGACCTGACGCACGAGCGGCAGCATGTCCGGGAAGAGCCGGGCGCTGACAAAGATTGACGGGTCGATCTGCTTTTCCGCAGCGTGCGCCTCGGCCTTGCCGAGAATGCTTTGCAGGCAGGTCAGACCGCGCACCAGCGTGGGCACGGAGGCTTGATACATCGAAATTGACATGGAACTTTCCCCTGATTCGCTCGGATTCTCTAATGCACGTGCGGGTTTGCCGCACGAGACAACGTAACGACTGGTTCGCCGCTGCAGCATCATAGCGCGGCCCGCGTGACGCATCCAGGACATAGCCATCCGGACAACTGTTGCGCGCGCTGGAACTGTGTTCGAATGGATCTGTCGGACGGCTTGATGATGTCCATGCAACCAGAACCCTGCGCGGGTTGCGCTGCAACCTGAATGTGTCACGAGGCGCATGCCCGCCGGGACCAACGCGCAGCCGCACGGCGGCGCACCGAGGAGTATCGAAACTATGGCCAAGCATCCCCTGCAAGGAAGTGAGCGCGCGGTAGCGGAAGGTTCAAAACTCATCGGGCAATGCGATCCGGCTGAACGGATCGAAGTCCACGTCGTCCTGCGCCGTCACGCGCAGGCGCAGTTCGATGCGTTGCTCGGCAAGATCGAAGCAGGCGATCCCAGTGTCAAGCCACTGTCACGCGAGGCCTTCGCCAAAGAGTTCGGTGCCGCGGCGGAGGATATCGCGAAGGTCAAGGCCTTCGCAGCACAATCGGGCCTGACGGTGGAGCGTGAGAATCCCGCCGCCCGCACTGTTGTGCTGTCCGGCACCATTGCGCAGTTTCAGACCGCCTTCGACGTCGAGTTGCACCATTACGAACATCAATCGATCGGCCAGTATCGTGGCCGTAGCGGCGTCATCAGCGTGCCCGACAACCTCGCGAACGTCGTAACGGCGGTGCTCGGGCTTGATAATCGCCCGCAGGCGCGCCCGCATTTCCGCATCCGCCCGCCGATCCGTTCGGCCAAAGCACAAGCGTCGGGCGCGTTCACGCCGCTGCAGGTCGCAGCGCTCTATCAATACCCGCAAGGCGACGGCAGCGGCGAGTGCGTCGGCATCATCGAACTTGGCGGCGGCTACGAGACGTCCGATCTGAGCACCTATTTTTCGAATCTTGGCGTGAGCGCGCCTACCGTGGTCGCGGTGAGTGTCGACAAAGCCAGGAACAAGCCCACCGGCGACGCGAACGGGCCGGACGGCGAGGTGTCGCTCGATATCGAGGTGGTCGGCGCAATTGCGCCTGGCGCGAAAATCGCGGTCTACTTCACGCCCAATACCGACACCGGTTTTATCGACGCAGTGAGCAACGCGGTGCATGACACGACCAACAAGCCGTCGGTCATCTCGATCAGTTGGGGCGGTCCGGAGTCGTCATGGACTGCGCAGTCGCAGCAGGCGTTCAACAGCGTGCTGCAATCCGCTGCAACCATGGGCGTGACGGTTTGCGTGGCCTCCGGCGATAGCGGTTCGAGCGACGGCACGAGCGGCAATGTGGTCGATTTTCCCGCCTCGAGCCCGTACGTGCTGGCATGCGGCGGGACCAGGCTGACCGCCTCGGGGACGACCATCTCCCAGGAGGTGGTGTGGAACGACGGCAGCCAGGGCGGCGCGAGCGGTGGCGGCGTGAGCACCGCATTCCCCGTCCCGACCTGGCAGGAGGGTTTGTCTTCCACGAACGCATCGGGTGCGAAGACGCCGTTGACAGGGCGTGGGGTGCCCGACGTAGCCGGTGACGCGTCGCCGGAGACCGGCTATGACGTGCTGATCGATGGTTCCGAGACGGTGGTGGGTGGCACCAGCGCGGTGGCGCCGCTGTGGGCTGCGCTGATTGCTCGCGTCAACGCGGCTAACGGGTCGCCAGTCGGCTTCGTCAATCCGAAACTGTATTCGGCAACGAGTGCCTTTAACGACATCACGCAAGGCAACAACGGTTCGTATGCCGCGTCGGCGGGCTGGGACGCGTGTACCGGACTTGGCAGCCCCAATGGTCAGAAAATCGCGGCGGCACTATAGTCTGTAGTCTCGCAAGCACTCGCCCGATGAACCGCGTGTGTGCTTGCGATGCTGTTGTCGCAAAGGTTGTTGCAAAGCAGGTGGTGCGTGGTTCGAGACAGCGTCCATATGACGCCCAGATGACGAAAATGACGTAAAACGAGATGGAGCGATCATGTCCAACACCGAGTCAGCTTCCGGCAGTCCGCAGCCGTCCCACAATTCTCATGCTGCTCCCGCCAAGGCGGCCGCGACCGCGGCGCACAAGTCAGGAGATCAGCCGTTTTTCGATCCAGTTGCTTACGGCAACGGACCTAACGACTCCGTCACCGATACGACCGAGAATGCTGCGATCACGAAGCATTCGATTGTGATCGGCGGTCGCAAGATTGCGTACACCGCGACGGCGGGTCACCTGGTGACGGTCGATCCGAGCAGTTCCGTACCCAACGCCAAGATGTTCTACGTGGCTTTCACCGAGGACAACCAGAAGGAAGAAACGCGCCCGGTCACCTTTTTCTACAATGGCGGCCCGGGTTCGTCATCGGTATTCGTGTTGCTCGGCTCGTTTGCGCCGCGCCGTATCAAGACGGCAATGCCGAGTTTCACGCCGCCCGCACCCTATACGCTGGAAGACAATCCCGACAGCCTGCTCGACAAAAGCGATCTGGTTTTTATCAATCCGATCGGCACTGGGTATTCGGCGGCAATCGCGCCCAGCACGAACCGCAACTTCTGGGGCGTCGATCAGGATGCCACTTCGATCAAGCAGTTCATCAAGCGCTTTCTGACGAAAAACAACCGCTGGAACTCACCGAAGTATCTGTACGGAGAATCGTACGGCACGGCTCGTAGCTGCGTGCTGGCCTACATGCTGCATGAAGACGGTGTCGATCTGAACGGTATTACGTTGCAGTCGTCGATACTCGACTACACGCAGTCCGGCAATCCGGTCGGCGCCTTGCCGACGGCCGCCGCGGATGCTTGGTATCACAAGAAACTCGGGGTTGCGCCCACTCCGACCGATCTCGGCGCATTTGCCGAAGAGGTCGCCCAGTTCTCGCGCACGGATTATCTCGCTGCCTTGCGCAAGGTGCCGGCCACAGATACGGCGACAGTCGAGAAGCTGAGCGAATATACCGGCATCGACAAGGCGACGCTGCTCGCCTGGAGCCTCGATATTGCGGCTTACGACAGTCGCGGCAACTCGCTGTTTTTGACCACGCTGCTGAAGTCGAAGGGTCTCGCGCTAGGGGAATATGACGGCCGGGTAACCGCCATCGAAACTGGCATCGCAGGGAAAATCAACCCGAACTCGGGCAGCAACGACCCGACCATGACGGCGGTGACAGGCGTCTACACGAGCATGTGGAACGTTTATCTCAACGAGCAGTTGCTCTATACGTCGAATTCGGCATTCACCGATCTGAACGACCAGGCATTCCAATACTGGGACTTCAGCCATATCGATCCGACCGGCGCGCAGAAAGGCGTGGACGCAAAGGGCAACGTGATTCTGTACACCGCGGGCGATCTTGCTGCGGTCATGGCGCTCAATGTGGACCTGAAGGTGTTGTCGGCGAATGGTTTCTTCGATTTCGTCACACCGTTTTACCAGACTGTGATCGATCTGCAGAAGATGCCTCTCGTCAGCCCGCAGGTGCGTCAGAACCTGTCTGCGCGCTTTTATCCCTCGGGGCACATGGTCTATCTCGACGGCGGTTCGCGCACGGCGCTGAAAGCGGATCTGGCCAAGATGTACGACGCAACGGTGTCGAACTCAGGCGCGGTGGCCAGGATTCGCGATTTGCAGGCTCGCAGGCCGAGTTAGGCAATCTCGGCGCCGACTAGGTTGTTGCCGGTCAGCGCCGATTTTCCATCGCGATACCGAGTGTGCTTTAATTGCCCTGCGAATTTAACCATTCCGCGCCAAGGCCTGGCGCGCCAACGAATGAATCAAGGAAAGGCAGGCAGACGTGGCGGACCGCTGCGCAGTAGACAATTCCGTATCTTGCGCGCGCTGAAGGGCGCTTATGGCAGTCGCGCCACTTGGGTGGCGCGTGTTGGCGTGGTCGTGGTGTTGGGTGCGCTCGCAGGACTGCGCACGGGTCAAGCTGGCGCGCAGGAAGCCACCATGCTGGATGAGCGCGTCACCCAGCGGTCGATTGCCGATACGATCTGCCGGCCGGACTATGCGGACGCCGTATCGCCGCCGTTCGATGTGATGATGCAGCACAAGGCCCATATGCTCGCCGAGCGCGGCATCGATACGGACGCCGGGGCCGACTACGCGATTGACCGGCGCGTGCCGGTCCTGCTTGGCGGTTCACCCGATGCACCCGCCAATCTCGATCTGCTGCCCTGGGCCGGGACAAGCGGTGAGCGTCGCAAGGCACGTTTTGTCGTGCATCTCAAACGGTGCGTTTGTGAAGGCAAGATGAGCCTGAGCGTGGCGCAGGCGGCCATTGTCGGCAACTGGTCTGCCGCATATGCCGGATTCGGCCGGGACTCGTGCGAGGTGAGCGGTCTCAACGTCGCGACCGGCACCCACGATAGCGAGCCCTGACGCACCGCTCGCGCGATGCGTCAGGCCGGCTACTGCTCCCGCCCGCTTACCCCGTTCGTCTGCGCGTTTGGCCCAAAATGTTGCGGTTGAGCCAAACAGCGCGTGTATAGGTATTTTTGTTTGCGTTTATTCAGGTACAGTGCATTGGTGGCTTTTGACAACGTCCGTAATGACCGATACCTGTCAACAGTTTATTTCGCTTTCCAGCGTGATCCGGGCAGCATGGCTGCTGGCGGGATAGCAGGAATCGAACTTGCTCAACACGGTGTGTCGTATCGGATTTGCGGTCGCTTCTGTCTATCCTGGTAACAGGACGAAACTCGAAGGGGAGATTTCAAATGATTGCCTTTTATCTGTCATTGGCTGTACTTGGGACAGCCCTCATGATGAGTGCCGCCGCGCAAGCCAAGAAGCGCGCGAGCCTTCAGCCAGTACGCATACGTAGCACGGAGCGCCGCGGGCGCTGAGGTAACGCCGCCATGAACCTGTTCGTCCGGAATATCGCTGAATCATGCTCCGAGCAGCAAGTTCGCGAGTTTCTCGAGCATGAACTAGGTCACTACGCGAAAAGCGTAACGGTTCATGAGGTCGGGACCCCCGAAGCGAATGCGACCGTTGAATTGAAGACGGATGGTCCGTACGTTGGCGAGGTCATCGCGCGGGAACTGCACGGCAAGCATCTGGCGGGGTTGCCGCTGGAGGTGACGAGCGAGTTGTTCCGGGAAGAGGAGCCGCCCGCAGGTTGAGCGGTTCAGCGCAGAGAGTATTGTGGACGGCTGTAGCTGAGCTTGCGCCTGGGAGATTGTCCTCGGGTCCAGAGGTCGACGACCGTCATCCGGTTGCGGCGCGCCGCAGCGCGCACCCTGTCCGTTCACGACTGCTCAGGCCAGTCGAACGGCGTATAAGGCAGCGCGCGTTTGTGACGTGTATTTTCATAGAAGCGCAGCACCGTCTCGCGAGCCGCATCGCTTACCGGCTTGCCTTCCAGAAAATCATCAATGTCGTTGTACGGAATGCCATAGGCATCTTCGTCAGGACGTTGCGGACGCAACATTTCCAGATCGGCCGTCGGCACCTTGTGCGCGAGCGAATCTGGGGCGCCTAACGCGCGGGCCACGGCCCGCACCCGACGTTTGTTGAGGCCGGCGAGGGGCAGGATATCCGCGCCGCCATCGCCGAACTTGGTGAAGAAACCCATCACTGACTCGGCCGCGTGGTCGGTGCCGATCACCACGCCCCCACGTGCCCCCGCCACTGCATACTGCGCAATCATGCGTTGTCGCGCCTTGATGTTGCCATGCACGAAATCCTGATGGGCATCGTCCGTGAACGGGACGCCCGCTGCGCCCAGCGACGCGAGCATGGCGTCGGCCGCAGGCTTGATATCGATGGTCAGCGTTTCGTCGGCGCGAATGAAGGCGAGCGCCTGCTGCGCATCCGCTTCGTCTTGCTGCACGCCATAGGGCAGGCGGATTGCAACGAAGTGTGCGGCGTACTGCT
The DNA here is from genome assembly GCF_026225065.1 of Paraburkholderia sp. Classification (GTDB taxonomy): domain Bacteria; phylum Pseudomonadota; class Gammaproteobacteria; order Burkholderiales; family Burkholderiaceae; genus Paraburkholderia. The sequence goes on along the minus strand of NZ_JAMFSB010000082.1, from coordinate 10,304 downwards.
CTGAGCGCAGGCGCTCGACGGCAAACTGCGCGAGACGCCCGGCAGTCGTTGAATCGACGCCGCCGCTAATGCCGAGCACGTACGTCTTCAGACCGCTCGCTCGCAGGTAGTGCGCGAGGAAGGCGACACGCCGTTCGATCTCTTCGTCGGCCACGAAACTGTTTGTGACGTGCATCTCCATGGCGATAAGCCGTTGCTGTTCGGCCGGATCGGGTTGAGTCATGTTTCTTCCCCTGCAAATGGATTGCTCAAAGTATGCGGACGCGCGCACTTCCCGTTGCTAGTTTAACGGCGGATTTTCTGTTTAAACTCACTTCGGTCGTGGATATAAATACGCTCGCGCGTCGTTGCGCCAATGTCGCATATTCAATGGATCGCCGGTTGAAATCGGGCAGCTCTGTTATCGACAGTAACGGATGTCCTGAGTAGTATCCTGTTAATCTGTACGCTGCATGAGCCGTCACCTGGCGGTTAATGATAAGCAGGTTTGCTCAAACACGCGATGAACGATAAAAAACGGCTCGACCAGCCCGCGCAAATTGACGCGATCCATTGGGCAGAAATTAATCGAAGCGCCGCTGAGAGGGCGTTACATGTTAGAGATACATGCCGTGCCGGGGTTACCCAATCAGGCGGCAAACTGGTTGTCATGTCAAACGCGGTATTACGGGCTGCGGCATTAGTCGGCGCATTATTTGTTTTAACTTACAGTTTCTCTTTCGCGGCAGGCGCGCAAAAGAGCGAGCCTGTTACGCCGGTCGATATCACCGCCTCCGCAGTCGCGGCACCGGACGCGGCAGGTGTGGTGGATCCGCATCGGGCGCTGCTGCTGCGTGCGATGTTCGCACGCGATGTCACGCGCCGTCTGAACGTGCCCGCAGCGGCGCAACAGGAATACGGCCAACGTCTTCAGACGGCGCTCGAACAGAATCAGCTTGGCAACCTGTCGGGCGAGTATGTCGTGCTGGTCGATCGGAACGCCAACGTTCAGGCGCTTTTCATCTATTTCCGTGCGACGCCTTCCGACAAGTGGCTGATGATCGGCGCGTCACCGGTCGCGACCGGACGGCCGGGCGAGTTCGACCACTTCATCACACCGCTGGGTGTGTTCGAGCATACCCCCAACAACATGGATTTTCGCGCTGAAGGCACGATGAACGAGAACGGCATTCGCGGCTACGGTAAACGCGATATGCGGATCTTCGATCTCGGCTGGGCGCAAGGCGAACGCGGCTGGGGCAAGGGCGGCGTGTCGCAGATGCGATTCCAGATGCACGCGACCGACCCTGACAGGCTCGAACCGCTGCTTGGCGTCCGTCATTCGAAAGGTTGCGTGCGGATTCCGGCGTCGCTCAACGTGTTTCTCGATCACTACGGCATTCTCGATGCGGAATACGAGGCGCTGGTGGAATCGGGCAAGCCGCTTTGGGTGTTGCATTCGGACCGTCAGGTGACGCCGTGGGCGGGCCGTTACATCGTCGTCGTCGATTCGGAGCGCAAAGCGCGCCCCGTGTGGTCACCGGCGCCGGACAGCAAGGCCCGCGCGAAAGTGCCGGCTGCGGGGGACACGGCTGACTGAGGCGTGTGGCCAGGACGATGGGCGGCAGTCGCGGCCCAGCATCAGGGACAACATCAGGGACAACATCACGAACGCGCCAGCAACACCCCCAGCAGCGCGACCACGAACCCGGCGATCTGCACCGTCAGCAGCGTTTCTCCGAAGCCGATATAGCCTTCGATCGCCGCAAGAGGCGGCGCCAGATACATTAGCGCGGTGGCCCGCGCGGCGTCGCCGCGCCGGACCATCCATACGAGCAGCGTCACGCTGACGCCGGAAAGCATCACGATGCCCCAGGCAAGCGACGTCCAAAGGGTGGGCGAGGCGACCCAGCGATGCTCTCCGAGCGCCAGCGCGAGGATTGCCGCAACGACGGCGGCGCCAAAGTTCTGTACGGCGCTGGCGCTGCGAATGTCGGCCCGTGCGAGCGAAGTCTTCTGAAACAGCGTACCCGCGGTAATCGCCCCAACCGCCAGAATTGACACGGCGACCACCAGCCAACTCGGTGCATGGCCGTGCGGCATGTGGGACGCATGCGGCGCGGCCGCGGTGAGTTTGGGCTGCAGCACAAGTACGACGCCGGCAAGTCCGAGCCCCATGCCTGCCCAGCCGCGCCGCGACAGGCGCTCACCGAAGAGCGGGACGGCCACGACTGCGGTCAGTAGCGGTTGCAGTGCGCCGAGCAAGGCCATCACGCCGGCGCTAAGACCTTGCGCGACGGCCCAGTATCCGGCGCCGAGATAGACTCCCTGCAGCAGTGCGCCGGCGAGCAGATGCTTGCCGAGGTCGCGCCCCTTCGGCCAAGCGGCGCGCGCGACAATTGCGGCGAGCGCGAACAGCAGGGCAGTGCCGCCAAAGCGGGCGAGCAGGAACAGGTTGGGATCGGCGAACGGCGTGATCGCGCGGGCAACCACAAACCCGGTTGACCAGAGCACGACGAAGACAGTAGCGATGAGGGTAGCGAGCATGGACATCGAGAGCCGCGGCGTAAAAGGCTCGCAGTATTGCGCGTCGCGTACGGTGTGTCTTGTTCGAGACTGCACTCCGCGCGACGCAGGAGGGCCTCACTCCCGCGTTGCCGCCTCAGCGCCTTACCGTGTCAGCAATACCGCTCCCGCACCGAGCAGGCCTCCGCACACGGCGCATGCCCACAGCAAAAACCTCGTGCGCCGGTACTCAACGCCGATCTCGCGCAGCAATTGCGTATGCTGCCGGGATCCCGCCGCATCGTGCTGACGCTGCAGATAGCGCACCGCGAGCTGCGGCAAGCGCGGCAGCATGTGAGCGAGATGCGGCACTTCCTGCGCGATGCGCTTGATCCAGCCGCGATGGTCGATGTCGCGCTGCGCGATACCGGCCAGCACCGTGCGTGCGACATTCCACGTGTCGACGCCGGGATGCAGTGCGCGCGCCAGCGCTTCCGCCTGTTGAAACGAACGCTGGGCGGTGGCTAGCCGGGGCGAGACGGTGCCGCCTTCAAAGGGCAGCACCGCGTGCAGCAGATGATGAAACAGCGCACCCGCCGTGCGGTCCTCGGGTTCCGCCGCGAAATGCGCCTCGCTGCGACGCCGCAGCTCGGCTTCCAACACTTCGGTGCGCGTCGTCGATTCGACGTGGCCGGCCTCGCGATGCAGCTCGGCAAGGCGGCCGTAGTCCTGCTCGAACATGGCTGTGGCGCCATGCACGAAGAATTCCCGTTCGTGCGAGGACAGGCTCGACATCACCGCAAACTGCGCCAGCACGATCCGCCCGAGCGTCTCGGGTTCGACGCTGACACGCACATGCTCGGCATCGAAAGTCGCGTGAAAGAAGCCATGCTCGAATGCCTGCTCGGTCACGACTTCAACGATGTGGGTGGCGAGCGGCGCGAGCTTGATGCGATGCTGGAGCAGGCCGGGCAGATTGGTCGCGGCCACCGTGTCGAGATGCTGCACCGCCAGTGTCTGCGCGGTGCACAGGTCCCAGATCACGTCCGGCACCACAAGCCGCTTGTCGCCATCGAAATGATGGCCAGTCTGACTCAGATTGGCGGCTTCGGCACGCAGGTCGAAGCGTCGCAGCACGTCCTCGGTGAAGGACTGTGCGAGCGCGCGGACCTGCAGGCGACGCGCGTCGCCAGAAAACTTTTCCAGCCAGCGCGCCACCCAGCGCAGAAGGGCCAACTCGTCGCCGATCTGCTCGACCTGCGCTGCGCGCACGAACTTGATTGCGATATCGCGGTGGCCGTTCACCGGCTCGGCAAGGCGGGCGAGGTGGGTCTGTTCGGCGAAGCCGCTGCGGGCCGGCAGCAGATCGATGCGCGTGAAGAGACCGGTGAGCGGTCGTCCGAGTGCGCTGGCCAATGCTGGCTCGACTTCGTGCGGCGGCAATGGGGCTTCCATGCGGCCGATCGCATCGAAAGCATCGTGCAGGGTGCCGGTGGCGAGTTCCGGGCGTTCAGCCAGTGACTGCATAAACGTGCTGGCGAGCGGCCCGAGCGTGGGCAGCAAACTGTGCAGGCTGTCGCGGCCGCCCTCGGTTGCATGCACCCGCTTCACGAGCGTAATCATCCAGTGAAGCTTGTGCTCACGCGGCGCTGCGAGCCAGATCAGGCGTGCGCCGAAGCGCAGCGCATGGAAAAGCAGCAGTGATCGGCGAAGCAATGGCGGCATGGGTAGGTCGTAAGACACGGTGCGCATCGGACGATGCGCTACCTGGAACGTCAGGTTAGCAGGGAAGCGCCGGAATAGGGGAGCATGCCGAGCCATCGCGTACTACAATACCGCGGCCTCCTGAACCTATGTGGGCCGCTCGCCGGCCGTCTATCGATGCTCGCAGAACAACGTCATCAGTACATTCTCGCGCAAGTTACCAAGAATGGCGCGCTGTCGGTGGCTGAGCTGGTGCGCGAACTGAATGTGTCGCGCGAAACGATCCGCCGCGATCTGAATACGCTGGCCGCTCGCGGCCTGGTGGTGACCACCCACGGCGGCGCGCTGTCGGGCGACCGGCGCGAACCCGATCTCGATGTACGCGAAGCGGCCAACGCCAGCGCGAAGCGCGCGATCGGCGAGCGCGCGGCCGATCTGGTGCCGGACGGCGCATCGCTCATCATCGATTCGGGCAGCACCACCCAGGCCGTCGCGCGGGCGCTGACGGGGCGCCACCGGCTCACCGTTTACACGAACGATTGGCGTATCGCGCTGCTGCTCGGCCGCCGCAACGAGAACCGGGTCACGCTGCTGGGCGGCGAGCTTTCGGAGAACGAGGACGCCACTTTCGGCCTCGACACGGTTTATCAGCTGACGCAATATCACGCGGACTTCGCCTTTGTCGGCGCGGGCGGCATCTCCGCGGATGCCTGGCTGACCGACTACACGCGCATGGCCGCCGAAGTGCGTAGCCGGATGATTGCCGCCGCCAACCTGGCGGTGGTCGTGGCGGACAATTCGAAGTTCGGGCGCGTCACGCCGGTGCGGATCAACGGGTTCGAAAGCACCCGTTATCTGGTGACCGAGCTCGCGCCGGATCGGACGCTCGCCAAGGCTATTGCCACGCGCGGGCCGGAATTGCTGATTGCGTGAGATCGTTTGTTTGATCGCGAGGCGCGGCATCAGCGTTCTACTTACCCGGGAGCCGCGCTTTCGTCTGACGTTAAAACGCAAAACGCGCGCCTGCGTCTCAATGGTGCCCGTGCGCCGGCCGATTTGCAGCAGTGTCTGGAACGAGCTCGTCGCGCCGGCAATCAGGTGTTTGCCGTGCCGCTGACATAGTGCGGCGATATCGTCGAATGGATTGAGCAGGGCTCATCAACGCACTGCTTTGAACAATCTCTGTTTGCATATTATTGGCGAATTGTGTCGTTTGTTGGAATTCGACAGAATGGTCATGGCGCTGTCATGCAAACCTGCAATCCTTGCCGTGCCCGTTCAGGCAAGGCAGGCAGCGCCGGAGTGTCGGGTTGGCTGTAAGTCTGGCTGGAAAGAAGCAGCAAGGTTGTCAGCAATCTGCAATCGCACGAAACTGGCAACCGGCTGTGGGCACACGCAATCGGCGCGGCGCTACCGCCGTCAAATCACAACAGGTATCGGGTTATCCCGACCGTCTGGTTTTTTGCCTTTCGGAGAGAGCGACATGAAAAAGACCAATCACCTTCGCGCGACAGCCAGCATCGTCCGCAAAACCCTGCCGGCACTCCTGGTGGCTGCTGCATTCAGCGGCGTGGCGTTGTCGGCCCAGGCCGCGGATTCAGTGGTGCTGTACACGGCCGACGGCCTCGAGAATCTCTTCAAGGACGTGCTGCCGGGCTTTGAAAAGCAGGAAGGCGTCAAGGTCAACATCGTCACGGCCGGTAGCGGTGAAGTGGTGAACCGCGCGACCATCGAAAAGGATTCGCCCAAGGCGGACGTGCTGATCACGCTGCCGCCGTTCATCCAGCAGGCGGATCAGGCTGGTCTGCTGCAGGCTTACCAGAGCGCCAACTACAAGAACGTGCCGGCCATCGCCAAGGCTCCCAACGGTACGTGGGCGACCTTCGTGAACAACTACTTCTCGTTCGCGATCAATCCGGACGTCGTGAAGACCCAGCCGAAGACGTTTGCCGACCTGCTGCAGCCGGAATACAGCGGCAAGATCGCTTACTCGAACCCGGCAACCGCCGGCGACGGCATGGCCGTGATCATCCTCACGACTTCGCTGATGGGTGAAGACAAGGCGTTCGACTATCTGAAGAAGCTGGAACAAAGCGCCAAATTCCACACTAAGGGCACGGGCTACCTCGACGTACTGCTCTCGCGCAACGAAATCTCGCTCTCCAACGGCGACCTGCAGATGGATCTGGACGACCAGGCCAATGGCGGCCTTTCGCTCAAGCCGATCTTCCTGGCAGCAGCGGCCGGCGGCAAGCCGACGACGTTCCAGTTGCCGTACGCGATCGGTCTGATCAAGGGCGGCCCGAACCAGGCTGAAGGCAAGAAACTGATCGACTACCTGATGTCGAAGGACGTGCAGGGCAAGGTGCCGGATATCTTCGGTATCCCGGGCCGCACCGACGTGCCGCTGTCCGGCAAGAACGGCGAAGCGGTGAAGCAGGCGATTGCCGGCGTTAAGCTGATTCCGGTGGACTGGAACCAGGTGATGGCGAAGAAGGCTGACTGGACCGCACGCTGGAAGAACGACGTGATCGGCAACTCCGGCAAGCAGGTTGAAGTCGTCAAGCCGGCGCAGTAAGTCTCGCAACACGCCTCGTCGCCTGCCTGGTGGTTAGTTCGATGGCGAGCTAATCGGCCAGCCCGGCGTGCGGGGCCTTTACCCGCACTACCTTAGTTGGAGGATGAATCCGGTGAATACCGCAACTCTTGCCCCTGGCGCGCTCGGCGCCTCACCGGAGGCGCTCGCTGCGGCGCAACTGGGTACGCCGGGCGGCGTGCAGATCGAGCATCTGACCGTGCGTTTCGGTACCCGCACGGTGCTCGATGACTTGTCGCTGAACATCGAGCGCGGCGAATTGCTGACCGTGCTCGGCCGCAGCGGTTGTGGCAAGACGACGTTGTTGCGTTTCATCGCCGGATTCATCGAAGCGGATGGTCTCGCAGGCACCTTGACGGTGGCCGGTCACGACCTCACGCATGTGCCCCCGCACAAGCGCAATCTGGGTCTGCTGTTCCAGAGCTACGCGCTGTTTCCCCATTTGTCGGTGTTCGAGAACGTGGCGTTCGGCTTGCGCGCGCGCCGCGAGTCGTCCAAAGAGATCGCCCGCCGCGTGGCGGACGTCCTCAAGCTGGTGCAACTGGGCGATGCCGGCCATGTCATGCCGGCGCAATTGTCGGGCGGCATGCAGCAGCGCGTGGCGCTCGCGCGTGCGCTCGTGATCGAGCCGGATGTGTTGCTGCTTGACGAACCGCTCTCCGCGCTCGACGCCAACCTGCGCGCCTCAGTGCGCTCCGAACTGAAGGCGCTGCATGAGCGCCTGCCGAATCTGACGATCGTGTGTGTGACGCACGATCAGGACGACGCGCTGGTGTTGTCCGACCGCACGCTGCTGATGCGCGAAGGTCATATTGCGCAGCTCGGCACGCCGCAGCAACTCTACGATCAACCGAACGACGGCTTCGTGGCGCGTTATCTAGGCGCGGCCAATCTGCTGCCGCCGCACGTCGCGTTTCCGCTCGGCGATTCGCGCTACAACGAACGAGAGCGGGTTGCCTGTCTTCGTCCCGAAGCGCTGCGGATCGTGCCGCTCGGCGAAGGGCACCTGCACGGCGTGATCAGCTCGGTCGAGTGGTATGGCGCGGTGCTGTCGGTGTCGGTCGTGCTCGATGCCATGCCCAACGAACCCGTGCTCGTCACGATGCAGCGCGGCCACGGCATGTCGCCCGAAAAGGGCGCGCGTATCTCCTTGCGCTATGAGGCAGACGATGTCGTCCTTATCAACCCCTGATAGTTCTGACGCGCTCGGCGACGCGCGACGCGCCGCCACCTTCGCTTCGCATGCGGCCGCGGTGCGCCGCCGCGAACGCGCGGCGCAATGGCACTTGCTGTTCCTCGCCGTGGTGGTGCTGGGACCGCTGGTGATCTATCCGCTGGTGCGGCTGGTGTTATTGAGTCTGACCGGCCCGCATGGGGGCTTCGGCTTTCAGGCCTACGCGACGTTCTTCGGCAATCCCGAGACGCGCGGCGTGGTCGGCACGACCCTGTGGATCCTGTTCGCAAGCGCCGGTCTGGCTTCGCTGCTCGGTGTGGCGCTCGCATCGATGCTGTTCTTCAAGCCGTTTCCCGGCGCGCGGCTCGTCACGCGTTTCCTTGAACTGTTCGTCGCTTTTCCGTCGTTCCTTGTCGCCTTCACGCTGATCTTTCTGTACGGCTCGCAAGGCTCGGTCAGCATCGGCCTGCAGCGGCTGTTCCACCTGCAGGCGCCGCCGCTCGACTTCCTGTTCGGCGTGGGCGGCGTGATTCTCGCGGAGGTGGTGTTCTACGCGCCGTTCGTGGTGCGCCCGACGCTCGCCTCGTTCGCGACCCTCGACATGCGCCTGATCGAAGCCGCCCGCAGCCTCGGCGCGAATGGCTTGATGGTGGCGTTCAAGGTGATCCTGCCGCTCGCATGGCCGGGCATCGCGGCCGGCACGATCCTGTGCTTTCTGCTGACGCTGAACGAGTTCGGCATTCTGCTGGTGCTCGGCAGCGCGCATCTGATCACGCTGCCGGTCGCCATCTACAGTTCCGCGACCGTCGATCTGGATCTGCCGACCGCCGCTGCCGGCGCGGTGGTGATGCTGATGATGTCCTTGTCGCTGTATGCGTTGTACCGCCAGGTCAACCGCCGCAAGGTAAGAGGAGCACGGTAATGGCCGTCGAACTGGATCCCACTGTCTTGCCGGTCATGCACAAGCGTGCGCGTCCGGTGCAGCGTAGCCTCCTCACGCGCGTCGCGGGCGGCGCCTTCATGGCGTTCGCCGCGTTGCTGTGCTTCTGGCTGTTTGTATTGCCGGTGGTGGTGGTGGCGCTGTCGAGCGTGGCCGCTCACTGGTCCGGCACGATCCTGCCCGACGGTTTCAGCATGCGCTGGTTCGAGCGGCTCGGTTCGAGCGATTTCGATGCGCTCAGCACGAGTCTCGAGATCGGCCTCGGGGTGGCGGTGCTGGGCACCATCCTCGGGCTGTGGCTGGCGCTGGCGCTCGAAGGGCGCGATCGCCGTGGGCTCGGCGCGTTCGTCGATACGATCGCGATGATGCCCAACGGTGTGCCGAGCGTGGTGCTCGGGCTGGCGGTCCTGATTGCATATCACAAGCGTCCGCTCGATCTGTCGAGCTCGGCGGCGATTGTCGTGTTCGTGCAGCTCGCGCTAGTCCTGCCGTTCTGCTACCGGTGCGCCGCCGCCGCGTTGCGCCCGGAACTGACCATCCTGCGCGAGGCGGCTGCCAGCCTTGGCGCGCCGCCTTCGATGGTGCTGCGCCGGGTCGTCCTGCCGCAACTGGTGCCGGCCATCCGCGCGAGTCTTGCGCTCGGCTTCGCGCTTTCGCTCGGCGAACTGGGCGCGACGCTGACCGTGTATCCGCCTGGCTTTGCGACGGTGCCGATCGTCGTGGTCGGCCAGGTGGAGCGCGGCTACTACCTGCCGGCTTCGGCGCTCTCGCTGATTCTGCTGCTTGTCTCACTCGCTGCGTTGCTGCTGATCGCCGCACGGGTTCCGCGCCGCCGGGTCGACTGACCCGCGGATTGCCGTGACTTCCCGTGTTGAACGTCAAGTTGGCGTTCGACGCATGTAGATGTGGCAAAAAATGTCGAAATGACCGAAAATATGGAAACAGCAGCAGCCGATCCGATTGACGTCGTCCGCCGGCATTCGCTCACGACGCTGGTTCGAGACGAGATCGAGCGCAACATCATTGAAGGCGTGTTGGCGCCGGGCGCCAAGCTCAACGAAGCCGACTGGGCCGCTCGGCTGCAGGTGTCACGTGGTCCGGTGCGCGAAGCGTTCCGTGCACTCGAGCAGGCCGGGCTCGTCACGACGGAAAAGAATCGCGGCGTGTTCGTGCGGGTGGTGTCACTGGCGGAAGCTGACGAGATTTATGCCGTGCGGGCCGTGCTCGAAGAGGCGGCGTGCTGGATGCTGGCATCGAGCATCGACGCAGCGCAACTGGCCGGTCTTCGTACGCAGATCGACGCCATGCGCAGCGCGCTCGACGCGCAGGATCACGACGCCTATGTGCGCGCGAACGTGGCGTTTCACGACGGCATCGTCGCGGCGGCGGGCAACGGCAAGCTGTAT
>NZ_JAMFSB010000081.1 GCF_026225065.1 Paraburkholderia sp. | reverse complement strand
GGCGGCGGCAACGCAACCATCTATACGGTGGGTGGCACGTACAACCTGTCCAAGCGTACCTTGCTCGATTTCCAGGTGGCTCAGGTGCGTAACAGCAGTACCGCCAACTTTGGTCTCGATGCCAACAGCGAAGGTCCCGGTGGCTTGACCAACGGCTCGTTCAACGAGAACCCGACGCAAGGCCGTACCCAGACCGGCGCGTACGCGGGTATTCAGCACTCGTTCTAACGTAACTTGAACCGGCAGCGGCGCTGGCACTGGCGTCGCACTGCCGGGTTTTTTTACGCTGCCACGAGAGGCGCGTCTCGGCGCGATGCTTTAGAGCATGGCGCCGTTTTTTATTTGTGCCTCAGGCGCGTCAGTCAGTGCAGGGCGCCGAACTCCACTTTGCCGCCTTTCATGACCACGTGAATGTGCTCGCCTTGCCCAGTCAGGCAGTTCAGATCTTTGAGCGGATTCCCGTCGACGATGAGCAGATCGGCAAACGCCCCCGCCGCAAGACGCCCGAGCTTGCCGGTCATGCCGAGCACTTCGGCGCCGATCGTCGTTGCGCTGCTGATGATTTCGGCCGGCGTCAGCACTTGCGCGCGAATCGTGAATTCGTCGCTTTGAAGACGATGTGACGGACCGAGCAGGTCGGAGCCAAAGCCCATCTTCACACCGGCGCGTTTGAAGATTTCCAGCGACTGCAAACCCGCCACGCGCACGGTTTCGATCTTGGCTGCGCTCTCGGCAGGCAAACCGTATTTCACGCCTTCGCTGTGAAGCGCTTCATAAGCGACGAGAGTAGGCACCACGAAGGCGCCGTGCTCGGCCATCAGTTTGGCGGTCGGCTCATCGATCAGATTGCCATGCTCGATCGTGCGAACGCCGCAGCGCACGGCACGCTGCATCGACGCGGCGGTATAGGCATGCGCCATCACGTAGGTGCCGCGACCCTGCGCCTCCGCGACAACCGCGCGGATTTCGTCCTCTGAGTAGCCGAACGCCCCGATCGGATCGGTCGGCGATGCGACACCTCCCGATGCCATGATCTTGATCTGGTCGGCGCCCATCTGCAGCTCCTCGCGCACGGCCTTGCGAAGCTCGTCCACTCCGTCGACCACACGGCTCAATGCGCCGACCCGGATGCAACAATTGCACGGAGTGTCCGGGACGATGAAGTCGGCGCGCCCGCGCGTGTCGCCGTGTCCGCCGGTCTGGCTCAAGGCCCGGCCGGCGATGAACAGACGCGGCCCTTGCGCGAGCCCCATCTCGACCGATTGCTTGAGCGCGAGCCCAGAGCCACCCGCGTCGCGCACGGTCGTGAAGCCGCGTCGCAAGATCCCTTGCATGATCGGCAACGCCTTGAGCGTGACAAACACGTTCGGCATTCGCACCTGACCTGGCAGATCGAATTGCGTCGCGATCATGTGAGCATGCAAATCGATCAGCCCCGGCATGATCGTCTTGCCTTTGAGGTCGACGACGTGAGCGCCCGCTGACGATATCGGCCGGTCGGATACTTCCCGGACCGTATCGCCTTCGACGAGCACTTCGTAGCCGGGCCGCAATTCTGCCTCCAGCGGATCGAGCAAGGCGCCGTTTTTAAACAGAATGCTAGTCATGCATGGTCCTCCTTCAGGATGTCATCGGTTGCACGTCATTGCCCGCCGCATTGGCCGGGTCATTGCCGGGTCATTGTCTCGACTCAACCAGTTCGAGGCCGTCGTTGCCGGTGCTCGCGGCAATGTCTTCCAGCGACCTGCCCCGCGTGGGCACGCCCATCGACACAACGGCGACGGCGCCGATCAGCAGCACCAGTGTGGTTGCACCGAACACGCCAGCGAAACCGAACACGGGGTAGAGATATCCGACCAGGATGGGCGCCGCGATCGCGCCGAGCCGACCGATAGCGGAGGACACGCCCATGCCGGTCGTGCGCACATCGGTGGGGAAGACTTCGGGCGTATAGGCGTAGACGCCGGCGTAGGTCCCATTCATGAAGAATGACAGGAAGATACCCGAGACCATGATGCCGCTGTCGGTGTGCGTCAGCGCCATCCCGAGCGCGGCCATGCCGCCGAGCACCATGTACGACGCGATCGTCGCTTGCCGGCCGATTTTCTCGTTGAGCCACGCGCCGGAAAAGTACCCTGGGATCTGCGCGAGATACATGGCGAGCGAATAGGAGAAGCTGCGCGTAATGGTCATGCCGCTTTGCACCAGCAGCCCGGGAATCCAGGTGAAGAATGCGTAATAGCTGAAGGTGATGGAAAGCCACATCAGCCAGGCCATTGCCGTGGTGCGTGCGAGCCTCGCGGACCACAGTGCTTTCAAATTTCCCAGTACTGTCCTGCCGTGTGTGGCGGCCGGCGCGGGGGGCACGTCCACCGATTCCAGCGGCGCGAGCTCGATCCCCGCTGCCCGCAATTCCGCCTCGATGCCGGCGACGATAACCTCAGCCTCCGCGGTGCGGCCGCGGCTGTCGAGCCAGCGAGGCGATTCGGGCAGCGCCCTGCGCCACCACAGCAGCATCACGATCGGCAACGCGGTGAGAATCATCACCGCACGCCACGCATCGGGGCCGAGCGGGATCACGAAATAGCCGAGCAGGGCGGCCGCGACGAAGCCGAACGAAAAGAACGAGGCAAGACTGCCTGTGAAGCTGCCCCGATATTTCCGCGCGACGAACTCCGACAGGAACGGCGCCACGATGGCGCTCTCCGCGCCAGTGCCGATTCCCGCGATGATTCGCGTCACGATGAAAAAAGGCCAGTCGTTAGCGACGGCGCTTGCCACGGAGGCCGCGCAATAGATGGCGAGCGACCACATCATGACCTTGCGGCGGCCGATCAGGTCGCCGAGGATGCCTGCCACCGACGCGCCCACAAAATAGCCGATGAACGTGCCGCTGCCGAGCACGCCTGTCTGAACGCTGGTCAGGTGCCATTGGACTCGCAGCACAGGTAGCAGAAAGGCGAGCACCGCGGCGTCCATGGCATCGAAGACATACCCCAGCCCACCCATGAACAACAGCCGGCGGTGGAAGCTCGAATACGGCATCCGCTCGATACGGGCGGGAATCGTCGACATAGCTTGCCTCCAGAAGAAGATCGCAGATGGGCGATGGTTCCGCCAGCCTGATGTTCCGGGCGTGAAAATAGTCGCGACAGCGGGTGACGCGCGGGCACCACGCCTCAACTTGACCACGATGCGTGGTTCGAGTCTAGGCAGACGAAATTGTCGCGTCTTGAATACAACGGGTGCTTACCATGCGGATTTCGGCACAGGGGCCTGCGATCGCGGACCTTATTGCCGGGAGCGGGTCTGCCTTGTCGGGTCCTGTTGCGACTTCACTCTCACCGCATCTAATCTGTTTATTGGCCTGTGTCGTCGCGAATCAACGCCAACATTTCCTTCGATGTTCGAGCGGTCTCGCCAAACCCTTTACTGACGGGCCTTTGGAGAGACGCTCCGGCCTGTGAGGCACACTCCGGAACGCCGGATTTCCGCACGTTTTCGTCAATGTATGTGGTTAACCCCCCCTTTTGATGTTCCCCTCCCAGGGCTACCTTTCGTCCTGACAGGCGGCGCCGTTCCGGCGGCCGTCCTATGCGTCCGCAATGTGCAGGGATTACACAGCCATTACGCAGAAACGAGCGGGCGGGCGCGACTCTCTGGAGAAGTACTGGCATGGCACGGATTATTGGCGGCATTGCGGCCTCGCACACACCTACGATCGGCTTTGCGTTCGACAAGAACAAATGCGACGATCCCGTCTGGGCGCCGATCTTCGAAAACTTCGCGCCGCTGGCC
>NZ_JAMFSB010000080.1 GCF_026225065.1 Paraburkholderia sp. | reverse complement strand
GACGTTGTCGAGGCCCATCTCTTCGCGCACTTTCTTCAGCGCGATACATTCCATCTGGAAGGCTTCAGCGAAGTCATCGGCGATGTAACGCGAGGCGCCGCGGAAACCCAGCATCGGATTTTCTTCGTCCGGCTCATAACGCGAGCCGCCGATCAGCTTCTTGTACTCGTTCGACTTGAAGTCCGACAGACGCACGATCACAGGCTTCGGATAGAACGCCGCCGCAATCGTGGCGATGCCTTCGGTCAGCTTGTCGACATAGAACGCACGCGGCGAGGCATGACCACGTGCAACACTTTCGACGGCCTTCTTCAGGTCCTGATCGACGTTCGGGTACTCGAGAATCGCCTTCGGGTGCACACCGATGTTGTTGTTGATGATGAACTCGAGCCGCGCCAAGCCCACACCTGCGTTCGGCAGTTGCGAGAAGTCGAAGGCGAGTTGCGGGTTGCCGACGTTCATCATGATCTTGACCGGAATCGGCGGCAGTTCGCCGCGCTGGACTTCAGTGATTTCCGTTTCGAGCAGGCCGTCGTAAACCTTGCCTTCGTCGCCTTCCGCGCAAGATACGGTGACCAACGCGCCTTCCTTCAGCAGGTCGGTTGCGTCGCCGCAGCCCACCACGGCCGGCACACCCAGCTCACGCGCGATGATGGCCGCGTGACACGTACGGCCGCCGCGGTTCGTTACGATCGCCGAAGCGCGCTTCATGACCGGTTCCCAGTTCGGATCAGTCATGTCGGCCACCAGCACGTCGCCCGGCTGCACACGATCCATCTCCGACGGATCCTGGATCACACGCACCGGACCTGCGCCGATCTTCTGACCGATGGCGCGGCCTGTGACGATGACTTGCGACTGGCCCTTCAGCTTGAAGCGCTGCTCGGCCTTACCGCTTGCCTGGCTCTTCACCGTTTCCGGACGCGCCTGCAGGATGAAGATCTTGCCGTCGCGGCCGTCCTTGCCCCACTCGATGTCCATCGGACGCTGGTAGTGCTTCTCGATGATCACAGCGTATTTCGCCAGCTCGATTACGTCGTTGTCGGTGATCGAGAAGCGGTTGCGCTGCTCGTGCGCGACGTCGACGGTCTTCACGCGGCCGGGCTCGCCCGGCTTGGTGAATTCCATCTTGATGAGCTTTGAGCCGATCGAGCGGCGGATGATCGGGTACTTGCCTTGTGCAAGCGTGGTCTTGAAGACGTAGAACTCGTCCGGATTCACGGCGCCCTGCACGACGGTTTCGCCGAGGCCATAGCTCGAGGTGATGAACACAGCGTCCTTGAAACCGGACTCCGTATCGAGCGTGAACATCACACCGGCCGCGCCGACGTCCGAGCGCACCATGCGCTGCACACCCGCCGACAACGCGACTTCAGCGTGAGTAAAGCCCTTGTGGACGCGATAGGAGATAGCGCGGTCGTTGTACAGCGACGCGAACACGTGCTTCATGCGATCGAGCACGTCTTCGACGCCGACCACGTTGAGGTAGCTTTCCTGCTGGCCCGCGAACGACGCATCGGGCAAATCTTCTGCCGTAGCGGACGAACGGACTGCGAACGAAAGCTCTTCAGGCGAGCTGTTCTGGAGCGTGTCGAAGCCCGCGCGAATGTCGGCCTCGAGCTTCGGCTGCAGCGGCGCGTCGACGATCCATTGACGGATCTCCTTGCCCGCTTCGGCCAGCGCCTTCACGTCGTCGACGTCTAGCGTCTCCAGACGTTTGGCGATGCGCTCGGTGAGGTCGCTGTGATGGAGGAAATCGCGGAATGCCAGTGCCGTGGTGGCGAAGCCGGTCGGCACCCGAACACCTGCCTGAGCGAGTTGACTGATCATCTCGCCCAGGGACGCATTCTTGCCGCCCACAATCTCCACATCGGTCATCCGCAACTGCTCGAACGGAACTACATACGCCTGATCCTTTGCGACGTTAACTGCGTTAGTCATACAAGCCCCTAAGTGTGGAAGAAATACACGACTGTGCAAGTGGGCTTGGACGCGAAGCGGTCATAAGAACCGCTGAGTGCATGATGAGTCGGCAATCTCGCGTCTTGCACAACCTGTTAGATAAACAATCGCTTAATAGCGCACACGATTTGCGGAATCTTGCAGCCGGACTACGAAGCGCGCAAAAAGCACGACGAAGCCAACGGTTTGACGAAATTATTCAAATTCGCCGCAAGTTAACAGCAAAAAGCGGGGCGTTGGCCGGGCGATCAATGCGAGTTAGCCGCGGTTCCCCTGCAATTGCTTATCCAACAGGTTGCCGCTATTCTACCGTGCCGACTCTCAAAATGTGACAGTCGGACGAGAATTGCGCCTCGAACTGCGCGCCGCGCCGATACCTCTGTAGTCTCCGGTTAGCCACCGTACACTGGACACCGACGCAGCGATGTTAGATTCGAGCGTAATTTCCCGCTCACGTTCCCTGCCCACTGCCCCACTGATGCCGCCCACCGTATTCATCGTCTCCGACGGTACCGGGATCACTGCCGAAACCTTCGCGCATTCGATCCTGTCCCAGTTCGACCAGAAATTCCGCCTGGTCCGGGTTCCCTTTGTCGATTCGACCGAGAAGGCCTACGCCACGCTCGAGAAAATCAACGAAGCGGTCAAGCAGGACGGCCGCCGGCCGATCGTCTTCACGACGCTCGTCGACAGCTCGTCGAACAAGATCGTCAAGGGCTCGAACGCGCTGGTGCTTGATATGTTCCAGACCTTCGTCGAGCCGCTCGAACAGGAACTGGAGCTGAAGTCGAGCCACGCGATGGGCCGCGGCCACCAGAACGCGGACACTGAGGAGTACAAAAACCGCATCGAGGCGATCAATTTCTCGCTCGCCCACGACGACGGCCAATCGAACCGCAATCTGGCCGATGCCGACGTGATCCTGGTTGGCGTGTCGCGCAGCGGCAAGACGCCGACGAGCCTTTATCTGGCGATGCAGTACGGCGTGAAGGCGGCAAACTATCCGCTGATTCCGGAAGACTTCGAACGCGGCAAACTGCCGACGCCGCTGCTCGAGTTCCGCAGCAAGATGTTCGGGCTGTCGATCGATCCGCAACGGCTTTCCGAGATCCGCAACGAGCGCCGTCCGGGCAGCAAGTACGCGGCGCCGGAGAACTGCCGTTACGAGATCAACGAAGCCGAAGCGATGATGCGGCGTGAGGGGGTCAAGTGGCTGTCGTCGACGCACAAGTCGATCGAAGAGATCGCGACGACGATCCTGCAGGAGATCAAGCTCGACCGGCCAGGGTATTGAGAGTAGCGCGGCGGCCGCGGCTTTAGTAGCGTTCAGGCTTTCGCCGTGATGCTGCCCAGAGGCATAACATAGGTCAACGCTTGCCGCGCTGCTGGCGGCACTGCTCGAACAGGCACACGGCGGCAGCCGCGGCCACATTCAACGATTCCATCCCGCCCGGCTGCGGAATCGTCACACGCAGCGTGACCGCGTCGCGCCACGCCTGCGAGACTCCTGCGCCCTCATTACCCATCACCCAGGCGAGCGGCCCCGACAGGTCGCAATCGTAGATCGCTTCGGCGCCGTGCGAGTCTGTAATGACCACGGGCACGGCGAGACGCTCGATAAGCGTCTGCGGTTCGATGTCTTCGTGAATCTCCAGCAGAAAGTGCGCACCCATCCCCGAGCGCAGCACTTTCGAGGACCACGCGTAAGCCGTCCCAGGCGTGCAAAACACCTGCTGAATGCCTGCAGCGGCAGCGCTGCGCAGAATCGAACCGACATTGCCCGCGTCCTGCACGCCATCGAGCACCACACAGGTCTGCGCGACGCGCTCCGGTAACGGCGGCGCAAGCTTCTCGACCAGCAGCAGAATCCCCACCCCGTTGACCACGTTCGACAACTGGCCGAACAGCGCGTCCGGCAGCGTCACGATGCGGTGCTCGTCGATCCGCGAAACGATGGCTTGCGCCTCGTCGTGGCGCAAGGCGCCCTCGGTGACGAGACAGGTTTCGGGTTGCCCTGCGACATCCAGATACGTGCTCGCGAGATGGAACCCCTCGAGCAACGCGTGGCCGCTGCGACGCTGCTGGTGGGTCGAGCCGGCCAGTGCCTTGAGGCGCTTGTAGAGCGGATTGTCCCGCGAGGTGATGGCTTTCACAGGCAGCGAAGACAGTGAGAATATGAATTTGAGAAAACCTGGACGTAGCGCAGGGCAAATGCCCGAGCCAACGCTTCAGGGATGCGCGCTATCACCCAAGGTGTCCGACGCGCCCGCTGCGTCGTCGAACCACGCTGTGTCAGCGAGAGGCGGCAGGTTCATCGACTCAGCGCCCGGCGCGCTCACCGGCAGCTTGCCCAGGCGCAGATGCGCCTCGCGCACCGGCGCGAACGAGCGGCGATGATGTTCGCACGGCCCATGCTCGCGCAATGCCGCCAGATGCTGCGGCGTGCCGTAACCGGAATGCGCGTCGAAGCCGTACACGGGAAACGTCTGATGCAATTCCAGCAGCATGCGGTCGCGCGTAACTTTGGCGAGAATCGACGCCGCCGAAATGGACTTCACGAGCGCGTCGCCGCCAATAATCGCCTCGCTACGGATACTCAGCACGGGACAGCGGTTGCCGTCGATCTTCACGAGCGTCGGCACGACCGCGAGGCCCTCCACGGCGCGCTTCATCGCCAGCATCGTCGCGTGCAGGATATTGAGCGCATCGATCTCTTCGACCGACGCCGAGGCGACGCAAAAGGCCAACGCCCGCTCGACAATCTTGTCATACAGTTCGTCGCGCTTTTTAGCGGTGAGCACCTTCGAATCGTCGAGCCCGCGGATCATCGGTTTCGACGGATCGAAGATTACCGCTGCGGCCACCACCGGGCCAGCCAGCGGCCCGCGTCCCGCTTCATCGACGCCACAGACGATCTCGTCCGCCGCGTTGAAGTTAAAGCCTGGCTGCGCCGCCACCGCGGCGGACTTGCGCCGGGCCACGCGCTCGCCGGTCATCGACGCCCCTTGCGCGTGTCGACCACATTCGCCACCACCTCCGCGGCGCGCAGGGCTGTGTTCTGCTTCAGCACGTGATGCATTTCCGTGAAAATTTCCGTCAGCGTGCGCCGGTTGGTCTCGTCGCGCAACTGTTTCAAGGTGGCATCAGCGAGCGCCTCGGGCGTCGCAAAGTGCTGCAGGATTTCCGGCACCACGAAGCGCCCGGCCAGAATGTTCGGCAGTCCGACGTACGGCAAATAGCCTTGCCGCCGCATGATCTGACCGGTCAACCAGGGCACCTTGTAGGAAATCACCATCGGCTTCTTCAGAAGCGCGGCTTCCAGCGTCACCGTGCCGCTCTTGACGAGGATTGCATCGGCCGCCGTCATCGCCACCTGCGCCTGCCCTTCGATCAGCGTCAGCGCGAGGCCCGGACTGGCATCCACCAGAGGCTGCAGCAATTCGCGCAGCGCCGGTGTCGCCACCGGCATCACGAAGCGCACACCCGGCTCGCGATGCTGCATCAGCTCCATGGCGGCGAAAAACGTCGGACCGATCAGATTGATTTCCGAGCGCCGGCTGCCCGGCAGCACGGCGATCACCGGGCCGCTTTCCGGCAGACCAAGCTTGCGGCGCGCGCCGAGCGTGTCGGGTACCAGCGGAATCTCGTCAGCGAGCGGATGGCCCACATACGAGGCCGCCACGCCGGCCTTTTCAAGCAGCGCGGTTTCAAACGGAAACACGCACAGCATGTGGTCGACGGCTTTGGCGATCTTCTTGATCCGGCCGCCGCGCCATGCCCAGATGGACGGGCACACGAAGTGAATGGTCGGAATTCCGGCGTCCCGCAGCGCGTGCTCGAGGGCAAAGTTGAAATCAGGCGCGTCGACGCCGACGAACACAGTTGGCGGCTCGGCCAGCAACTGACGTTTCAGCTCGTTGCGGATGCCGAGAATCTCCGGGATATGACGCAGCACTTCGACATAGCCGCGCACCGACAGCTTTTCAATCGGCCAATGGGCATCGAAACCCGCGGCGATCATACGCGGGCCGCCAATGCCGTAATACTGCGTATCGGCCGGCAAGTGGCTGCCGAGGCCATCCAGCAGGGACGCGGCAAGCAGATCGCCGGACGGTTCTCCGGCGACCATTGCAAGCCGTAGCGGACTCGGTTGCAGGGCCATCGGTTAGCGGATGATGCCGCGTTGCGACGCGACCACGAAGTCGAGAAACGCCTGCACCGGCGCATCGCCATCGCCGCCGGCCGAGGCCAGATCACGCAGTTGAACCTTGGCTTCTTCCAGCGACAGGCCGTTCTTGTACAGCAGGCGATACGCGGCACGCAGCGCCGAAATCGCATCTGCGGAAAAACCGCGCCGGCGCAGACCTTCGACGTTGATGCCATGCGGCTCGGCCTTGTTGCCGGCAGCGATCACGAACGGCGGGATGTCCTGCACGAGTGCCGACGCACCACCCAGCATCGAATGCGCGCCGATGCGCACGTACTGATGCACACCCGACATGCCGCCGACGATCGCGTGGTCGCCGATCGTCACGTGGCCGGCCATCTGCGCGTTGCTCGCGAGGATGACGTTACTGCCGACGTGACAGTCGTGCCCGAGGTGCACATACGCCATGATCCAGTTGTCGTCGCCGAGCGTGGTGACGCCCGCGTCCTGAATTGTGCCGGTGTGGATCGTGGTGAACTCGCGAATCGTGTTGCGATTGCCGATCACGAGCCGGGTCGGCTCGTCTTTGTACTTCATGTCCTGCGGCCGGCCACCGACCGATGCATAGTGGCCAACGCGGTTATCTTCGCCAATCGTCGTGTGACCTTCGATCACACTGTGCGAACCGACCGTCGTGCCCGCGCCGATCGTGACGTGCGGGCCAACGATGGCATACGGCCCGATTTCAACCGTTTCGTCGAGCTGTGCGCCCGGCTCGATGATTGCAGTGGGATGAATCCTGCTCATGCGCCCTCGCTTCTGATTCCGTTGCGTTATCCGGAGGCCAGCCGGGCGTCAGTCGCCCTACCGGCTATCCATTGCTGGCCGCCCCCGCACGGATGCCCGTTGCATGCACGTGCGTCAGCGGTCCAGCGTTACAGGCCATGCCTTACTGGCCGTTCGTATCCGTATGACGGACTGCGCACATCAGGTCGGCTTCCGCCGCAACCACGCCATCCACCTCAGCGCGCGCCTTGAACTTCCAGATGCCGCGCATATGCCGTTCAAACGTTGCGTTCAGGATCAGCTGATCGCCGGGCTCCACCACCCGCTTGAAGCGCGCATTGTCGATGCCGACGAACAGGTACAGCGTGTTGGCCGGATCATGCGGTTCTTCCGAGAACGTCAAAAGCGCCGCGGTCTGGGCAAGCGCTTCGAGGATCAGCACACCCGGCATCACCGGACGGCTCGGGAAGTGACCCATGAAGTACGGCTCATTGATCGACACGTTCTTCAGCGCTTTGATGCTCTTATGCGGTTCGAGTTCGAGCACCCGGTCAACAAGCAGGATCGGATAGCGATGCGGCAGCAGCGTGAGAATCTTATGAATGTCGAGATTGATTTTTTCGGTGCTCATGGTGTTTCTGCTCACGCATTGACTGCGCGATGATGACTGCGGATACGGTTCAGGTGGGTTGGTAACGCGTGCTGCCGCCGCTTTCTATGACCCGGCAGCCCATCCTGCCCGGTCACCCTTCGCGACGCTTCCTGCTTGACCAGCTTGACGTGCTTGAAACCGGGCCATTGCTGATGGCTGACCCGGCCCGCGCTCACGCCTTGTTGCCCGGTGCGTCGGCGGCCGCAGCCGCTTCCAGCGCCTTGATACGGTCACGCAGTTTATCGAGGTTGCGCAACAAAGCTGCGCTCTTGTTCCAGTCGGCGTGGTTCACGGCCGGGAATGCGCTCGTGTACATGCCCGGTTTCAGCAGCGATTTCGACACGCCCGACTTGGCGGTGACGATCACATGATCGGCCAGTGTAACGTGTCCGGCGATACCCACCGCGCCACCGATCATGCAATGGCGGCCAATCGTGGTGCTGCCGGCAATGCCCGCACAGCCGGCAATGACCGTGTATGCGCCAATCCTGCAGTTATGACCGATCTGCACCAGGTTGTCGATCTTCACGGATTCTTCGATCACGGTATCGGCCATGGCGCCGCGGTCGATCGTCGTATTAGCGCCGATTTCGACATCGGGGCCGATCGATACAGCGCCGACCTGTGGAATCTTGACCCAGCTGCCCGTGCGGGATTCGCCTTCGCCGACGAAGTCCGGTGCAAAACCAAAGCCGTCGGAGCCGATTACCGCGCCGGCATGAATGATGACGCGCTCGCCAATCTTGCAGCCGTAGTACACGCTGACGTTCGGATACAGATGCGTGCCGGCGCCGATCTGCGTGTCACGGCCGATCACCACGTTCGCGTCCAGCCGCACGTGCTCGCCGATCACCGCGCCGGCTTCCACCGTGACGTGCGGGCCGATCACCGCGCTTGCAGCGATCTGCGCCGACGGATCAACCGCCGCGCTGGCGTGCACGCCCGGCACGGGCTTCGGTGCGGCCATGTCGATGAACGTCTGCGCGACTCGCGCGAAGTAAGCGTAGGGGTTGGGCGTGACGATGAAATTACGGGCGCCGTGCATACGGGCGTCGTGCGTACCGGCGACGTGGTCTCCCTCTTCGGGCGCGCCGACGCCAAGTTTCGCGAGATCCTCAGCGTTGATCAGCACCGCACCCGCGCGGGTGGTCTCGACCTGCGACAGATATTTCGGATTGGCGAGGAACGCCAGCTGATTCGGGCCTGCCTGGTCCAGCGGAGCCAGGCTGCCCACGCGGTGCGAGCGATCTCCGACTACTTCACCGCCGAACTGCTGGACGATGTCCTCGAGCGTAAATGCCATGCGTGTACTGCTCCTGCTTTTCAGTTGCCAGCTCAGTTGCCAGTTCGGTTACCGCTTCAGTTGCCGGTCGGGGCCGACGCGCCATTAGCAGCCGCCGCCAGGGCCTTAAGGACCTGGTCGGTGATGTCGATGCGCGGGCTCACATACACCGCTTCCTGAACGATCAGGTCGTAGTGCTGCTGCTCGGCGATCTGCTTGATTATCTTGTTGGCGCGGTCGAGAACGGCTGCCAGTTCCTCATTGCGGCGCTGGTTCAGGTCTTCGCGGAACTCGCGTTGCTTGCGCTGAAAATCGGTGTCCAGTTGCGACAGGTCGCGCTGCTTTTCCGCACGGTCCGCCGGCGCCATCGACGCGCCGTTCTTGTCCAGCGCGTCCGACATCGACTTCAGCTTCTGCGCCATATCCTGCAGATCCTTGTCGCGCTTTGCGAACTCGGCCTCAAGCTTGGTCTGTGCCGCCTTCGCGGCGGCCGACTCGCGCAGGATGCGATCCGAGTTGACGGCGGCAATCCTGGCTTCCTGTCCGTGCGCTACACCCGCGCCCAAAGTCATTGCCAGCGCAAGCGCGCACGTCACAGAGGCGCACCTCACACGTTTCGAAAACATACCGGTTCGCAAAGTCATCCTCTCGATACTGTAAAGAGGTCCGGGTTATCCCGGACCATCCAATCAGAATGCCGTTCCAATCTGGAACTGGAATTTCTGGTACTGGTCGCCGTAGTGCTTCGTGATCGGGAAACCAATCGGACCACCCGCTCACATCTCACGCGATCCCAATGTAAAGCTCAATCATGCTGGGCGGCCGCTCGTCGCGAGCGCCGCCGGACGCGTCAAAAATGGATCAGGCGGGCCAGATCGTTGAAAAGCGCGATCGCCGACAAGGCCACGATGCAGGCCAGTCCAGCTCTCTGCAGAACGAGCTGCCAGCGGTCGGAGACCGCCTTGCCAGTTGCAGCTTCAACCAAATAATATAACAGATGCCCCCCGTCCAATACCGGAATCGGGAGCAGGTTAAGTACGCCGAGACTGATGCTAACCAGTGCCAGGAATGACAGGAATGCCGATGGACCCAACCTTGCGCTCTTACCTGCGTAGTCGGCGATCGTGACCGGACCTGACAGATTTTTCAACGACGCTTCACCGGTGATCATCCGGCCGAACATGCGCACCGAGTAAGCCGCGAGGTCCCACGTGCGGCGCGCGCCCAACTGCAGACTTTCGATCGGACCGTAACGCACCGTAATGGACGGCACCTGGGTCGCGAGTTCCGCGCCGATACGGCCGACCTCCGCGCCGCTCGCGTCGTCGTGCTGCGCGAGCGGGACCACGTGGATATCCTCGGTCTTGCCGCCCTGCTGCGCGTCGCCGCCTCGCGCGACCTGCAACGTGATGCTCTTGCCTGCGTGCGTCTTGATGTAGGCGATGAACGACGTTGCGTTATCGGTAGGCGTGCCATCGATCGACAGCAGACGGTCACCGGCCGCCAGGCCCGCGCGCTGCGCCGCGCTGCCGGCCTGCACACCCGCCACGATCAGCTTGCCGCCACCCGGCTCGAAGCCCAGATGCGACATGAAATCGTCGTCGACATCCTTCTCGGAGACATCGCGCAGATCCAGCGGGAAATCGAAAGTCCCATGGCTGTCTTTGGCGCTCAGAATGATGCGGCGATGATCGAATGCCGCGCCCAGCATCTTCCAGCGCAGGTCCGACCATGACCGAACCGCTTCGCTGGAGCCTGCGCCGCCGTCCGCGTTGCGCACGGCGATCACCGTCTCGCCACCGTCGAACCCGGCGAGCGCAGCGGGTGTGTTCGGAGTCGGCGCAGCAACGATGGCGGACGGTTCGCTCACACCCGTGGCGAACACGGCGGCGAACAGCACGATGGCAAGAATAAAATTGGCGATTGGTCCGGCCGCGACAATCGCGAACCGCTTCGCGACATGCTGACGGTTGAATGCGTGCGGCAGATCGTCGGGTGCAATCGGCGCGCCCACTTCACGCTCGTCGAGCATCTTCACGTAACCGCCCAGCGGTAACGCGGCGATCGTCCATTCGGTGCCCGTCTTTGGGCTCACCCACTGAACCAGCGGCTTGCCGAAGCCGATCGAAAAGCGTAGCACTTTCACACCGCACAAACGCGCCACGCTGTAATGGCCATACTCATGTACCACCACCAGCACGCCTATCGCGACCGCGAAGGCGAGCACCTCGATCAGCACATTCATATTCGCCTCACTGGACGGCACGTTCCGCGCGAAGAGCGTCTTGCGGCAAACGCTGGATAAAGTCTGCTGCCGCCCGGCGCGCGGCTGCGTCGGCTTCGATCACGTCGTCGAGCGCGTGAGCGCTGCCATTGGGCAGCGCGTTCAGCACTGCGTCGACCACTTGCGCGATCGCCATAAAACCGATCTTGCGCGACAGGAACGCATCCACGGCAACCTCATTCGCGGCGTTCAAAGCCGCGCTCGCGAGACCACCTTCGGCGAGGGCCTTCATGGCCAGCGCCAGACACGGGAAACGGGCGTAATCCGGCTTTTCGAACGACAGCGATGCGACCTGCACCAGGTCGAGCTGCGCCACGCCCGAATCGACCCGCTCGGGGAACGCGAGCGCGTGCGCGATTGGCGTGCGCATGTCGGGATTGCCAAGTTGCGCGAGCACCGAACCGTCGGCGTACGAGACCATCGAATGGATCACGCTCTGCGGATGAATCAGCACCTCGATGCGCTCGCCCGGTAGTGCGAACAGCCAATGCGCTTCGATGACTTCGAGGCCCTTGTTCATCATCGTCGCCGAGTCGACCGAGATCTTGCGGCCCATCACCCAGTTCGGATGCTTGCAGGCCTCGTCCGGCGTCACGTTGACGAGACTGGCCGGCTCGCGCGTGCGGAACGGGCCACCCGACGCGGTCAGAATGATTTTCGACACGCCGCCATGCAGCGCGGCTTCGCGCGGCAAGCACTGGAAAATTGCGTTGTGTTCGCTGTCGACCGGCAACAGCACGGCCCCATGATCGCGCACCGCGTCCATGAAGATCGCGCCGGACATCACCAGTGCTTCCTTGTTGGCGAGCAGGATGCGCTTGCCGGCGCGCGCGGCCGCCAAAGTCGGCGCAAGCCCCGCCGCGCCGACGATGGCCGCGACCACCGTATCGCAGCCGTCGCTCTTCGAGACCTCGACGAGCGCCTGCGCGCCGTACGTCACCTCGGTCTTGCAGCCGGCTTCGCGCAGCTTCGCAGCGACTTGCGCCGCCGTGGCGGCGTCGCCGACCACGGCCACTTCGGGCCTGAAACGCAGGCATTGTTCGACGAGCTTGTCGCCGTTGCGATGCGCGGTGAGCGCATACACCGAGAAGCGCTCCGGATGACGCGCGACGACGTCGAGCGTGCTGTCTCCGATTGAGCCCGTGGAACCGAGCAGTGTCAGTCTTTTTTGCATATCTCTTTCTCTAGCCGAGAAGCAGCATGGCGAGCGGCAGCACCGGCAACAATGCGTCGATGCGGTCGAGGACGCCACCATGACCCGGCAGCAGGCCGCTGGAATCCTTCACGCCGGCCTGACGTTTTAACATCGACTCGAACAGGTCGCCAACGACGCTGAAGGCCACCAGAATGGTCAGCGCAACCAGCGTCCGGATCGCCCCAAGGCGCTCCAGCAGCGCAGAATACAGTGTCGGCTCGAATGCATGTAACAGGATGGCCACCGTCGCGACGATCAGAACCGCCAGCCAGCCGCCGATCGCCCCTTCCCAGGTCTTGCCGGGGCTGATGGCCGGCGCCAGCTTGTGCCGCCCGAACGCCTTACCCGCAAAGTATGCACCGATATCGGCCAGCCAGACCACTAGCATCAGGGACAGAACAAACGGTACGCCGGCCATCCTGGCCGCGACCAGCGCATGCCAGCAGGCCACGAACACGACGATCCCCGCGATAAACAGGAACAGGCGCCAGGCGCCCTGCGCCAGCGTTGGCTTGCGCAGCAGCACGTACGGGCCGGCCAGCACCCAGAACACCGCAGCGGCCTGAAAGAGCGGTCGTGGCAGACGCATGCCGGTGCCCAGTCGCGTGCTCGCGACAAGCGCCGCCGCCGCGACCAGCGCATAAATGATTGGACCCGCACCCTCGACTTTCAGGAGACGCGCCCATTCCCAGGCGGCAAAGACAACCACGAACGCGATCAGCGCGCCAAACGCGCCCACCGGCGCGAACAGCGTGACCGGCAAAAACACAGCCAGAAGGACGATCGCCGTGATAACACGGGTTTTTAGCATGGAAGCGAATCGACGTTTTGCGATTGCGGCTCGAGCTGAGCGCTCGTCCGGCCGAAGCGACGTTCGCGCTCCGCATAAGAATCGATCGCGTGGCGCAGGGCCTCGGCGTCGAAATCCGGCCAGAAGGTGTCGGTGAAGTAGAACTCGGTATAGGCGAGCTGCCACAGCAGAAAGTTGCTGATGCGCTGCTCGCCGCCGGTGCGGATGAAGAGGTCAGGTTCCGGTGCGTACGCCATGGCGAGGTGTTCGGCAAACGCATCTTCTGTGACCTCGACGGCCACGCCCGCCAGCGCCGACTGCTCGGCAAGCTTGCGGGTGGCCTGCATGATGTCCCAACGGCCACCGTAGTTGGCGGCGATGGTGAGGGTAAGACGCGTGTTGCGGGCGGTTTTGGTCTCGGCGCGGCGGATCAGATCCCGGATGCGCTTGTCGAACATCGACAGATCGCCGACCACGCGCAGCCGAATGCCGTTGGCGTGCAGCTTGCCGACCTCGCGCTCGAGCGCGGTCACGAACAGGCGCATCAGGAACGACACTTCGTCGTTCGGGCGGCGCCAG
Source organism: Paraburkholderia sp. (assembly GCF_026225065.1). Lineage (GTDB taxonomy): Bacteria > Pseudomonadota > Gammaproteobacteria > Burkholderiales > Burkholderiaceae > Paraburkholderia. The sequence continues at coordinate 16,725 of NZ_JAMFSB010000080.1, read as the reverse complement.
TTTTCGGAGCTGAACGCGAACAGCGTCAGATATTCGACGCCGGAGCGTGCACACGCCTCGACGGCGGCGCGCACTGCGTCGACGCCGCGCGTATGGCCGGCCACGCGCGGCAGACGGCGTTGCGTTGCCCAACGGCCATTGCCGTCCATGATGATCGCGATATGTCGCGGCACCGCCGCGACATCAGGCACGCGAACGGTTGAGCTGGTATAGGTCATGGCCGTCGGGACAGTGACTGCAAATAAAGAAGTAAAGACCTGAAGGTGCTGAAGCCTGACGGCCTCAAACCGTCATGATCTCGGCTTCTTTGGTCGTCACGAGCTTGTCGATTTCGTTGACGAACTTGTCCGTAAACTTCTGGACGTCGTCACCGGCACGACGCTCGTCGTCTTCGGAAATTTCTTTGTCTTTCACGAGCTTCTTCAGTTGCTCGTTGGCATCGCGGCGCAGGTTGCGCACCGCGACCTTGGCCGTTTCGGCTTCGCTGCGCGCGACCTTGGTCAGCTCGCGGCGGCGTTCTTCGGTCAGCGCGGGCATCGGCACGCGGATCACGTCGCCTTGCGTAGCCGGGTTCAGGCCCAGATCGGAATCGCGAATCGCCTTTTCGACGACCGGCACCATCTTCTTTTCCCACGGCTGCACGCCGATCGTACGCGCATCGATCAGCGTCATGTTCGCGACCTGCGAGATCGGCACCGGCGAGCCATAATAATCGACCTGGATGTGATCGAGCAGGCCCGTATGCGCACGGCCCGTGCGGATCTTCGACAGATCGTTCTTGAATGCGTCGATCGAGCGCTGCATTTTCTGCTCGACGCCCTTCCTGATATCAGCCACAGACATTTTTAAACCTCCGAACCTTCAAAACGGTGCGAGCCGGCCAGCGCGCGATTAGCGGCGGCCCGGGCCCGCGTTAAAGCCCACGTTATGTGAACGAGAGTTTACACGTGGACGAGAGTACCCTCGTCCTCGCCCTGCACAATGCGCTTTAGCGCACCCGGCTTGACAATTGAAAACACGCGGATCGGCAGTTTCTGGTCGCGGCACAGCGCAAACGCCGTCGCGTCCATGACCTGCAGATTGCGGCCGATCGCCTCGTCGAAGCTGATCGTCGTGTAGCGCGTCGCTGTCGGGTCTTTCTTCGGGTCGGCCGAATAGACGCCGTCCACCTTGGTGGCTTTCAGCACGACTTCCGCTCCGACTTCCGAACCGCGCAGCGCCGCTGCGGTGTCCGTCGTAAAGAACGGATTGCCGGTACCGGCCGCGAAGATCACGACCTTGCCTTCTTCCAGCTGGCGGATCGCCCGGGGGCGAATGTACGGCTCGACCACCTGGTCCATGCGCAGCGCGGATTGCACGCGCGCCTCGATACCGGCGTGGCGCATCGCGTCCTGCAGCGCCAGTGCGTTCATCATGGTGGCCAGCATCCCCATGTAGTCGGCCGTCGCACGGTCCATACCCGCCGCGCCGCCTGCCACTCCACGGAAAATATTGCCGCCGCCGATCACCACGGCCAACTGCGTACCGAGCCGCACCACCTCGGCCACGTCCGCCACCATTCTTTCGATCGTTGCGCGATTGATGCCAAAGGCATCATCGCCCATTAGAGCTTCGCCGGAGAGTTTGAGCAGGACGCGTTTATAGGCAGTGGGCATAGGGGTATCCAGATCGCGCAGAACAGGGCAACAACAAGGAACTAACTGTAGGGGTGAAATACTGATTCGGGCAAGCGTCGCCAAATTGACGAACCCTGGGGTTCGCCAGTGGCGGCGGCACAGCGAGGGTCAACCCGCGCACCGCCTTGCGGCGCTGCCGACCGCGGCAGGGTCTTGCCCCACCGCGGGTCCAACGGTACAACCTGAAACTTAGGCGATGCTTATTGTTGCTTTGCAGCAGCCACTTGTGCGGCCACTTCGGCTGCGAAATCGTCCTGCTTCTTCTCAATGCCTTCGCCGACCACGAACAGCGCGAACTTCTGCACGCTTGAGCCTGCGGCCTTCAGCATCTGTTCGATCGTCTGTTTGTCGTTCTTAACGAACGTCTGGTTCAGCAGCGACACTTCCTTCAGGTACTTTTGCACGCTGCCGTCGACCATCTTGGCGACGATTTCAGCCGGCTTGCCCGATTCGGCGGCCTTCTGTTCAGCAATGCTACGTTCCTTGGCGATCAGATCTGCCGGGACTTCGTCCGACGACAGCGAGACCGGCTTCATGGCCGCGATGTGCATGGCGACGTCCTTGCCGACCTGCTCGTCCGCGCCGGTGTACTCGACCAGCACGCCGATACGCGTGCCGTGCAGGTAGGCAGCCAGCTTGTTGGCGGTTTCGAAACGCACGAAACGGCGGATGGACAGGTTTTCGCCGATCTTGCCGACCAGCGCGAGGCGCACTGCATCGACCGTCGAGCCTTCCAGCGGCAGGGCTGCCAGCGCAGCGACGTCAGCCGGGTTCTTCGCAGCGACCAGTTCAGCGATCTGCTTGGAGAAAGCCAGGAAGTCGTCGTTCTTCGAAACGAAGTCGGTTTCGCAGTTCAGTTCGACGATCGCACCGACGACGCCGCCGATGAACGAGGCGATCACGCCTTCGGCCGTGACGCGCGAAGCGGCCTTGCTGGCCTTGTTGCCGAGCTTCACGCGCAGCAGTTCTTCAGCGCGCTCCATGTTGCCGTCGGCTTCCGTCAGCGCCTTCTTGCATTCCATCATCGGCGCATCGGTCTTCGCGCGCAGTTCTGCAACCATGCTTGCGGTAATTGCCGCCATCATTTGCTCCTAAAGTCTGTCTTTCACATACCGCCCGCACTTCGATGCCGGCGGCAAGAATTCGTTTCCGCACAGCGCGTATTTTTCTCGCACTGTAGCCAGGTGTCATGACTTAAAAAAAGGGGGCCTGTAGAAAGCCCCCTTTTTTGCCGGACACGGGGCAGCTTTACGCTTCCGCGTTGACCTCGACGAACTCGTCGCCGTCACCGCCACGTGCAGCCTGCACCACTTCGTTGACCGCGTTGGCACGGCCTTCGAGGATCGCGTCAGCCACGCCAGCCGTGTACAGAGCGACAGCCTTGCTGGCGTCGTCGTTACCCGGGATCACGTAGTCGATGCCTTCCGGCGAGTGGTTCGTGTCGACCACCGCGATAACCGGCACGCCGAGCTTGTTGGCTTCGGTCACGGCAATCTTGTGGTAACCGACGTCAACCACGAAGATTGCGTCCGGAATGCCGCCCATGTCCTTCACGCCGCCAATCGACTTTTGCAGCTTGAGAATTTCGCGTTCGAACAACAGCGCTTCCTTCTTGCTCATGCGTTCCGTTTCACCGGCTTCCACCGCTGCTTCCATGTCCTTCAGGCGCTTGATCGAAACCTTCAGCGTCTTGAAGTTGGTCAGCATGCCGCCGAGCCAGCGTGCGTTGACGAACGGCATACCAGCGCGTTGTGCCTCTTCGGCGATCGTGTCGCGCGATTGACGCTTCGTGCCGACGAACAGGATCGTGCCGCGGTTAGCTGCCAGCTGACGCACATACTTCAGTGCGTCGTTGTACATCGGCAGCGTCTTTTCGAGGTTGATGATGTGAATCTTGTTGCGATGACCGAAAATGAAGGGGGCCATCTTCGGGTTCCAGAAGCGCGTTTGGTGACCGAAGTGGACACCTGCTTCCAGCATTTGACGCATGGTAACTGCCATGAAAATCTCCGCTAGGGTTGGGTCTTAAGCCGGCGGCTGCATCGGCCGCGCCGTCTTCGCCATGTGCGAGGACCTGACGCGGCGGACACCCTGGGTGCTGCCGGCTTGCGAGTCTGCTGCCTTGAAAATCTCCTGTAGCGCAGGCAACTATCGCTACGGGCCAGTCCTTTCCACAAAATAGAATAATGTGGAGCGACTTAGCCAGAGATTATAGCACGTGACTATCGGCAGACTCAACCCGACCGGTAGCCCTGAAACGGCGGGCGGGTTGCACCCGGCCACGGGCCAGCCAGTCCTCTCAAAAGCCAGCGAGAGCCGGAATATGGTGCGATAATCTTCAAATAACCGCATTTCAGGCCCGACTCATGGCTATTACGCTCAAAAACGACCACGATATCGCGCAGATGCGCGTCGCCTGCCGCCTCGCAAGCGAAGTGCTCGACTACATCACCCCGTTCGTCGCCGCCGGCATCACCACCGGCGAACTCGACCGTCTGTGCCACGAATACATGCTGAAGGAACAGGGCACGGTTCCGGCGCCGCTGAATTATCAGCCGCCCGGCTACCCACCCTATCCGAAGGCGACCTGCATTTCCGTCAACGACGTGATCTGCCACGGCATCCCGGGCGACAAGACGCTGAAGAACGGCGACGCACTGAATATCGACATCACCGTCATCAAGGAAGGCTACTTCGGCGACACGAGCCGCATGTTCATCGTCGGCGAAGGCTCGATTCTGGCCAAACGCCTCGTGCAGACTACCTTCGAGTGCATGTGGCTCGGCATCGATCAGGTCCGGCCCGGCGCCCATCTCGGCGACATCGGCTATGCGATCCAGCGGCACGCCGAAGGTCAAGGCTACAGCGTAGTCCGCGAATATTGCGGCCATGGGATCAGCACCGTGTTCCACGAAGATCCGCAGATCCTGCATTACGGCCGTCCGGGCACGGGGTTCGAACTGCAGGCGGGCATGATCTTCACGATCGAGCCGATGATCAATGCCGGCCGCCGCGACATCCGCACCATGCCGGATCAGTGGACTGTCAAGACCAAGGACCGCAGCCTGTCCGCGCAGTGGGAACATACGGTGCTCGTGACCGAAAGCGGTTATGACGTGCTGACCGTCTCGGCGGGCACCCCGGCGCGTCCGCCGGTTGTCGCCTCGGCCACTGCGGCCTGACCGTCCCTCGTTCCCACCCACGCGCGCCCATGAGCAGTGTTCCAGCCGTCGCCCCTTCCGATGCCACATCGCTCAAAGCCGACTACAAGGTGGCCAAAGCCAGGCTGCTGGAACGCTTCAGGCTGGCAACCAACGTCGAATCGTTGATGGCCGCCCTCGCGCGCACCACCGACGAGTCGCTGCGCGCCGCATGGAACGCCTGCGACCTGCCGCCGTCCCTCGCTCTGCTGGCCGTGGGTGGGTATGGACGCGGCGAACTGGCGCCGCATTCGGACATCGACATTCTGGTCTTGCTGCCCGATCAGCCGATCGCGCATCTCGAAGCGCGCATCGAACGCTTCATCAGCCTCGCGTGGGATCTGGGACTGGAGCTTGGCAGCAGCGTTCGCTCCGTCTCGCAGTGCCTCGAAGAGGCGGCCAATGACGTCACCGTGCGCACCTCGCTGCTGGAGGCGCGCCGCATCACCGGCAGCAGCGCGCTGTTCGATGAATTCGCGCAACGTTATCGCGCGGCGCTCGATCCGCGCGCGTTCTTCCAGGCGAAAGTGCTGGAGATGCGCCAGCGGCATGCCAAATTCCAGGATACGCCCTACGCGCTTGAGCCGAACATCAAGGAAAGCCCCGGCGGACTGCGCGATCTCCAACTGATCCTGTGGGTAACCCAGGCGGCTGGCTTCGGCAGCAGTTGGCACGAACTGGAGACACGCGGCCTGATTACCGAGCGCGAAGCTCGCGAACTCGAGCGCAACGAAGGTTTTCTGAAGGCGCTGCGCGCCCGGCTGCACGTGATTGCGGGACGTCGCCAGGACATCCTGGTGTTCGATCTGCAGACGGCGGTGGCCGAAAGCTTCGGCTATAAGCCGACCGCCACCAAACGCGCCAGCGAGCAGTTGATGCGCCGCTACTACTGGGCCGCCAAGGCGGTCACCCAGTTGTCGACCATCCTGATCCAGAATATCGAAGCGCAACTGTTTCCGAACACGAGCGGTATCACGCGGGTCTTATCGGAGCGTTTCGTCGAGAAACAGGGCATGCTCGAAATCGCCCGCGACGACGTATTTGAACGCGAGCCGAACGCGATCCTCGAAGCGTTTCTGCTATACGAGCAAACGCCTGGGGTGAAGGGTCTGTCGGCGCGCACGCTGCGCGCGATCTACAACGCGCGCGACGCGATGGATCAGCACTGGCGCCGCGATCCGGAGAACCGCCACCTGTTCATGGAGATTCTCAAGCAGCCCGCCGGCATCACGCACGCGCTGCGGTTGATGAACCAGACCAGCGTCCTCGGGCGCTACCTGCTGAATTTCCGCCGTATCGTCGGGCAGATGCAGCATGACCTGTATCACGTCTACACGGTCGACCAGCATATCCTGATGGTGCTGCGCAACCTGCGCCGCTTCGCCATTGCGGAACATGCGCACGAATACCCGTTCTGCAGCCAGTTGATCGCCAACTTCGAGCGTCCGTGGGTACTGTACGTGGCGGCGCTGTTTCATGACATCGCCAAGGGCCGCGGCGGCGACCATTCCACGCTCGGCATGGCCGACGCGCGGCGCTTTTGCCGCGAACACGGCATCGAAAACGGCGACGGTGATCTGGTGGTGTGGCTGGTGCAGCATCATCTGACAATGAGCCAGGTCGCGCAGAAGCAGGACACGAGCGACCCTGAAGTCATCAAGCGCTTTGCGGAGCTGGTGGGCACCGAACGGCGTCTGACAGCGCTGTACCTGCTGACGGTGGCCGACATTCGCGGTACCAGCCCGAAGGTCTGGAACACCTGGAAAGGCAAGCTGCTCGAAGACCTTTACCGGGCGACGCTTGCGGTGCTCGGCGGCGCGCGCCCTGATGCGCACTCCGAACTGAAGTCGCGCCAGGAAGAGGCGCTTGCGCTGCTGCGACTCGAAACGGTGCCGGAGAATGCGCACCAGGCGCTGTGGGACAAGCTCGACGTCGGCTATTTCCTGCGCCACGACGCGGCGGATATCGCGTGGCAAACGCGTGTGCTGCACCGGCATGTCGAAACGCCTACGCCGATCGTCCGCGCGCGTCCGTCGCCAGTTGGTGAAGCCCTGCAGGTGCTGGTTTATGTGAAGGACCGCCCTGACCTCTTTGCCGGCATTTGCGCATACTTCGACAAGAACGGGCTGTCGGTGCTCGACGCTCGCGTCAGCACGACCCGGCACGGCTACGCGCTGGATAATTTTATTGTCCAGCACACCGAAGAAGACGTGCATTATCGTGACATCGCCAATCTGGTGGAACAGGAACTGGCCGCACGCCTCACGGCAGACGGCACCCTGCTGCCGGATCCGTCGAAGGGGCGCCTGTCGCGCCTGTCGCGAACCTTCCCTGTGACGCCGCGCGTCGACCTTCGGGCCGACGAACGTGGCCAGTACTACATCCTGTCCGTGTCGGCGAACGACCGGCCAGGCCTTCTTTATTCGATCGCGCGCGTGCTGGCCGAGCACCAGGTCGGCGTCCAATCGGCGCGGATCAATACGCTCGGCGAACGCGTAGAGGACGTGTTCCTGCTGGATGGACGCGGCCTCTCGGACAACCGCCTGCAAATTCAGGTCGAGACCGAACTGCTGCGCGCGATCGCAGTGTGAGATTTCATGCGAGTCAAATTGACAGCCAAGCATCCGCGGTCGGCTTCGTCCGAACGCGCCCCTGTTCGCTCGGGTAGTACGACCGCGCGTAAGCCGACGCGCCCTGCCGGGCCACGGCCCGCCACGCCGGCCGCCGGTGGGCGGGAAGCCAAGCCGGCTGGGGCCGGCAAACGACCGGCGGCCAAGCCGGCGGGTTTTGCGGGTGGCGCTGGCCGCACCCAAGGCGGCGCACGGCCGCCGCGAGCGGAAGGTTCTTTTTCGCGCGATCGCGATGCGGGTGCTGGTGGCGCTGCACGGCGTGCGTCGTCTGATCGGCCGCCGCGCCGTGATGGTGATGCGGGAGCGCCGCGACGGTTTGAGAGCGAGCGTGGTGAGCGTGCGCCGCGGAAGTTTGATGGTGAACGCACTGAACGTCCTCCACGCAAGTTCGACGGCGAACGCACCGAACGTCCGCCACGCAAGTTCGACGGTGAGCGCACCGAACGTCCGCCGCGCAAGTTCGACGGCGAACGCACTGAACGCGCACCACGCAAGTTCGATGGCGAACGCACTGAACGCCCGCCGCGCAGTTTCGCAGCAGGTGACCGTAGCGAGCGAGCACCTCGTCGCGAAAGTCCCGGTGGCGCTCCGCGCCGTTCTGAGGGTGACCGCGCGCCGCGGCGCGCTGAAGGCGAGGGGCCCGCGCGTTTTGCCCGCGACGAAGGCACGCGCCGTCCGGCCTTTGGTGCACCGCGTGGCCCGCGTGGCGCAGACGACACCCGCCGCGCCACCGCCCCGCGCGCTGGCGGCAGCTTCAACACCGGCCCGCGTGGAGAACGCCCGGGAAACAACGAACCTGGAAAGTCGCGTGAACGTGGCACGTCTGAGCGCCCGCGCTTTGGCGCCGGCCGCAGCGGCTCCGACGAGCGCCGCACGTTCGACCGGGCGCCGCGCGACGAAAGCGCACGTGGCACCACAGCCGGACGCGAAGGGCGCCCGGCCTCAAGTGAGCGCACCCCGTCCGAGCGCGGCGAGCGCTCGTTCGCCACGCCCGTCAAGCGTGCATACGGAGATCGCGCCGAACGCGCGCCGCGCGAGGATCGTGGAGCGCGAGCACCTGCCGCACGCGGGTTCGGCGATCGGCCGCCGCGCGCAGAACATTCGGACCGCCCTGCCGGCCCCCGCGGGCCACGCAGCAACGACAACGCCGCCCCCGGCAGCCGCTTCACCGCCGAACGCGCTCGTCCGGCGCGCGCCGACAAGCCGCCGCGTCCCGAGCGCAGTGAAGAATCCGCTTCGCGGCCGGCTGCCGCAAATCGCCGCGATCGCGACGACGCCCCCGGCACGCTGCGCCTGTCGAAGCTGATGTCAGAACTTGGTCTGTGTTCGCGCCGTGAAGCGGACGAGTGGATCGAAAATGGCTGGGTGCGCGTCGACGGCGAAAAAATCGACACGCTCGGCTCCAAGGTCCGCCCGGACCAGCGCATCGAAATCGACCCGGCCGCGCAAGCGATTCAGGCGCGTCTCGTCACGATCCTCATCCACAAGCCGGTTGGCTATGTGTCCGGGCAGGCTGAGGACGGCTATCAGCCAGCCGTCACGCTCGTAACACCGGAAAACCGCTGGGAAGCCGACAACTCTGATATCCGCTTCTCAGTGTCGCATTTGCGTCAACTCGCCCCCGCGGGCCGACTCGACATCGACTCCACCGGCCTGCTGGTGCTGACCCAGGACGGTCGGATCGCGAAACGGCTGATCGGTGGGCATTCGGAGGTCGAGAAGGAGTATCTGGTGCGCGTGACCTACGGCGAGATGACGACCGAGATCGACAAACACTTCCCCCTCGAAAGTATCGAACTGCTACGTCACGGTCTGGAGCTCGACGACGTGCCGCTCAAGCCGGCCAAGGTCAGCTGGCAGAACGGCGAACAGTTGCGCATCGTGCTGCGTGAAGGCAAGAAACGGCAGATCCGGCGCATGTGCGAGCTGGTCGGCCTGGAAGTTGTTGGCCTCAAGCGCGTGCGTATGGGTAGCGTGCCGCTTGGTGCGTTGCCTCCCGGGCAATGGCGCTACCTGGCGCACGACGAGTCGTTTTAAGCCTGATCGTGTGGCGGCGCAGCCGCCACACGCATCGAGCGCGGTGGCGTCATGCGCTGTAGGCGCCCTTCCGCTCAGTCGTCGCTATTCGGATCCAGGTCCGGAAACAGTACTTCCGTGAAGCCGAACTTCGCGAAATCGTTGATCCGCATCGGGTAGAGCTTGCCGATCAGATGATCGCACTCATGCTGGACGACGCGGGCATGGAAGCCCTCGGCGACACGGTCGATCGGATTGCCGAACTGGTCGAAGCCGTGATAACGGATCATCGAAAAACGGCTGACAGCGCCGCGCAGACCCGGCACCGAAAGACAGCCCTCCCAACCCTCCTCCATGTCCTGCGACACCGGGGTAATGGTCGGGTTGATCAGCACCGTTTCCGGCACCGACGGCGCATCCGGATAGCGTTCGTTGTGCCCAAAGCCGAAAATCACGACCTGCAGGTCGACCCCTATCTGCGGCGCGGCGAGCCCCGCGCCATTGGCGTCGTGCATGGTCTCGAACATATCCTTGATCAGAGCATGCAGGTCGGGCGTGTCGAAGTGGTCGACCGGGGCGGCGATGCGCAAAAGGCGCGGATCGCCCATCTTGAGAATTTCGCGGATCATGTTATCTGCCCCTCCAGGAGCTTACGCATACCATCTTCGTCGAGCACGGGGATGCCGAGTTCCTCAGCTTTCACAAGTTTGCTGCCTGCCTCGGCGCCGGCCACGACGTAATCGGTTTTCTTCGACACGGAACCGGCCACCTTGGCACCCGCCGCTTCAAGCATTTCCTTCGCTTCTTCGCGGGCCAACGTCGGTAAAGTGCCCGTCAGCACAATCGTCTTGCCGGCCAGCAAGCCTTGAGGCGCTTTGGGCGCCGGGGGCCCGTCCGACCACGTCACCTTGCCCGGCGCGCGCAACTGTTCGATCACCGTCCGGTTGTGCTCTTCGGCGAAAAACTGATGAATCGACTCGGCCACCACCGGCCCCACATCATTTACTTCCAGTAGCTCCTCGACCGTGGCGTTCATGATCGGATCGAGCGAACCGAAGTGCTTTGCCAGATCCTTCGCCGTCGATTCGCCCACCTGACGAATTCCGAGCGCATAAAGGAAACGGCCAAGGGTCGTGTGCTTGGCCTTTTCGAGCGAGTCGAGCAGGTTCTGCGCTGATTTTTCGGCGAAACGGTCGAGCTCGGCCAACGTCGCAAAACCGAGGTTGAACAGATCGGCCGGCGTACGCACTAGCTTCAGTTCGACCAGTTGGTCGATGATCTTCTCGCCGAGCCCGTCGATATCCAGCGCGCGGCGTTGCGCGAAGTGCCACAGTGCCTGCTTGCGCTGTGCCGGACAAAACAGGCCACCGGTGCAGCGGGCGATCGCCTCGTCGGGCAGGCGTTCGATGGCCGAGCCGCAAATTGGACACTGCGTGGGCATCACGAACTCGGCGGCGTCCGCCGGACGCCGGTCCATGAGCGCGCTGACGACTTCCGGGATCACGTCCCCAGCGCGCCGTACGATCACGGTGTCGCCGATGCGGATGTCTTTGCGCCGCACTTCGTCTTCGTTGTGCAACGTGGCATTCGTCACCGTCGCGCCGCCGACGAATACCGGCTCGAGACGCGCCACGGGCGTGATCGCTCCCGTACGGCCGACCTGCACGTCGATCGCCAGCAGCTTTGTCAGCGCTTCCTGGGCCGGAAACTTGTGCGCGAGCGCAAAGCGTGGAGCGCGCGAGACGAAGCCGAGTACGTCCTGCTCAACGCGGGCGTTGACCTTGTACACCACGCCGTCGATGTCGTACGGTAGCCCGTCACGTTTCTCGCCCACCTTGTGGAAGAACCCCAGCAACCCCTCCACGCCCTCCACGACCGCTCGCTCGCTGTTGACCGGCAAGCCCATTTCCCCATACCAATCGAGCAGCGCGCTATGGGTAGCCGGCATCGGCTCGCCGTCGAGCACGCCGATTCCATAGGCGAAGAAAGACAGCGGGCGCTGCGCCGTGATCTTCGAATCGAGCTGGCGCAAACTGCCGGCCGCAGCGTTACGCGGGTTGGCAAATTCCTTCAGACCCGCCGCACGTTGCCGCTCGTTGAGACGTTCGAAATCGCGTTTGAACATCAGCACTTCGCCACGGACGTCGAGCACCTTCGGCACGTGCTTGCCCTTGAGCGTCAACGGAATGGAGCGGATCGTGCGGACATTGCCGGTCACGTCTTCGCCGGTAGTTCCGTCACCGCGTGTGGACGCTTGCACGAAGTGGCCGTCCACATAGCGCAGGGAAATGGCCAGACCGTCGAACTTGAGCTCGCTCGCGTAACTGACCGGCGATTTGCCGAGCGCGTCGGCAATGCGCTTGTCGAACGCCGCGATGTCTTCGTCGGCGAAGCCGTTGTTCAGCGAGAGCATTGGCTGGTCGTGCACGACCGGTTCGAAGCCGCTCGCGGCCTCGCCACCGACGCGCTGGGTGGGCGAGTCCGGCGTGATCAAATCCGGATGTTCCGTCTCGATCTGCTGCAGCTCCTTGAAGAGCTTGTCGTATTCCGCATCCGGCAGGTCCGGTTGGTCGAGTACGTAGTACGCGTGATTCGCGCGTTCGAGTTCCGCGCGCAACCACACGGCACGCTTGGCCGGGCTGCTCGTTGCTGGGTCAGGGACGGTGGTTCGGGCCATGCTATCGGAAGATCCGCCGGTGAAATTCAGACTTCAGATTATCTCAGGAACCGCCCGTCGTGGACATTGGCCGGATGGCCAGTTTCGTACGCCGCCTCACCGATCATGGGCTAGCCTTGGCCGAACGGCCAACGTGAGCTGTGTTGCATTGACACACGCGGGGCGCAATGCGACCGTAAGGGCATGAGCCACGTGCCGTGCCAGCATATCCACCAGAGGAGCAACCATGACGGGTTTTACTGCGATCAGGCGTAGTCTCAAGCGGCTGACCTCGTTCGCCATGTCGCTTTGCATTGCACTGTGCGTCTGGCACGCCGCACCCGCCTGCGCGCTCGAACAGGTCGTCACTGTGCCCGTAGCAGATAACGCGACGATCTCATACCTGCTAACGCAAAAGGACGGCAGTCGCCCAGACTGGGTTCTCGTCATGTTTGCGGGCGGCGATGGGGCATTGCAACTAGCGCAGGCGAGCGACGGCACTATCCGGCTGGGTCTGAAGAATAACTTCCTCGTGCGAGCGCGCACCTTGCTCGTCGACGACCGCTTTGCCACTGCACTCGTCGATGCACCGTCCGACCAGCCTGGCGGCTACTCCGATAGCTTCCGCGCGTCGCCACGTCACGCACAGGACCTCGCGCGTATCGCGGCCGACCTGCGCACGCGCTTTCCACAGGCGAAACTCGTGCTCGTCGGCACGAGTCGCGGGACAGTTTCCTCAGCGTTTGTCGGCCGGGCCCTGCCCGATACCTGGGATGCTGTCATCCATACCTCGACGCTAAGCAGTCCGGCGCGTGGTCAGGCGCTGCCGCTGGCCGGCTTCAACTACGGAGAGATCCACGCACGCCAGCTCTTCGTGCATCACGTCGACGACGGCTGCTATCTCTGTTCGTTCAGTGCAGCGAAACGTATCGCGGACGATGGTCATGATTTCATCGCTGTCAGCGGTGGAAACGCGCGTGGCAATCCCTGCGAGGCGATGGGACATCACGGTTTCAATGGCCAGGATGAAGCGGTGGTTGCCGCGATCAAGGCCTGGATCAGCGGCGGCGCATGGCCGAAGGAGGTGGACTGAAGCTGAAGTGAGCGGCGGCAACGCTGGCGAGGTCGCCGTTCGTGGATTTTAGCGGTGGTGTGAAGCAGCACTCGGCCACACCCCGAAGCGCCGAGGCATAGGTGAAAACGAACCGCAGCGGCACAGTCGAGACGCGCGTTGCGCTGACCAAACTGCCGCTGCCGCCAAAAGTCTACTGACTAAACAACCGCCGCGTAGCCGGTGAACCCGCCGGAATCCCGGCTTGCTCGAGCTTGGCGTAGAGCGTCATCAACTGCTTCTCAATCGCCAGTAACGACGTTTCCGGCAGCGGCCTGCGGCCATCGTCCACCACCCGCCCGCCGATCCGCTCCGACAACGACTTTGCGTAGTCGCACATCAACCGGAACGGCAGGATATCCTCATCGGCCACCGGCACGTCGAGCACCAGCGTAATCATCTGGCCGCCCTTGTACGTGAGGTCGTCGCGCAGGAAGTTGGTATCGCCGAACTGCAGCATGAATACCGGGCTTTGCCGGGCGTCGAGCTTGACGAAACGCGTGCCGTCGCGTGACAGCAGCAGGCCGTCCTGCGAGGCCACCGCCTGCACATAGTTCGCCGACCACGGCGCGCCGTCCGACAGCACGTTGATCGACAGTTGAGCATCGCACTGGGCAGCAAAACCGTCCAGCTCGCGCGCCATTGCCACCGTCTCCATCATGTCGGGGAATTCGGGAGCCGCGTCGATCGCATCCGCGAACTGCTGCACGCCCGTCACGAACTCGGAAAACTCCAATTCATTCAGCGGTCCGCTGCGGTTAGCCAGCTGCGCGGCTGCGCGCAGTTCTTCGTAGCGCACGCCGTTCTGCAGCAATTCCCACGCGCCGCCGCCTTCCGGCTTGCCTTCAATATGCACCGGCTTGCTGCCCGCACGACGCAGACGCTGCGCAAGCGGAATCACCTTGTCACCCGCCAGCGGACCGGCGAGGCGAATCGGCACGATGCAATCAATGCGCCGATCCACGATCGCGGGCGGCGCAGAAGAGATCGTCGTTGCGGCCGGCAGAATCGGCTCAGAGGGTTCGTCGGCACTAGTTGGCGCGCCCTCGCCTTGCGGCTCAGGGAAACCATTCGGCGTAGTCGTCTCGGCCTGGATATCCGCAGCCGTATCGAGCGGCGCCGCCGTGCCGAAGGTAGGTTCGACGCGCGACCCGGTATCCGTCGCGTCATCCGACACGGACTCGCGGCGAGCCGTCGGCCGGGCCGGTTCGATGAACGGGCTTTGTTCTTCCTGATCGTCCCGTGCAAAGGTCTCCGCAGTATCGGCCGGCATCGGCCGCGGCATCCGGCGGCGCACCTTCGCGCCTTGCCATGCGTTGTAGACCACCACGCCCCCGACCACCACGGCACCCGCGCCGATCAAACCGAGTGTCAACTCGTCCATGCATGCTCCATCAGCAATTCTTCTGTTTGCGCGGCGTCTGAGCCTGCGCCGCGCGGCAACCTTGCCGCAGCGGGGCGCAGGCTCGCGCCGTCCGTATCAAACGATATTCTGGGCGAAACCGGCGGCCGTTTCCATGTCGACCGCGACGATCCGCGACACGCCCTGCTCCTGCATCGTCACGCCGATCAGTTGCTGGGCCATTTCCATCGCGATCTTGTTGTGCGAGATGAACAGGAACTGGGTCTTGTCCGACATTGCGCGCACGAGATTGGCAAAGCGCTCCGTATTGGCGTCGTCGAGCGGCGCGTCCACTTCGTCGAGCAGACAGAACGGCGCCGGATTCAACTGGAACATCGCGAACACGAGTGCCGTCGCAGTCAGCGCTTTCTCGCCGCCCGACAGCAAGTGAATCGTCGAGTTCTTCTTGCCCGGCGGTTGCGCCATGACCTGCACGCCGGCGTCGAGAATTTCGTCGCCAGTCATGATCAGCTTGGCCTGGCCACCGCCGAACAGACGCGGGAACAGCTCGCCGAAATGCAGGTTGACCTGATCGAAGGTGCCCTGCAGCAGCGTGCGGGTTTCCTGATCGATCTTGTGAATCGCGTCTTCCAGCGTTTCGATTGCGCTGTTCAGGTCAGCTGATTGCGCATCAAGGAAGCTCTTGCGCTCGGTTGCGGCCTTCAGTTCGTCGAGCGCGGCCATATTCACCGGTCCGAGCGCAGCGATGGCGTTGTTCAGCCGCGTGACTTCGCCTTGCAGGTAGGACGGCTTCATGTCCGGCGTCAGCTTCGCCTGCAATTCAGCCTCGTCGACGCCGGCCGCAGCGAGCTGCTCGATAAACTGCTCGGCATTCAGGCGTGCGGCCTGCTCCTTCAACTGCAACTCGGTAATGCGGTCGCGCAGCGGCTGCAGTGCACGTTCTGCCGTGAGACGCGTCTCGTCGGCGGCGCGCAGCTTGGCGGTCAGGTCGTCCAGCTCGAGACGCGCGGCATGCAGCGCCTCTTCCTTGACCGCGCGGATTTCCAGCGCGCCTTGCAGACCGGTATGCGCGGTCTGCTCGTTGATCGTTTCGAGTTCAGCCCGAGCGTCTTCAAGCGATGCGGCAACCCGCTCGCTCTGCTCATGTGCCACCTGAATGCTGCGCTTCAGCTCGTCAATGCGGTTCGCCATGTTGCGCGCGGCAAAGCGTGCATCCGTGGCGGCGCGATCAAGATCGCGCGACTGCGCGCGCGCAGCGGTCAGTTCTTCGTCGAGGGCTTCGAAGGCCAACTGGTTGTCTTCGAAACGCGCCTGCAATTCGGCCAGTTCCGCGTCGTGACGTTCGAAGTTCGCTTCCGACTCGCCGCGCAAGGCGCGCTGCTCATCGATCTGCGCGGTGATCTCTTCGAGTTCCTCGCGGATCTGCGTGCTGCGCTGCATGTAGCGCTCGTGCGCCTGCGTGAGCTTGAGCACATCCATCTGCAGCGCGTGCACGCGTTGGGTGGCACGCTCGGCCTGCTGGCGCACGTCTGTCAGCGTCTGCGATGCCTGCGTATGAGCCGCTTCGGCGCGAATCGCCGCCGTCTTGGCTTCGTCCGCGAGCAGCCCCTGGGCGCGCACCTGACGCGTCAGGTTTTCAATTTCCTGCTGGCGAGCCAGCATGCCGGCCTGTTCGGAATCGGCAGCATAGAGTTGCACGCCGACGCGCGTCACGACATGACCTGCCTTGACGACAAATGAGCCGCCCTCCGGCAGTTGCGAACGCAGCGAGAGCGCCTGGGCAAGATCGTCGGCGACAAAAGCGAGACCCAGCCAGTCGTTCAACACCGCACGCAGACCGGCGTCGTCAATGCGCACCAGCGATAGCAGCGGCCGCAAGGCGGGCGGCGTCGCGACCGGCGCTCCGGCTGCCGGCGGCGCATAAAAGGCGAGCTTGGCGGGCGGCGCATCGGTCGCGAAAGCCTTGACCCAGTCGAGATTCGACACTTCCAGCGCGGCAAGACGCTCGCGCAACACCGATTCCAGCGCGGTTTCCCAGCCTGCTTCGACGTGCAGCTTCTTCCACAGCCGCGG
>NZ_JAMFSB010000079.1 GCF_026225065.1 Paraburkholderia sp. | reverse complement strand
GCGCCGCAAATGACCATATTCAGGGAATATCCAATCATGTCCGACGAGAATAACCAGCCGTTCTTCAACATCCAGCGCATCTACCTGAAGGACATGTCGCTCGAGCAGCCGAATTCGCCGGCCATCTTCCTCGAACAGGAAATGCCGTCGGTCGAAGTCGAAGTCGACGTAAAGGCTGAGCGCCTCGCCGACACCGTGTTCGAAATCCTCGTCACCGGTACCGTGACGGCCAAGGTGTCGGACAAGGTCGCGTTCCTGATCGAAGCCAAGCAGGCTGGTATTTTCGATATCCGCAACATTCCGGCTGAGCAGATCGATCCGCTGGTTGGCATCGCTTGCCCGACGATCCTGTTCCCGTACCTTCGCTCGAACATCGCGGACGCGATCACGCGCGCCGGTTTCCCGCCGATCCACCTCGCCGAAATCAACTTCCAGGCCTTGTACGAGCAACGTCTCGCGCAGCTTGGCACGCAAGAAGGCGCGGCGCAGAACGGCGTCACGCACTAAGTGTTGCGCGCAGTGCCGGGTATGAAAGTCGCCGTTCTCGGCGCTGGTGCATGGGGCACCGCTCTCGCGGGCCACCTGGCGGTGCGGCACGATACGGTGCTGTGGGCGCGCGAGCCGGCGCTGGTCGCCGAGCTTGCCGCCACGCAGGAAAACGCCCGCTATCTGGCGGGCGTTGCTTTGCCGGCCGGGCTTCGTTATGAAGCCGATTTCGAGGCGGCGTTGAGCCACGCGTTGGGTGGCGACGCGCTATGCGTTGTCGCGACGCCGGTGGCTGGGTTGCGCGGTCTGTTCCAGACCATGCGCGCCGCCGGCAAGGTGCCGGCTCACGTGATCTGGCTCTGCAAGGGCTTCGAGGCGGATACGCAGTTGCTGCCGCATCAGGTCGTGGCGGCTGAGCTGGCCGGTCATAACAGCAATGGTGTATTGTCGGGGCCCAGTTTTGCGCGTGAAGTCGGGCAGGGCCTGCCGGTCGCGTTGACTATCGCGAGCGCGTCGGCCGGCTGTCGCGAGCGAACCGTGGCAGCGTTTCATCATGGCGCCATGCGTATCTACACAGGCGACGACCTCGTCGGCGTGGAAGTGGGCGGTGCGGTGAAAAACGTGCTGGCGATTGCTACGGGGATCGCCGATGGGCTCGGTCTGGGCCTTAACGCACGGGCTGCGCTGATCACGCGCGGTCTGGCTGAGATGTCGCGCCTCGGCGTGACGCTCGGCGGACGGGCTGAAACGTTCACCGGTCTCACGGGCCTCGGCGATCTGATTCTGACGGCCACAGGCGATCTGTCGCGCAACCGCACGGTAGGCGTGCAACTGGCCGCTGGGCGCACGCTCGACGATATCCTCGGGGGACTTGGTCACGTGGCCGAGGGCGTGCGCTGTGCGCAAGCCGTGTTGGCGATTGCGCGGGCTCATTCGATCGATATGCCGATCACCGAGGCTGTCTGCGCGGTGCTGTTCGATGGGGTCGCTCCACGCGATGCCGTCAATGCGCTGCTGCGCCGGGACGCCAAGGCTGAGTAGCTGGCGCGTCAGGGCATCGACCAGCGCGCCAACAAGCACTTCAACGGGCGCATCGAGCGCATCCACTTCAACAACGGTTCAGCCTCCGTACATCAACCTTAGCTGGACGGGGCGCCAATTCCTTGCCGCAGCAGCACGCGCCATGAGCCCGTTCGGCTGACCGACACACCGGCGATCCGCGCGCTTCCCCAGCCTGCCGCCCGCTCCGAATTACGCTGAACCGTTGTCCTCCCTTCGCTGTCAACGTCTTATCGGCGTTTCGAATGGCGAGGTTCTCCATGTTCACATCCGGTCAATGTTCGCTCGAGGCGCGCGTCGTCGATATCGCCACGCTAGCCGTCGACGCGATCGTCAATGCGGCGAATACGTCATTGCTGGGCGGCGGGGGCGTGGACGGCGCGATTCATCGCGCAGCGGGGCGCGCGTTGTTGCGCGAATGTGAGACTTTGGGTGGTTGCGTGACCGGCGACGCGAAAATCACCGCTGGCTACCAGTTACCCGCAAAGCACGTGATTCACGCAGTGGGCCCGGTCTGGCACGGCGGCGGCCGAGGCGAGGCCGACTTGCTGGCGTCGTGCTACCGGCGCTCGCTTGAACTAGCCGGGCAGGCGCAATGTAAGAGCATCGCGTTTCCGGCGATCAGTTGCGGCGTCTATCGTTTTCCTGCGGAGCAGGCGGTAAGTATTGCGGTGGGCACGGTGCTCGATACGTTGCAACGCGTGCCGGGCATCGAGCGTGTGCTGTTTGCGTGTTTCGACGATGCGATGTTCGCCCGCTATCAAACCGAACTGGCCAGGTGGGCAGCTCTGCTGCGTCAGGCGCCGCCTTCGAAGCCCGCCTGACGCCACGCTTCGAATACCACCACCGCCACGGTATTGGACAGGTTCAGACTGCGATTGCCTGGCCGCATCGGCAGCCGCACACGCTGTTCGGCTGCGAACTGTCCCAGCACGCTGTCCGGCAAGCCTCGGGTTTCCGCGCCGAACACGAACCAGTCGCCAGGCAAGAACGCATGCGCGTGAAACGCGCCCGAGCCGCGCGTCGTGAACGCGAACATCCGCGCCGGGTCTGGCGTTTCGCTGGCGACGAACGCTGCCCAGTCGGCATGCACGTGCATCTGCGCATACTCGTGATAGTCGAGCCCGGCGCGCTTCATTTTGGCGTCGTCGAGAGGAAAGCCGAGCGGTTCGATCAGATGCAGACGAGCGCCGGTATTTGCACACAGGCGGATGACGTTACCGGTATTCGGCGGAATTTCGGGTTCGACGAGAACGACGTTAAACATGGTGTAGGCCAGTAGAGACTAGTTTTTTGGGGTGCGCAATGCGACGAAGTTGGTCACGCGCCGCGCCCCGGCGGCCTTCAGCACGTGTGCGAGGGCTTCGAGCGTGGCGCCGGTCGTCATGACATCGTCGACCACGGCCACGTGCAGGCCGCGCACCGGTGCCGTGACTTCAAACGCCCGGCCAACATTTTGCCGGCGCGCATCCAGATCCAGCCGCGACTGCGGCGCGGTCTCGATCACGCGCGCGATCAGCGTAGCGTCGCTGCGCACCCGGAGCGCGCGGGCGAGCGGCTTCGCAATCTGCCATGCCTGGTTGTAGCCACGTTCGACGAGGCGCCTCGCCGCAAGCGGGACCGGCGCGATCAAGTCGGGCCATTCAGAGGCGAGGCGCGCGAGCCGCTGCGCGAACTCGTCGGCCAGCATCAGGCGGGCGCGAAACTTCAGGCCTACGGCCAGCGTGTCGAGCGGCGCGCGGTAGTCGGCTAGCACGAGCGTGGCGTCGAACGGCGGCGCGATGGCGACACAGTCCGCACACCGGTAACCGGCTCCTCTGCCCCGGCGCGAACTGGGCAACGGAACCGCGCAGACCGAGCAACGCAGGCGCGCTTCATTCGCATAAGCGTCGTCGCAGCCTCTACAAAGCGCACTCTGCGACAAATTGCCGCAGAGTGCGCAGAGATTCGGCAGGACGGCGTGAACGAGGCGCGGCCATGAAGATCCCAGCCGGGTTACAAGTTTTGCAACCCGGCTGCAAGGTGAAAAAGCCGACGCCTGGAATCGCATTGATGGGCCGTCCGCAAAACGCCAGTTACGATGAGTGAAAGGGAGCGAGCGAGTATACTTCGGGCTCTTCGTCCGCGTGACCCCCATGTCCTCAACTCCCGCAAAATCTGGCCGTCCGGCCTATGATTCCCGGCGCCTTCAGCGGATTTTCGACCGCCGCGCCGCTACCTTCGACGAGGTTGCGTTCCTGCCGCGCGAGATAGCCCAGCGTATGCGCGAGCGTCTCGACTACATCAAGGTCAGCCCGGCCGCCGTACTCGATGCGGGTTGTGGCGCGGGCGACGACCTGCCCGGTCTGCGCGAGCGTTTCCCCGAAGCACCGGTGTTCGGCACCGATCTTTCCCACGCCATGCTGACCCGTGCGCTACGGCACGACGCCGGCGACACGAGCTGGCGGCGTTTCCTGCCGGCCTCGATCGGCAAGGCGCTCGGCGCGCGTGGGCCGCGCTTCGCGCATGCCGATTTCTCGGCTCTACCCTTTACGCACGACGCATTCGAATTCATCTGGTCAAACCTCGCCTTGCACTGGCATTCGCGGCCCGATCTCGTGTTTCCCGAATGGCAGCGCGTGCTTAAGGTAGGGGGGCTGCTAATGTTCAGCACGCTTGGTCCCGATACACTCAAGGAACTGCGCGGCGCCTATGCCGAAGTGGAGGCGGCGCACGGTGTGCCGTCCGCGAAGCATGTGATCGATTTCGTGGACATGCACGATCTGGGCGATATGCTGGTGGAAAGCGGCTTCGAGATTCCAGTGATGGACCAGGAAACGCTCACCATCACCTATCAGTCGCCGCAGTCGCTGCTTGCGGATGTGCGCCGTTGGGGCGCCTATCCGTTCGAGCGCGAGGCTGCGGCCTACCCGGGCATGGGTGCCGGGCCGGTGTCGCGGCGCTTGTACACGGCCCTGCTGGCGGCGCTGGAGGCGCGTCGGCGGGCGGACGGTACGATTGCCCTGACGTTCGAGGTGATCTACGGACATGCGTGGAAAGCCGTGCCACGAATGACCGCCGAAGGTCACGGGATCGTGCGGCTCGAGGACATTGGACGAGGCCCGTCGAAGAATCGTTGAACCGGAAAGAGGGCATCTGTTATGTCTGAAATTACCGGGACGAAAGTGTTTCCCGAGGTGCGTCAAAACGGCGCAGAGGCTTGTCGGGACTGGCTTGCGGGCCGATAGGGCGTTGCTTGTGGATGCCATAGAACGCGCCTATAATGCGTCAGTTTGTCGCTCGGCGTCCCACATCCGCAGCGGCAGGCCCGAGGCGCTGGGCAGCGGGAAGGGCGGTACGAAGCGGTATAAGGCAACGGTATCGGGCAGGGTTAAGAGGCAACTCGCAGGAGACAGCGATGGCGTCAT
This sequence comes from Paraburkholderia sp., assembly GCF_026225065.1. Classification (GTDB taxonomy): domain Bacteria; phylum Pseudomonadota; class Gammaproteobacteria; order Burkholderiales; family Burkholderiaceae; genus Paraburkholderia. Next base: position 48,384 of record NZ_JAMFSB010000079.1, on the reverse strand, counting down.
CTGATCTGCTGGCGGAGTCGGAACCGGTCCTCAAAGACTGGACGATGAAACGCAACTGTTCGGTGTCGCCCAGGCAGTTCGTATGGTTCTATGTGTCGCTTGCGGTGTTTTCGCTGCTGATTGCCTTCATGCTGGATCTGATCGGCGCCTGGCTGGTGCTGCCGTTCACCGGCATCGAGTTAGTGGCGGTCGGTATCGCTTTTGCAATTTACGCGCGTCATGCTGTGGATTACGAACGCATCAGGCTGTTTCCGAACCGGCTCGTGATCGAGCGGGTAAGTGCGGAGCAGGTCACCCAGTTCGAATTCAATCCACGTTGGGTGCGGATCGAGCCGGGCGCAACGCCGCGTGACCACATCAAACTGGTTTCGCGTGGCCAGACGATCATGATCGGGCAACACCTCGCGCAGTATCGGCGCGCGCAATTTGCAGGCGAATTGCGCATGTGGCTCAGGCGTTGTTAGACGCATTGAGGCTCGCGCCGTTCAGGAGGAGCGCGAGGCAGCCTTCCAGCGGGGTCGAGGGTTTGAATGGAAAATTTGGGTAAGGAATCTATGAAAACAATCAAGCGAGCCCTGATGGGCGGGCTGGCGCTTACCGGGATGTTCTTTGCCGGTGCCGCGCTGGCAGTGGGTGACAGTCCTGGCGGCCCCGCCGTCAACGAGATCAACCTCCAGCCGCCTGCAACCGCTATCGCTGAGGAGCTCTATCACCTCCACACGTTCATGCTGATCCTCTGTACGGTGATCTTCATTGGCGTGTTCGGCGTGATGTTCTATTCGGTCTTTGCTCACCGCAAGTCGAAAGGCTACAAGGCCGCCCATTTCCACGAAAGCACCACCGTTGAAATCATCTGGACGATTGTCCCGTTCGTCATCGTCGTGCTGATGGCGCTGCCCGCCACCAAGACGGTCATCGCGATGAAGGACACCACCAACTCTGACCTCACCGTCAAGGTGACCGGCTATCAGTGGAAGTGGAACTACGACTACGTGAAGGGTCCGGGCGAAGGCATCAACTTCTTCTCCACGTTGACCACGCCGCGTGCCGAGGTGGACGGCGAACAGCCCAAGACCGACACCTATCTGCAGGAAGTCGACAACCCGCTCGTGGTGCCGGTCGACAAGAAGATCCGCATCATCACCACCGCCAACGACGTGGTCCACTCCTGGTACGTGCCGGCCTTCGGCGTGAAGCAGGATGCGATTCCGGGCTTCGTGCGCGACACATGGTTCAAGGCCGACAAGACGGGCACCTTCCGCGGCTTCTGTACGGAACTGTGCGGCAAGGAACACGCGTTCATGCCGGTCGTCGTCGAAGTGCTTTCGGCTGATGACTATGCAAAATGGGTCGACGACCAGCAGAAGAAAATGGCCGCCGGCGCTGACGATCCGAACAAGACGTACACCCTCGCCGAGTTGATGGAGCGTGGCGGCAAGGTCTATGCGGCGAACTGCGCCGTCTGCCACCAGCCGACTGGCAAGGGCGGTGGTGCGTTTCCGGCGCTCGACGGCAGCAAGATCGCCAATGGCCCGATCGCTCAGCATGTGAGCATCGTGCTGAAGGGCAAGAACGTGATGCCGTCGTGGGGACCTACGCTGAACGATGTCGAAATCGCGTCCGTCATCACGTTTGAGCGCAACTCGTGGGGCAATCACACGGGCGACATTCTGCAGCCGAAGCAGGTCGCGGACGCACGCAATGGCAAGCTGCCTGAAGGTGGCGACCACCTCGCGGGCGCAGCTGCAGGCGCAAGCGGTGCAGCCGCCGCTAGCGGCGCCGATGCGGCATCAGGCGCCGCAGCAGCGTCGGGCGGCGACGCCGCGTCAGGCGCAGCGGGTGCAGCCCCGGCCCCGGCTTCTGGCGGTTCGGACAGCGCAGCAGCATCGCAACCGCAGGCAGCCCTGCCGGCCAACGTCTACTTTGAGACTGGCAAGAGCACGCTGCCGGGCGACGCGCAGGCAGCAGTCGCCGCCGCTGCGGACTACGCCAAGGCGCACCCGGACGCGAAGTTCACGCTATCGGGCTATACGGACACAACCGGTTCGGCCGACCTCAACGCGAAGCTCGCGAAGAGGCGCGCGCAAGCTGTGCGCGACGCGCTGAAGGCAGCCGGCATTGCCGAAGACCATATTATTTTAAAGAAGCCGGAAACGGTCACGGGCGGCAGCGATCCCAAAGAGGCACGCCGTGTTCAGATCAGTTCCGCAGCCTGACGTGTTCATGGTCAGCACCGCAGTATTCGCTTTAGGAGATTGTCATGTCTAGCGTTGGACACGATGTAGTTGCGGGCCACGAGCACGTACACGGTGACCCCCATGCTCATGGGACGCCGCATGGCTGGCGTCGCTGGCTGTATGCCACCAACCACAAGGATATCGGTACGCTGTACCTGATCTTCTCGTTCACCATGTTCCTCTCCGGGGGCGTGATGGCGCTGATGATCCGTGCCGAGCTGTTCGAACCGGGTCTGCAGATCATGCGTCCCGAGTTCTTCAACCAGTTGACCACCATGCACGGCCTGATCATGGTGTTCGGCGCGATCATGCCGGCCTTCGTCGGTTTCGCGAACTGGATGGTGCCGCTGCAGATTGGCGCATCGGACATGGCCTTCGCGCGGATGAACAACTTCAGCTTCTGGCTGCTGCCGGTTGCCGCCGTTCTGCTGGTGGGCTCGTTCTTCTCGCCGGGCGGTGCAACGGCTGCGGGCTGGACGCTGTACGCGCCGCTCTCCACGCAGATGGGACCGGGCATGGACTTCGCGATTTTCGCGGTCCACTTGATGGGTGCCTCGTCGATCATGGGCGGCATCAACATTGTCGTGACGATCCTGAACATGCGCGCGCCGGGTCTGACGCTGATGAAGATGCCGATGTTCGTCTGGACATGGCTCATCACCGCCTACCTGCTGATTGCCGTGATGCCGGTTCTCGCCGGGGCGATCACCATGCTGCTGTTCGACCGCCACTTCGGCACCTCGTTTTTCAACGCGGCAGGCGGCGGCGACCCGGTGATGTACCAGCATATCTTCTGGTTCTTCGGGCACCCCGAGGTGTACATCATGATCTTGCCTGCGTTCGGGATCGTGTCGCAGGTGATCCCGGCGTTCGCACGCAAGCCGCTGTTCGGCTATAGCTCGATGGTGTATGCCACGTCGTCGATCGCGATCCTGTCGTTCATGGTCTGGGCGCACCACATGTTCGCCACCGGCATGCCGGTGACGGGTCAGTTGTTCTTCATGTACGCCACGATGCTGATTGCAGTGCCGACGGGCGTGAAGGTGTTCAACTGGGTCGCCACGATGTGGCGCGGTTCGTTGACGTTCGAAACCCCGATGCTGTTTGCGGTGGGCTTCCTGTTCGTATTCACGTTCGGCGGTCTGACGGGCCTGATGCTCGCCATGGCGCCGCTCGACATCCAGTACCACGGCACTTACTTCGTGGTGGCCCACTTCCACTACGTGCTGGTGGCGGGGTCGCTGTTCGCGCTCTTCTCAGGCTGGTACTACTGGTCGCCGAAGTGGACCGGCTGGATGTACAACGAGACGCGCGGCAAGATCCACTTCTGGGGCTCGATGATCTTTTTCAACCTCGCGTTCCTGCCGATGCACTTCGTGGGTCTCGCAGGCATGCCGCGTCGTTACGCCGACTACCCGGCGCAGTTCACCGACTGGAACCAGGTCATCACGATCGGCGCTTTCGGCTTCGGCCTGACTCAGGTGTACTTCCTGTTTGCAGTCGCACTGCCGGCTTACCGCGGCGGCGGCGAGCTTGAGAAGGCTAGCGACAAGCCGTGGGACGGCGCAACGGGCCTCGAATGGACCGTGCCGAGCCCGGCTCCGTTCCACACGTTCGAAAACCCGCCGACGGTCGAGTAAGCGATCGTGCCGAACGGCATTCCGGTCCAGGCGCAAGCCGGACCGGGTGCAGCGAAGCGGTAGAGTCGTAGCGTGACAGAGCGGTGTTCCTTATAAGTGAAGTATCGAGAAACTCCAGCATGACCCGGAATCCCATACAAAGACGTACGCCCGAGCAAATCCGCGCGGGCAACTTGCGGCTCGGTTTGATCATGTTTGTTGTCGCCGCCGCTTTTTTTGTGGGCATCTTCGTCAAACGGAGCTTTTTCTCCTGAAGACGATCACGTTGTCGTAGGCGAAGGAAGATGACGGTAATGAGCGACAACAGCGGTAAAGGCGATGGCGGCGGCGCTGGAAAGAGCAGCTTTGGCCAGTCTATGAAGGCTGTGTTCTGGGCGTTTTTCGGCGTGCGCAAGCGGCGCGACCTGGAGTCGGATGCGGCACAGCTCAACCCTCTGCATGTGGTGGCGGCCGCGTTGATCGGTGCGGCCATCTTTATCGCCATATTGATTCTGGTCGTACGTGCGGTGGTGGGGTAAAGCGGCAACAGCGGGCCGAAGGTGGCTCCGAAATCAGAGTGAAGCGGTGCGGTATCGACGCATCGCCGAAGAGACAGCCGGACTAAACCGGGTCAAGCGGAACAACTGGACTGAAGTGGAGAATCAAGAATGAGCGGTCAAAACGAGAGCCCGTACTACTTCGTACCGCATCCGTCGCGGCATCCGATCAGCGCGGCCGTCGGGCTGCTGGTCATGCTGTCATCGCTGGCGGCGTGGATTAACGGCGAAAGCTGGGCGCCCATCACGGTACTCGCTGGCTTGCTGTGGCTGCTCTACACGTTGTGGCACTGGTTCGGCGACGCGATCTCCGAGTCCGAAGGCGGCATGTACGGCAAGAACGTCGACAAGTCATACCGCTGGAGCATGAGCTGGTTCATCTTCTCCGAGGTCATGTTCTTCGGAGCATTCTTCGGCGCACTGTTCTATGCGCGCCAAATTGCGTTGCATGAGCTGGGCAGCCTCGACTACAAGCTGATCTGGCCGGATTTCTCGGCGGTGTGGCCGAACAACGGTCCGGCAGCGCTGGTGTCGAGCTTCAAGTCGATGCAGCCGTGGCCGGTGCCGACCATCAACACGGCGCTGCTGCTCTCGTCGGGGGCGACGCTGACCGTGGCTCACCATGCGCTGCGTGAAAACCATCGCAACAAGACGATCGGCTGGTTGGCCGCGACGGTCTTGCTGGGTCTGTGCTTCCTGTTCCTGCAGGGCTTCGAGTACTACCACGCGTATAACGAACTGAACCTGACGCTGTCTTCCGGCGTGTATGGCTCGACCTTCTTCCTGCTGACCGGTTTCCACGGCTTCCACGTGTTCCTCGGCGGCACGATGCTGACGGTTGTGCTGGTCCGCGTGATTCGCGGTCACTTCACGGCGGATCACCACTTCGCGTTCGAAGGCGCGGCCTGGTACTGGCACTTTGTGGACGTGGTGTGGCTCGGGCTGTATGTCGTCGTGTACTGGCTATAAAGCTTGCCGGCCCGCGCGCAGTATTTTTTGCCAGGGTTTTAGTTACCGGCTACGCGTACGCTTTTGGAGTGCCGGTTTCGCTGCAGATCGCGAAGCCGACGAGTAGTATGCCGGACTGACGCAGCGCCGCCCTCGACCCTGTCAGGGCGGCGTTTTGCTTATGGCGAGGAAGTGACGCTAAGACCAGGACGCGGAGACGCGAAATTTTTGCGCACCCGGCTAGCGGCCGTAAGGAATACCGGTCGACTGAATCCAGCCCATCCAGTGAGCGAACAGGATGAACAGGAACAGCGAGATCGACAGACCCACGCGGGTGGCCAGCGACCAGACCATGCGTTTCGTTTTACCCTTGTCGTGCACCATGAAGTACAGCGCCGAGGCCATACTGGCGATGATCAGGGCAAAGGCGATGGGAACGAGAATGTGCATGAAATCAGCTGAAATTCAGGAGCGCGAAGGCAATATGGTTATTATCGCACCGTGCGTTGTACCGCGTGTAGCGGCGGGGCAGGCGCGATGAAGATCCGCTGGTTGCCCGCGCTGCTGATTCTGATCGTCGTTGCGGTGACGGTGCGGCTGGGGTTTTGGCAGCGTGACCGCGCGCATCAGAAAGAGGCGCTGCAGGCCCACATCACGCAGTTCGAAAATGCGCCGGCCGAGCCGATTGGCAGCGCTCCGCTGGCACTGAAAGACATCGAGTTTCACCGGGTACGCGTGCGAGGCAGCTTCGTCGCCGACAAGGTGGTCTATCTCGACAATCGCCCGTATAACGATCAACCGGGCTTTTACGTCGTGATGCCCTTTAAACTCGCTGATGGCGGCTACGTGCTGGTCAATCGCGGCTGGTTGCCGCGCAACATCAATGACCGCACGGTGATCGCGCCGTACGTCACGCCGCCTGGGCAGATCGAGATCGAAGGTATTGCGCGTGCCGATGCGACCCGCGCGTTTGAACTCGGGCAGGGCGGATCGGCCCCGCATCAGTCGATCCGGCAGAATCTCGACCTGGGCGCTTACGCTGCAGAGACCGGTCTGCCGTTGCAGCCGTTCGTGATCCAGCAGTTGAGCGACGATGGCGACAAGCTCGTGCGCGATTGGCCTGCGCCGGATACCGACGTCGAACGCAACTACGGCTACATGCTCCAATGGTGGGGCATGGCCATCGCGGCGCTCGCGTTCGGCTTGTATGCCGCGCGGCGCGCCGCGAAGCAAGAGCACGCGCCCAGCGCGTAACGTATGTTGTGCAGATTAATGCATCGCACGCGGCCGGCGGCTTGACCGCTCGCGCCGCGCAATCATTGAAAGAGGTTTGGTAGTGTCGACGCAAACTCCCCGTTCGCCGCGAGCCGGCAAATCCGCCAGTCCCGCGGTCCCGTCCGGCAAGCCGCGAGCCAAAGGCTCATGGCAACGCGGGCGCTGGATGATGCTGCTGATCGCGCTCGTGTGCGCCGCGCCCGTGATCGGCTCGTACTTCACCTATTACGTCGTCAAGCCGACCGGCGGCACCACCAGCTACGGCACGCTGATCGAACCGCAGCGGCCGATTCCCGATGAGCTGGTGGTGACCGGGGAAGACGGCAAGCCGGTGAAGCTCACTTCGCTGCGTGGCAAATGGCTCATGGTTTCGGTCGACAACAGCGCGTGCGACAAAGCCTGCGCGACCAAGCTGTATTTCATGCGCCAGATACGCGCAACCCAGGGGCCGGAGCGCGACCGGGTGGTCGAGGTATGGCTGCGCACCGACGCAGGCAACGTGTCTGACGTGATCCAGAAGGCCTATCCGGACACGCGCAAGCTGATCGCCGATCCGGCGGCACTGACCGCATGGCTGCCCGTCGACGCCGGCACGACGTTGACCGACCACATCTTCGTGGTCGACCCGAACGGCAATCTGATGATGCGTTTCCCGAAAGATCCGAATCCGAGCAAGATCAAGGGTGACATCACGAAGCTGCTGAAGTGGTCGAGCATCGGCTGATGCGGCGTTTTATCGCACGGCTGGGTGTACCGCGGATTGGACCGTCTGTAGCACCATTGGCCGCTATGTTTCTTGCGAGAAGGTAGAGAGATGTTCGTATTGCAACTGGGCCTGATCGGCTTGTGCATTGCGTTGCTGCCGTTGTCCTACATATGGGTCAAGGCCGACGACAATAAATTCCGCAAGCTGGTGTGGGTCACCACTTTCCTGACGCTGGACCTGGTGATGTTCGGCGGCTTCACGCGCCTGACCGACTCCGGTCTCGGCTGTCCCGACTGGCCGGGTTGCTATGGGACGTCCTCGCCATTCATCGCTCACGCCGCCATTGCCGCGGCTAACCAGGCTATGCCGACAGGGCCGGTCAGCATGACGAAGGCGTGGATCGAAATGACCCACCGTTATTTCGCCATGGCGATCGGCGTGCTGATCGTCGCGCAGATGCTGATCGCCTGGGTCGCGCGTATCAAGCGCCGCCCGCTGCACGTCTCGCCGTGGTGGCCCACTTCGCTGCTGCTACTGATTCTCGTACAGGGTGTGTTCGGTGCGTGGACTGTGACGCTCAAACTGCAACCCGTGATCGTGACGACGCACCTGCTGCTAGGGCTTGCCTTGCTCGGCATGCTCGGCTGGTTGGCGGCCCGCCAGACCCCGCTGCCGGCCTATGAACCCGAGGCCGCGCAATGGCGCGTCGCGGCGCTCGCCGGCCTCGCGCTGCTGGTCGTGCAGATTGCGCTCGGCGGCTGGGTCAGTACCAACTACGCGGTGCTCGCGTGCACGGATTTCCCGACCTGCAACGGTCAATGGATCCCGCCGATGGATTTCGCACACGGCTTTCACCTATGGCGCGCGCTGGGCATGACGGGCGACGGTGAAATGATCACCCAGGATGCGCTGGTGGCGATCCACTGGACCCATAGGACCTTCGCGATCGTCGTGATCGCCTATCTGCTGTGGTTTGCGCTGAAGGTGCGTCGCTTCGAATCGCTGCGGCGGCCCGCCGACGGTGTGCTGCTGGTGGTGCTGATCCAGTTCCTCACGGGCCTCTCCAACATTGTCCTGCAATGGCCGTTGCCGATTGCAGTCGCCCATAACGGGGGCGCCGCGATCCTGCTGCTGCTGCTCGTTATGCTAAACTTTCGAATCGCTTCTAGCCGTCCCGGCCGCGCCGCCTTGCCTGCGCGCGATGCCGCGCCAGCGTGACCCCACATGGACAGCACAACTCTTTCCCAGACCCCCGGTAGCCGGATCTCCCAGTACATCGCGCTCACCAAGCCGCGTGTTACACAGCTTGCTGTGTTCTGCGCGGTCATTGGCATGTTCCTCTCCACGCCCGGCATGGTGCCGTGGACGGTGCTGATCGGTGGCACAGTCGGTATCTGGCTGCTGGCCGGTGCGGCGTTCGCCATCAACTGCCTCGTCGAACAGAAGATCGACGCGAAGATGCGCCGTACGTCATGGCGACCTTCCGCCCGTGGCGAAATCACCACCCCACAGATCCTGCTGTTTTCGGCTGTGCTCGGCGGTCTCGGCATGTGGACGCTTTATACGTTCGCCAACCCGTTGACGATGTGGCTCACCATTGCCACCTTCGTCGGCTATGCGGTCGTCTACACGCTACTGCTCAAACCCGCCACACCGCAGAACATCGTGATCGGCGGCGCTTCGGGCGCCATGCCGCCGGCGCTCGGCTGGGCCGCGGTCACAGGGCATGTACCGGGCGACGCCTGGATTCTGGTGCTGATCATCTTCGTATGGACGCCGCCGCATTTCTGGGCGCTCGCGCTGTATCGCCGCAAGGACTACGAAGACGCCGGCCTGCCGATGCTGCCGAACACCCACGGTGAGCAGTACACGCGGCTGCATATTTTGTTGTACTCGGTGATCCTGTTTGCGGTCGCGCTGATGCCGTTCATCTCGGGCATGAGCGGTGTCGTGTATCTGGTTGCTGCGGTGCTGCTCGGCGCCGTGTTTCTCGCCTACGCGTGGAGGATCTATCGGGAGTACTCCGATACGCTCGCGCGTCAGCTGTTCCGTTATTCGATCATCTATCTGTCGCTGCTGTTCGCCGCGTTGCTGATCGATCACTATGCACGTGTCCTGATCGGCGCGTAACACCATGATCACAAACCGGCTTGCGCGCCTGGCGCGTGCCGCCTTGATGGCCTGTGCGCTCGGCGGCGCGGTGCTGGCCTCAGGCTGCGGCAAACCCGCCCCCTCGTTCGAGAACCTCGACATTACCGGCAACACGCAGTTCGGCGCGGACTTCGCGTTGCCCGACACCAGCGGCAAGATCCACACGCTCGCGGACTACAAGGGCAAGGTCGTGGTGCTGTTCTTCGGCTACACGCATTGCCCGGACGTCTGTCCGACGACCATGGCCGAACTCTCGCAGGCACTGCAACAACTGGGGCCCGCGGACGCGAGCCGTGTCCAGGTGTTGTTCGTCACCGTCGATCCCGATCGCGACACCTCAACCGTGATGTCGCAGTATGTGCCGGCCTTCAATCCGACCTTTGTCGGCTTGCGTCCGGCCGATCAGGCGCAGCTCACCAAGGTGACGAAAGACTTCCGCGTGTACTACGCGAAGGTGCCAGGCAAGACGCCCGACAGCTACACAATGGACCATACGGCCGCCAGCTATGTCTTCGATCCGGACGGTAAGCTGCGCCTCTTCGCTCGTGATGGCCAGGGCGCCGAGCCCTGGGTGCATGACATCAAGCTCCTGCTCGATTAAAAGCGTTGCGCGAGTGCCGTCCGCTCGCCCGTGTACCCATATGCGATAGCGGTATTTCACTTCTCGCCGGGCCTATGAGACCATTCGCGGCCCTGCTGGTGGCGTGTGTAGTGCGTCGCCGGCCGTTCACCCGAATCTGACATCGATCAGAAATAGCGAGATTTACATGCAGCGCAGGAATATCCTCAAAGCCCTCTCCGCAGTTGTCACCTCCGCCGCCCTCGTGGCGAGCTTCGGCGCTCACGCCGACGACAAGGTCATCAAGGTCGGCACCATCAGTGGCCCCGACGCGCAAATCTGGGCGGTCGTCCAGAAAGTGGCGCAACGCGAAGGCCTGAACGTGAAGGTCATCGAGTTCAACGATTACGTCCAGCCGAATGCCGCTCTCGATGCGGGTGATCTGGATGCCAACAGCTTCCAGCATCAGCCTTACCTCGATAGTCAGGTCAAGCAACGCGGCTACAAGATCGTCAGTGCGGGGCTCACCTACATTTCGCCGCTGGGCATCTATTCGAAGAAGTTCAAGTCGCTGAAGGATCTGCCGCAGGGGGCGAAGGTCGCGGTGCCTAACGATCCGTCCAACGAGAACCGCGCGCTGTTGTTATTGCAGGCACAAGGCGTGATCAAACTTAAGGCTGGCGCCGGTACGAACGGCAACAGCGCGACGCCGCTCGACGTCGCGGACAATCCGAAGAAAGTGAAGCTCGTCGAACTGGACGCCGCACAGTTGCCCCGCTCGCTGTCCGATGTGGACGCCGCCGCGATCAACACGAACTACGCGCTTGCCGGTGGCCTGCAGCCGACCAAAGATGCGATCGCACTCGAGGACATCCACAGCCCGTACGCGAACCTGATCGCCGTGCGCATCCAGGACAAGGACAAGCCGTGGGTGAAAAAGCTGGTCGCGGCTTATCAGTCGGAAGATGTGCGCCAGTTCATCAAAACCCAGTTCAAGGGTTCGGTTGTGCCGTCGTTCTAATCTAGGTACGCGCCTACAGATCGCGCTCCCAGCGTTCCACCGCCAGCTGATGACCGAATCGCATCTCTGGCGCTACGTCGGCGCAGATAAAACCGGCGCGCTCGCAGAGCCGCCGCGATTCTTCGAGCGTCGTGACGGTGGCCAGCGTGAGCTTGGTGTAACCAGCGCGTTTTGCAAACCGCACGCACTCGTCGACCAGTTGCGTGCCGATGCCGAGCCGGCGCATGTCGGGCTCGATATAAAGCATCTTGATCCGTGCCACCGTGGCCGATACGCCGGCCACCATCGCCGAGCCGACGATCGCATTGTCCTGTTCCGCGATCCAGCACATCTCGCGCACCGGATCGTGATGCTGGGTGAAGTCCGCGACGATGCCGGCGAGCAAACCTTCGAAGGTCTGATCCCAACCGTTTTCGCGCGTAAATAGCAGGGCTTGCCGGTGCACGAGCCAGCCATATTCTCCCGCGCGCGGCGCCCGCAGCGTGATGATGCCGCGGCGCGGCTGATCGTCGAGCAACCGCTCGACGAGTTTCATCGCGCCGATCAACTGTTCCTGCGAGCTTTCCGCGAGGCGCTCCAGCGCCGACAGCACTTCTTCGATGGCCGCGGTGTCGAGCGGTTCGTAGGCGGCATGCCCTTGGTCCGTGAGCGCGATCAGCGATTGACGCGCGTCGCTCTCCGACGGCCGCCGCGTCAGCAGGTTGCGGCGTTCGAAGCTGGTGAGCAGGCGGCTTAGATATCCACTGTCGAGCCCGAGATTGCGCCCCAACACAGTGGCGGTCTGCGCGCGCCCGCGCGCCAGTTCATGCAGCACGCGCACTTCGGTCAGCGAGAACGCGCTCTTTTGCAGACGCTCGTGCAACGCACCGATGTGCTTCGTGTAGAAGCGGTTGAAATGGCGGACGGCCTCAGCGCGCCGCAGCGCTGCGGAATCGGTCAACGTACGGCTCCCGGAAGTCCTTGAAGGTGTCAGACAACAAACCTATTGGATGACATCCTATCTAAAAACCGCGTAAAAAGCGGTAAAACGTACACTCTAACCGGCCATGCAAATTGGTACTACAAAAGTACTCAGACAAGGTAGAGCGATCCGTGCGGTAGCGAACCAGTGGTTCTCTATAGACCGAGAAGATATCTCGAATACGGGTAAATACCGATCATCGGAAACGCCCGGTAAGACGGCCAAAATCTGCCCGACTCCCTTTCCTGTCATAGGTTTGACGGCGATCACCCCCGCACGGAACAACTCGATTGACTGGTATTATTGTGGTTATATAATGGGCTCTCTCTTCGAAGCCCACGCTCTTCCTTTCGACCGACCCGAGCCCATGGAAACACGCTGGTCCGCATTGATGCCTGACGCTCGCAACGTCACGCCGCTCTATTTGCAACTTGCGCGCAACCTGGCCACCGCCATTCACTGCGGTGTCTGGTCAGCGGGTGAAGCGTTGCCGTCGGAGCGCACGCTGTCGGATGCGATCGGCGTGTCGCGTATCACCGCACGCAAGGCGATCGAGTTGCTGGTTGAACAGGGATTGATTCGCCGCTCGCCGGGCGCGGGCAGTTTCATTACGCCGCGCGTCGAAGATCCGCTGTCGCGGCTCACCGGTTTCACGAAGAAGATGCAGCAGCGGGGGTTTCGTCCGGACTCGGTCTGGCTCGAACGCGGCATCCGCGCGGCTAACCGTGACGAGCTGGTGCATCTCGGTCTGTCGCCGGGCGCAGCGGTGACGAGTCTGCGGCGCCTGCGGCGCGCGGACGGCATCGTGATGGCGGTGGAACATTCGGCGTTGCCGGCTGCGATCGTGCCCGACCCACAGACCATCGGTGTGTCGCTCTATAGCTATCTTGAGCAGCGTGGTATGGCGGTGGTGCGCGCGCTGCAGCACTTTCGGGCCGTCAACGCAACGAGCGAGATTGCTTCGCTGATGGACATCGAACCGCGCTCGGCCCTGCTGGTGATCACGCGTATCGGCTATAGCGCCGACCAGCGGGCGATCGAATTGACGGACACCTACTGCCGGGACGACTACTACGATTTTGTCGCCGAACTGCGCCAATAAGGGCGCAATAACGGCGCGACCCTCGCGCAATGCTGAACGGCGCGGATCAGAAACGTATCGCACTACGTATTATCAGAGAGACTCATGCTGACCGGAAACATACTCACCACCGATGGGTGGATTCACGGCACGCTCGAATACGAAAACGGCCGCATTACGTCGCTCACAGGTGAGCGCGTCGATCCGTCCACCAACGAAGCGCCCTACATCTTGCCGGGCTTTATCGATCTGCACGTGCATGGTGGTGGCGGCGCCGACGTGATGGAAGCGGGCGATGCGATCGACACGATCACGCGCACGCATGCGCGCTTCGGCACCACGAGCCTGCTCGCGACCACGATGACCGCGCCGCGCGAAGAGCTGATGAACGTGGTGGCGAACCTCGGTGACGTGGCCCGCGTGCGTACGCCCGGCGGCTCGCGCGTGCTGGGCGTTCACCTTGAAGGCCCGTACATCAATCCAGGCAAGCTCGGCGCGCAGCCGGACGCTGCGGTGTCCGCAGTGCTTGATGAAGTGCTGAAGTACCTGTCGATTGCACCGATTCGCGTGGTCACGATTGCGCCGGAAATCTCCGGCCACATGGACATCATTTCCGAAATTGCAGCACGCGGCGTGCGTGTGCAACTCGGCCATTCGCTCGGCACCTACGACGACGCGGTCGCGGCTCTCAAGCATGGCGCGTGCGGCTTCACGCACCTGTTCAATGCGATGTCGCCGCTGCACCACCGCAATCCCGGCATGGTTGGCGCGGCGCTGGCGCACGCTGAATTCGCGGAGATCATCCCCGACCTGTTGCACGTGCACCCGGGCGCGATCCGCGCCGCCATGCGGGCGATTCCGCGCGTGTACGTGGTGACGGATAGTACCTCGGCCACGGGTATGCCCGACGGTGAATACCGTCTCGGCAGCCAGCACGTGACCAAGTGTCTGGGCGGGGTGCGTCTTGCCGACGGGACGCTCGCCGGCAGCACCCTGACGATGGATCAGGCGCTGCGCAATCTGGTATCGCTCGGCCTGCCTATGGCCGATGTTTCAAATCGTCTGTCGCGCTATGCCGCCGACTATCTCGGCATTGAAGACCGCGGCCGCCTCGCGCGCGGTGCCTGGGCCGATATCGTCGTGTTCGATCGTGAACTGGCACTGACCGCGACTTACGTCGAAGGAGAATCAATTGTCGAATATGCTTAACGAAGCGCTGGCGTCCGCCGAGGTGGTCGCCGCGCAGCTTGCGGATACGTCGCACGTAGAGGCGCTGGCGGCCAGACTCGCCGAACAGCCGCGCCATGTCGCGCTGACGGTCGCTCGCGGTAGTTCGGACCACGCAGCGAGTTATTTCGCGAGTCTGACCATGAGCCGTATCGGCCTGCCGGTCGCTTCGCTGCCGATGTCCGTCGCGACGTTGCAGCAGGCGCCGCTGAAGGTGCGCGATCAGCTTGCTCTGGCGTTCTCGCAGTCCGGCAAGAGCCCGGATCTGGTCGGTACGATGGCAGCGCTGCGTGAAGCCGGCGCGCTGACAGTCGCGGCGGTGAATGCACCGCAATCGCCGCTGGCCGATGCCTGCGAATGGCATCTGCCGCTGGTTGCCGGTCCCGAATTGAGCGTCGCGGCGACCAAGAGCTACATCGCGATGCTGTCCATTTCCGCGCAACTGGTCGCGCACTGGCAGCAAGACGATGCATTGCTTGCCGCGCTCGGTGGTTTGCCCGATGCACTGCGAAGCGCCGGCAAACTCGACTGGAGCAAAGCCGTCGAGGAATTGCGCGGCATCGAGCGCATGATCGTGATCGGCCGTGGTCTCGGCCTCGCGATTGCGCAGGAAGCGGCGCTCAAGCTTAAAGAAACCTCGGGCATCCAGGCCGAAGCGTTTTCGAGTGCCGAAGTGCGCCATGGTCCGATGGAGTTGATCGATCGCGACTACCCGTTGCTGGTGTTCGCCCCGCGCGGACCCGAACAGGCCGGGCTGATCCAGCTCGCCCGCGACATGCAGGCGCGCGGCGCACGCGTGCTGCTCGCCGCGCCGGAAGATGTGCCGGAAGCTTCTCTGCCGCTCGTCACGACGGCCCATGCGGCGCTCGATCCGATCGCCGCGATTCTTTCCTTTTATGTGATGGCCGCCGGTCTCGCCGCCGCACGCGGACGCAACCCCGATGCGCCGCGCCATCTGAATAAAGTCACCGAAACTCACTGATCGAGAAATCAGATGCGTCGTGCTGAGGAGTCCATATTGATGAGCCCATCCCAAGGCCATATTGTTTTGCTTGCGCCCATGACCGGTCCGGTCGTGCCGCTCGCGAACGTGCCCGACCCCGTGTTTTCGGGCGGCATGTTCGGCGACGGTATTGGCGTGGATCCGCTGGTGGGCCAACTCGTCGCGCCGTGCGACGGGGTGGTCACGCATCTCGCGCGCACGGGCCACGCGTTGACGCTCGCGACTGCCGAGGGTGCTGAGATCCTGCTGCATATCGGCATCGATACGGTCGAGCTGAACGGCCGCGGCTTTACGCCGAAGGTGGCGCAGGGTGCGCACGTGCATACCGGCGATCTGCTGATCGAGTTCGACCAGGATCTGGTGGCATGCAATGCGCCGAGCCTCGTGTCGGTGATCGCGATTGCCAACTCGGATGCGTTCGAGATCGTCGAGCGCGCTGGCGCCGGCATGCTGAAGGCCGGGGAAACCCCGCTGCTGCTATTGCGTCCGCGCGCCGGTGCGGCAGCGGAAGCTTCGCGCCGGGCCACCAACGTGACCGAAGAAGCGCGTCAGACGGTGACGCTGGTCCACGCCGGCGGTTTGCATGCGCGGCCGGCGGCACGAGCGCGTGAAGCGGCGCGTGGCCTCGATGCACGCGTCGAAGTGCGTTACGAAGGACGCAAGGCGCCGATTGAAAGTGTCGTTGGCTTGCTCGGGTTGGGTGCGGGTGAGGGCTCGACTGTAGAAATTCTGGGCGTCGGTGCGCAAGCGGCGGCTGCCGTTGAAGCGGTCGCGCATGAACTGCTGCGCGAAGCGCATGGTGAAGCCGAAGAAAAGCCGGCCCGCCAAAGCTCGCCGGCGCCGCGAACGGTTGCGCAAACGGGCGGCGCGCCGCTCGCGCCGAATACGCTCGTCGGCGTGTGCGCGGCGCCGGGCGTTGCGGTCGGCAAGCTGGTGCGCTGGGACGACGCGGACCTCGATCCGCCTGAAGTTGCGAGCGGCACATCGGCGGCGGAAAGTCGTTTGCTCGACAAAGCGCTGGCTACTGTCGACGCCGAACTGAATTCAACCGTGCGCGACGCGTCGCAACGCGGCGCGCATGGCGAGGCCGGGATCTTCGCGGTACATCGTGTGCTGCTCGAGGATCCGACGCTGCTCGATGCCGCGCGCGATCTGATCAGCCTCGGCAAGAGCGCCGGGTTCGCGTGGCGCGAGTCGATCCGTGCACAGATTGCGGTCCTGACGAAAATCGACGATGCGCTGCTCGCGGAACGCGCGGCGGATCTGCGCGACCTCGAAAAGCGCGTGCTGCGTGCGCTCGGCTACTCGAACAACGCGGCGCGGACGTTGCCGGATGAGGCGGTGCTGGTAGCGGAAGAGTTCACGCCGTCCGATCTGTCAACGCTTGACCGCACACGCGTCACCGCGCTCGTGATGGCGCGTGGCGGCGCCACCTCGCACGCCGCGATTCTCGCGCGGCAGAGCGGCATTCCGGCGCTGGTGGCCGTGGGCGATGCGCTGCATGCGATTCCCGAAGGGACTCAAGTGGTGGTTGACGCAACTGCGGGACGAATCGAATTCGCCCCGTCCGCGCTCGACGTCGAACGTGCCCGCGTCGAACGCACACGGCTCGCCGGTGTGCGCGAAGCGAACCGCCGCACTTCGCAACAGGCGGCGACGACCGCCGATGGCCACGCTGTCGAAGTGGCCGCGAATATCGCCACGCTCGAAGATGCGAAGACTGCAGTTGAGAACGGCGCCGATGCAGTCGGCCTCCTGCGTACCGAACTGCTGTTCATTCACCGCGCGACGGCGCCGACCATCGACGAGCATCGTCAAAGCTATCAGTCGATTGTCGATGCGCTCGCCGGCCGTACCGCGATCATCCGCACGCTGGACGTGGGCGCAGACAAGGAAGTCGACTATCTGACGCTGCCGCCTGAACCGAACCCGGCGCTGGGTCTGCGCGGCATCCGTCTCGCGCAAGTGCGCCCGGACCTGCTCGACGACCAGTTGCGCGGCCTGCTGGCGGTGCAACCGCTCGGCGCCGTGCGCATCCTGTTGCCGATGGTGACCGACGTAGGCGAGCTGATCCATCTGCGCAAGCGCATCGACGAATTCGCGCGCGAACTGGGTCGCACCGATGCGATCGAAGTCGGCGTGATGATCGAAGTGCCGTCGGCCGCGCTGCTGGCCGATCAATTGTCGAAACACGCGGACTTCCTGTCGATCGGCACCAACGATCTGACCCAGTACACGCTGGCTATGGACCGCTGCCAGGCCGACCTCGCCGCGCAAGCCGACGGCCTGCATCCGGCGGTGCTGCGCCTGATCGCGGCCACCGTGCAGGGCGCGAACAAGCACGGCAAATGGGTGGGCGTGTGCGGCGCATTGGCGGGTGACCCGCTGGCCGTGCCGCTACTCGTCGGCCTGGGCGTGACCGAGCTGTCGGTGGATCCGGTGTCGGTGCCGGGCATCAAGGCGCGAGTGCGCAACCTCGATTATCAGCTGTGCCAGCAACGCGCCCAGGACGTCCTGGCGCTGGAATCGGCGCAGGCGGTAAGAGCAGTGAGCCGCGAAACCTGGCCGCTGGACTAAACCCCGCATGGTCCACGGCGGAATTTCGCTCAACAACCATGTAAAGCAACGACTCGACGAAGAGACAAAGGATTGGAGGTATAGATGGATGGGAATCCGTTTTTGAAGGTGCAGCGACTCGGCCGCGCGCTGATGCTGCCGATTGCAGTGCTGCCGGTCGCGGGTCTTCTGTTGCGACTCGGTCAGAGTGACGTACTGAACATCAAGATGATCGCCGACGCTGGCGGCGCGATTTTCGACAACCTGCCGCTGCTGTTTGCGATCGGCGTGGCCGTCGGCTTCGCGAAGGACAACAACGGCGTGGCGGCCCTCGCGGGTGCGATCGGTTATCTGGTCGAAGTCGCGGTGATGAAGGACATCAACGACAAGCTCAATATGGGCGTGTTGTCGGGGATCATCGCCGGTATCGTCGCCGGCATGCTGTACAACAAGTACAAAGATATCAAGCTGCCCGACTACCTCGCGTTCTTCGGAGGGAAGCGCTTTGTGCCGATTGTCACGGGGGTGACCTGTCTGGCGATAGGCATTGTGCTCGGCTACGTGTGGCAACCGGTGCAAGCCGCGATCGATATGGCCGGCCACTGGCTGACGACGGCGGGTGCGATCGGCGCTTTCGTGTTCGGCGTGCTGAACCGCTTGCTGCTGGTGACGGGGCTGCATCACATCCTGAACTCGCTGACGTGGTTTGTGTTTGGCACGTTCACGCCGCCGGGCGGCGGTGCTGCAGTGACAGGCGATCTGCATCGCTTCTTTGCGGGTGATCCGACCGCGGGTACTTTCATGACGGGCTTCTTCCCGGTCATGATGTTCGGCCTGCCGGCCGCTTGCCTCGCGATGTACCACGAGGCACCGAAGGAACGTCGTGCGATGGTGTTCGGCCTGCTGGCTTCGATGGCGCTTACGTCGCTGCTGACGGGTGTGACCGAGCCGATCGAATTCAGCTTCATGTTTCTCGCGCCGGTGCTGTATGTGATTCACGCGCTGCTGACGGGCCTTTCGCTGGCCATCTGTTCGGCGCTCGGGATTCACCTCGGCTTCACGTTCTCTGCGGGCCTGATCGACTACATCCTGAACTACGGGCTGTCGACGCGAGGCTGGTGGGCGCTGCCGCTTGGTGTGATTTACGCGGTGGCGTACTACGGTCTGTTCCGGTTCTTCATCCGCAAGTTCAATATGGCCACGCCGGGTCGTGAACCTGCTGGTGCTGACGAGCAGGTGGAGTCGTTCGACAAGGGTGGGTTCGTTGCGCCGGTAGCTGCGGCAACTCTGCCGCGTGCACAGCGCTACATCGCTGCTTTGGGTGGCGCGGCCAATCTGTCTATCGTCGATGCCTGCACGACGCGTCTGCGTCTGTCGGTGGTGGATCCGAGCAAGGTGTCGGAATCGGATCTCAAGACGATCGGCGCGCGTGGTGTGCTGAAGCGCGGTGCGACCAGCGTCCAGGTGATTATCGGACCGGAAGCGGACATCATCGCGGATGAAATCCGGACGGTGATTGCGCAGGGTGGTGGTGTTGAGGTGAAGCCTGCGGTGGTGTCTGCTGCGGCAGCTACGGCCGCCGCGCCGGTTGCGGGTTCGCACAGCGGACCGCTCGATCCTGATCCGGCACGCTGGATCGCCGTGTTCGGCGGTGCCACTAACATCGTTTCGTTGGACGCGATTGCGTCGACCCGGCTGCGAATCGTGGTGAGCGATCCGACTGCGGTGGATCGTCAGCGTCTTGCTGTGCTCGACGTTGCGTGGATCTCAGCGGATACGTTTCACATCGTTGTTGGTGAGGCGGCAGGGCGGTATGCGCAGGTGTTGTCGGCGCGTCTGCCGGCCGCAGGCGCAACGGACGGGGTATCGCCTCAACCGGCCTGATGCGTGTGACGCGGGAGCGGCGTTAAGCGTTCCTGTGTTGCGGTGAGTTATGTTGAAACGAAGAGCGGCGCCCTTGGGCGCCGCTCTTCGTTTACCGCCGTCCATGTTTGCGATTCACGCTGCCTCTGTCGCTAGTCAATCCGCCTTGCGCTTCACCGCCACTTCTTCCGGCCGGTTCGACTCAAGCCACAATACATTGATAATCCCAAACGAGAGCGCCACGCCAATACCGAGAATCCAGCTGAAATACCACATCATTCGCTCCTGTGAATCCAGTTGCAGTCACGTCCGCCGCGTCACGCGCCAGACGCTTCAATACATCGAGTGCCGGTTTTCTTCGAGCGCGGCCGCGGTCACCTTGCCGCGCATCACGCGGTACACCCAGCTCGTGTAGATCAGGATGATCGGCAAGAAAATGATCACCGCGATCAGCATGATCTGCAGCGTCATCTGGCTCGAGGTCGAGTCCCACACAGTCAGGCTGCTGCGTCCATCCAGCGACGACGGCATGATGAACGGAAACATCGAAAAACCCGCCGTCAGGATCACGCCGACAATCATCAGCCCAGTGCAGATGAATACGCTCTTCTCGAAGCGCGACTTCGCGAAGAGCAACGCCAGCACGCCGCCCACCACGCCAATCAGCGGCGCCGCGACCATCCACGGGTACGTGGAGTAATTGGTGAGCCACAAGCCGGGTGCGCCGACCACGCTTTTTAGCAGCGGGTTGGCGACCGTATCGAACGGCGCCGCATCGACGATCTGATAGCCACCGATCACCGTCGCAACCAGCACGCCGGCGATCAGGAATAACGCCACAGCAGCAAGCGACGCGATGCGCAAAGCCAACGACGCACGCCGCGCAATCACATCATCCGTTTTCATCTTCACGAATGCAGCGCCGTGCGCGGCCAGCATCGACACGCTGACAAGCCCGCACAACACGGCAAATGGATTCAGTAGCGCGAAGAAACTGCCGTGATAGGCGACGCGGAGGTCGGTGTCGAACGCGAACGGCACGCCTTGCAGCAGATTGCCAAAGGCGACGCCGATCACCAGCGCCGGCACGAAGCCGCCGATAAACAGCGCCCAGTCCCACGCGCTACGCCAGCGTGGGTCCTCGCGTTTGCTGCGGTAGTCGAAGCCGACGGGCCGGAAGAACAGCGAAAACAGCACCAGCAGCATCGCAAAGTAAAAGCCCGAGAACGACGCCGCGTAGACGAGCGGCCAGGCCGCGAACATCGCGCCGCCCGCGGTGATGAACCAGACCTGGTTGCCTTCCCACGTCGCGCCGACGGTGTTCACGACGATGCGTCGCTCCGCATCGGTCTTTGCGATGAAAGGCAGCAGGATGGCCGTGCCCATATCGAAGCCGTCGGTAACCGCGAAGCCGATCAGCAGGACACCGATCAGGACCCACCAGATCACTTTGAGGGTTGCGTAATCCATGATGATTTTTCCCTTTTATACAGCTTGGAAAGCTTTTGCAGCCTGGTCAGCGTGCTTAACGTGGTGGCGAATCACGCGGTCCTGGTGGTCAACGGTTTGGACGGCTGATCTGGCGGCGGCGTTTCATGGTGATACCGGCCCGTATGCAATGACGACGGACCGAGCCGCGCGTACTTGAACATCAGCGTGATCTCGATCACAAACAGCGCCGTGTAGAACACCACGAAGCCACCGATGCTCAGATACAGGTCGCTGGCCGTCAGGCTCGAAGCCGACAGCGCAGTGGGCAGGATGCCGGCAATAGTCCACGGTTGACGCCCCAGCTCCGCGACGATCCAGCCGAACTCAGCTGCAAGCCACGGCAACGGAATCGCCCACACCGCCCAGCGCAGGAACCAACGGCGCTTGTCCAGCAGCAGCGAGCGCTGCGCGCAGAACCAGAACGCGAGCAGGAAGGTCACGAGGAACAGGATGCCGAGGCCCACCATCATGCGGAACGAGAAGAACACCGGCAACACCGGCGGAATGGTCTTCTTCGCCGCCTGGGCGATCTGGTCCGGCGTAGCGTCGGTGACGTTGGCGGTGAACTGCTTGAGCATCAGCGCGTACCCGAGATTGTCCTTGTGCAGCGCGAAGGCAACCTTGGCGTCGTCGGTAGCATTGCCTTGCTTGAGCTGCTGCAGCGCACCGTAGGCAATCATGCCGTCCTTGATGCGTAGTTCGTTGTGCGCGATCAGGTCCTTCAGACCCAGCACCGGTTCATCGATCGAACGCGTCGCGATGATCCCGAGCGCGTAGGGACTCCGGATCGCGTAGTCCGTCCTCTCTTCCTTCTGGTTCGGGATGCCAAAGATCGTGAACGGTGCCGGCGCCGGCGCGGTTTCCCATTCCGATTCAATGGCGGCGAGTTTGACCTGCTGGACTTCGCCGGTGCGGTAGCCCGATTCATCGCCGAGCACGATCACGCAGACCGTCGATGCGAGCCCGAAACCGGCCGCAATCGCGAACGAGCGCAGCGCGAATTCGGTGTCGCGGCGCTTGAGCAGATACCAGGACGAGATGCCGAGCACGAACATCGACGCCGTCACGTAGCCGGCGGAAACCGTGTGCACGAACTTCACCTGTGCAACGGGATTGAACAGCACGGCGTAGATGCTCGACAGTTCCATCCGCATGGTTTCGTAGTTGAACTCGGCGCCGACCGGATTGTTCATCCAGCCGTTGGCGACCAGGATCCACAGCGCGGACAGGTTCGAGCCCAGTGCAACGAGGAACGTGACGATCAGATGCTGCACCCGCGACAACCGCGGCCAGCCGAAGAAGAACAGGCCCACAAAGGTCGATTCGAGGAAGAACGCCATCAGACCTTCGACGGCGAGCGGCACGCCGAAGATGTCACCGACGTAATGGGAGTAGTACGACCAGTTGGTGCCGAACTGGAACTCCAGCGTGAGGCCGGTGGTGACGCCCATCGCGAAGTTGATGCCGAACAGCTTGCCCCAGAACTGCGTCATGTCCTTGTAGATCTGCTTGCCGGTCATCACGTAGACGGATTCCATGATGACGAGCAGCCAGGACAGGCCGAGCGTAAGGGGTACGAATAAAAAGTGATAAAGCGCCGTCACCGCAAACTGGAGACGCGAGAGGTCGACGACTTCGCTACCGGGCATGTTGATCACCTTGAGACGGATGCGGGGCGGGCGCGGAGAGCAACGCCTGCGCGACGAGGGCGGGCGGCATGGACATGTTCTCCGCCAGGGGATGATTGAAAAACGCGTACTTGAGCACCATCAGGAGTGCAAATTTGATGGCAAGCACGATGGCGATATCTCGCCCGAAGGTTGGTCCGCGCGCCCAGGCGGCGATTCGCGCGCGCAGGCCGGGGCGAGGCGGATTCCTGTCGTGTAGCGTTATGGTCATGATCGGTCGATGGTCGACTTCACACCGGTTTACCCGGCCGGATCCAGGCGGCGCAGACGGCTTGGAGAGTGCATAACGATATTAAGATAGGGGCTGGCAGCGAAGGGGGTCGCGACTGTGGCATTGGGTCGCGTAGGCATGCCGTCCACGTCACTAATACAAGCAACGTTGCGTTACGTCAAGGAAGCGGGTCGCGATTTATAAAGGTATAAATGCAAAAGCCCTGCCGTCTTGCGAGGGCAGGGCTGATGTCTGACAGAGCGCTGACGGGTTCCGGACCGCGCCGGAAAGCCGCGGTTTTGCGTTAAGCGTACTCGTTCAATGCGCTGCGCATTTTCTTCATGGCGCTCGCTTCGATCTGGCGAATGCGCTCGGCCGACACGCCGAATTCGTCCGCCAGGTCGTGCAGCGTCGAACCACCCGAACCGTCATCCTGCACCTGCAGCCAGCGGGCTTCGATAATCCGGCGGCTGCGTGCGTCTAGCGATTCGAGAGCGCTGGCGATGCCGTCGCTTTGCAGCTTGTCGCGCTGGCGCGCTGCCAGCACGGCGGTCGGTTCGCTGTGCGAATCGGCCAGATAGGCGATCGGCGCATATGATTCTTCACCGTCCTCGACCTGGCCTTCCAGGGCGATATCGCCGCCGGACAGGCGCGTTTCCATCTCGGCCACTTCCTCGCGCTTGACGTTCAGTTCCTTGGCGAGACCTTCGATCTCGTCTGGCGTGAACGCGCCCAAGCCCTGCTTGTGGCTGCGCAGGTTGAAGAACAGCTTGCGCTGCGCCTTGGTAGTGGCGACCTTCACCATGCGCCAGTTGCGCAAGATGTATTCGTGGATCTCGGCCTTGATCCAGTGCATGGCATACGACACCAGACGCACGTTCTGCTCCGGATCGAAGCGCTTCACGGCCTTCATCAGACCAATATTGCCTTCCTGGATCAGGTCGGCATGCGGCAGGCCATAGCCCAGATAGTTGCGCGCGATCGATACCACCAGTCGCAAATGCGACAGGACCATGCGGCGCGCAGACTCGAGGTTGCCCTGCTCGCGAAATTCGGTGGCGAACTGTCGTTCCTCCGCCGGCGTCAGCATCGGAATCCGGTTCACGGCCTGGATGTAGGCGTCGATATTGCCCAGTTGGCCGGGCAGCAGCGAAGAATGCGAGAGCGCCAGTGCACCTGCCGAAGCGGCCTTAGCCGACGACGGGCTCAGAGTACTCGGAAGGGTCATTGCGTTGCTCACGTAGAAAACTCCTTTGGAATCAGCCAAAAGCTCAGTCGAACTTCGACTCCAGCGTGGATGTTAGCACTCTCAATATCCGAGTGCTAATACTTAGAGTGTGTGGGGGTATCATGGTTCCCGCTAGGCTATCGAAATTTAACTTCCAATAGCATCATACGCTTTCTACGCTCTGGCGGGGATGAGCGTAGGATTTGCTCTGGACGGGCGTACGTCGGTGGAGAGTCACCAGTTTTCGGCACTTTGGAGTATTGGTCTGCTGAATTCCGGCATTCTTCTTATGATTTCTTGCGCTCGTGGCCCCTCTATATGGGGTCCGGGATCGGCTTTTTCAAGGGCAATCCATGCGTAGTGGGTACCGCGATTGAGGTTGGATCGCGGCCGCGTCGCAATGTTCCAGCGTCCCCTCGACAACTGACAAGAGGGTGAGGTTCGTATGTCGGCATCAGCATCTGGCGGTCTACCGGTTCGGCGCCCTTCGCGAACGGCGGTATCAAAGAGCCCAAACCTGGTATAAATTTCAGCCAGCTATATTTGCAATGTAACTTCTAAGACTGCGGCCGCTGTTGGCCCGTCGAGGCAAAGGGGCTGAGCAATGTCCGCAAAGTTGATCGAGGCGATTCGTGGGCTCGAGCGCGACCGCTTTCGAGCGATGGTCGATGGCAACGGACCGTTGCTCGACTCGCTGCTCTCCGAGACCGTCAGCTATGTCCACACGAATGGCAAACGGGAAACGAAGCGGCAGTTCGTCGACGGAATCACAGCGGGGCGCCGTCGTTATCGCCAGATCGAGATCCAGTCGCAGGAGGTGCTGCCGGTCGGGCGCGAGACCTGTGTGATCGTCACCGGGCGCGCGCTCATCGAGATGGAGGCGAACAACGGCGCGTTGCTGTTCCCGATTGCCTACACCGCGCTGCATGCACAGGAAGACGGTGAGTGGCGGCTGGTCGCATGGCAGGCGACGCGTTGCGCGATCGAGTGAGGCCGGTGGGCTTCTCTCGCCGGGGCGCTGGGTGAGCGACCCGTGCTCGTAGGCGCGGCAGATTGTGCTGCGCTCTCTTCAGATTGTTGCCTGCCTTTGCGTCTGTGCTGACCAGCCGATTGTCGTCAGGCCGCCACTCTGCGGTCAGGCTCTTGCCACACCGCCGGATTTGCCACTCCTGCCACACTGGTCCCGGCTGCCTCGCTGGTTCCGATTGTCCGGTTCACTGCGCTGACAACAGCATCCACGACTGCCGCCGCGGCTTCCGAGCTAACTCCAACGCCGAAGCGAACCGCCTGCTCCCCGACCCTGCAGCCCACGAACACTACCGTGCGGCCATCTGTGGCCCGTGCGCTTTCCACTGAGGTGACTTCGATCATTTGCCCCGCGGCCGTGGCGAGGGCGGCGGCGACGCGCCGGGCGTGTTGCTCGTGCGGTTCATGCTGCGCCTCTTGCGCCTCGGACTGCTCACGCGGCCGCTTCGCCGCCGCCACATTGAGGTCGCGATCGTCCCACCGCACCGTCGACGCATTGACGCGCTGCGCCGGTCCATCGGTCTCGAAGTACTCGCGGGCGAACAACGCGCAAATCGCCTCGCCGCTCATCTCGGCGCCGCTGCTATCCGCGGTGGCTTGCACTGTGTGGCTGAACTCGATCTGCACCCGGCGCGGCGGCGTGAAGCCCATGCCCCGTTCGAGCAGATACGTCGAGCCGCCTTTGCCGGACTGGCTATTTACACGGATCACGGCGTCGTAGTTGCGGCCCACGTCGGCCGGGTCGACCGGCAGATAGGGCACTTCCCACACCGCGTCCGGCGTCTGCTGGGCAAAGCCCTTGCGGATCGCGTCCTGATGCGAGCCCGAGAATGCCGTATAAACGAGATCGCCCGCATACGGATGACGCGGATGCACTGGTAACTGGTTGCAGCGCTCCACGACGCGGCGTACCGCGTCGATATCCGAGAAGTCGAGGCCAGGGTCGATGCCCTGGGTGTAAAGATTCATCGCCAGCGTGACGAGGTCGACGTTGCCGGTGCGCTCGCCATTTCCGAAAAGACACCCTTCGATGCGATCCGCGCCCGCCAGCACGGCGAGTTCAGCGGCGGCCACCGCAGTGCCGCGATCGTTATGCGGATGCACCGACAGCACGATGCTGTCCCTATAGCCGAGATTGCGGTCCATCCATTCGATCTGATCGGCGTATACGTTCGGCATGGCTGCTTCGACGGTCGCGGGCAGGTTGACGATCATCTTGTGATCGCGCGTGGGCCGCCACGTCTGGGCGACTGCGTCGCACACCTCGCGGGCGAACGGCAGCTCGGTCATGCTGAAGGTTTCAGGCGAGTACTGGTAGGTCCACTGCGTCTGCGGCCGTGCCTGGGCGTACTGCTTGATCAGCCGCGTGCCTTCGACCGCGAGCGCCTTCACTTCGTCTTTTGACTGGTTGAAGACGATCTTGCGGAACGCCGGTGCGATCGCGTTGTACAGGTGGACGATCGCGCGCGGCACGCCATCGAGCGCCTCGAAGGTGCGCGCGATCAGTTCTTCGCGCGACTGGACGAGCACCTGGATCGTCACATCGTCGGGAATGCGCTTTTCGTCGATCAGCTTGCGCACGAAATCGAAGTCGGTCTGCGAGGCCGACGGAAAGCCGACTTCGATTTCGTTGAAGCCGATCCTGACCAGCATCTCGAAGAACTCAAGCTTCTGCGCGATGCTCATGGGCTCGATCAGCGACTGGTTGCCGTCGCGCAGGTCGGTGGCCATCCAGATGGGGGCTTGCTGGATCGTGCGGCTGGGCCATTTTCGGCCAGTCAAACGGACGGCGGGGAACGGTCGGTATTTTTCAGCGGGGTTGCGCAACATGATGAGCCTCGTTCGTTCTGTCGTATGCGAAGGGGCGTGGCCTCGGGCGGCTGGCGGGCTGCCACGGATGTGACCTTCGCGATTCGTCCGAACGGTAAACGGACGAACACAAACGACTGACAGGTTGTAAAAGGAACTACGGTTTGGGGTGCAACGGAAACTGCGGGACTACTTTGAGGACCGGGCTTGAACCGCTGGGGCGGCCAACGCGCGGCGCTACGCCTGGCTTACGCTAGACGTAGCGATAGGGGCCGCGCTAGGCGGCCAGAGGTAATTCGGAGGGTGTTCGGAAGGTGACGCATGGGTCCAATGTATGCGAGCGGGCCGCAGCGTGTCAACCGCGGATGCTCACAATGCGTCGTTGCGCGGTCGCCCGCGCGGCGCTGCGGGGTCGCGCGAAGCCCGTCACGCCGAGGTTCTGGCGATCTCCGCGATCACACTGATCTGCCGTTCGATCGCGCTCGGCACCGGCGCTTCGCCGCGCAGCACGGCATCGATCCACGCGGCGGTGGTGACGGCGTCGCGAGCCTCGGGCAATTCGACCTCGGGCGCATCAGCAGAGGACCGCTCGGCGGCCACGCGCGTTTCGCAGATGCCGTCATGCAGCCAGTCGATCTGCACCTGCCGACGCGTATCGGCGACGGCTTCGCCCTCTGTGCCGCGCGCGAGCAGTGCACCGCCTGCGGCTGCATCCGGATGGGTGACGAACAACTGGGTCAGGGCGTCACGATAGGGCGGATGCGTGTAGTTCACGAGCCGCAGCCCGGGCGGCGCGAACGGCTGCAGGATCTTGACGAGCGTATGGGTGGAATTGCGCACGCCCATCCGGCGGCGCAGCACCAGCAGGCGCGCGAGCTTCGGCGCGAGCGCGGTGATCGGCGCAAAGGCGAGGCGTCGCGAGGCGAGGCTGTCTTCGATCTCCGCATGGTCCTGCGCGTGCGCGATCTGCAGATGGGTGAAGATCTCGGCGCTGGTCACGCGGCCCGGGTCTTCGGTGACGCCGTGCACGAGCACCGGCACGCCTTCGCGGGCCAATAGCAGAGCGAGCAGCGGCACGAGATTCGGCTGTTTGCGTGCGCCGTTGTAGCTCGGGATGGAAACCGGTCGGTAAGCTGCGTGCGCAATCTGGATCGGCTCGAAGGAGGCGTGGGCGGCCGCCAGCATCGCGGCGAGCTCGTCGGCGGTTTCGCCCTTGACCCGATACGCAAGCAGCACCGCGCCGAGTTCGAGATCGGAGACGCGTCCATCGAGCATCGCGCTGTAGAGCGCGTGCGTGTCTTCGGGCGTTAGCGCGCGTGCGCCGTTCGGGCCGCGGCCAATCTCCTTGATAAAGCGGGCGCAGGGAAAGTCGGTATCGGCGGTATCGGTCATCGGGCTTAGTGGGGCTGGGTGGCCAGGCTCGGCATTGACGGCGTCGGCCACGGTATTCAAAGGGTATTCGTGCTGCCTGCGGCGGGATCAGTTGCGCTTTCCGCAGATATACCCGCAGCGGTATCCGTAGTGAGTATCGCATCTATGGCGTTTGCGCAAGTTGACACGAGGCTGCAAGCGTCAGGGGCTTTCCGTCCCGTGGCACATCATGCTTGGCACCGCCGCTAGGCCTCCGGACTGCCGGGTTCGCGCGCAGCCCGTTCACCCTCGCGTTAAACTAAATGCTTTATTGCCGCGCTCGCGGCGCTTACTAAAGATTGGAGAACGGGATGAGTTACGTGTTTGCTCCCGCACCGGTAGTCGCGGTGCCGGTCGTCGGGTCCAGCGATCAATTCGCGGTGCGTCGCATTTACTGCGTGGGCCGTAATTACGAGGCGCACGCGCGCGAGATGGGGCACGACCCTGATCGCGAACCGCCGTTTTTCTTTAGCAAGCCGGCGGATGCCGTGGTCTACGTCGCACCGGGCGAGACCGGTGAATTTCCCTACCCCACGCAATCGAAGAACGTCCACTTCGAAATGGAACTGGTCGCGGCGATCGGCAAGCCGGGTAAGGACATTCCGGTCGGACAGGCGCTGGAGCATGTCTATGGCTACGCGCTCGGACTCGACATGACGCGGCGCGACCTGCAGGCCGAAGCGAAGAAGCTGGGCCGTCCGTGGGACACCGCGAAGGGCTTTGATCACTCGGCGCCGCTTGGCCCGATCCATCCGGTGTCGAAGATTGGGCAGGTCGACAAGGGCGCGATCTGGCTCACCGTGAACGGTGAAGAAAAGCAGCGCTCGGATGTGTCGCAGCTGATCTGGTCGGTGGCGGAGACGATTGCGTATCTGTCGACGCTGTTCGAACTGCAGCCCGGTGATCTGATTTTCACGGGCACGCCCGAAGGTGTCGGCGCGGTCGTGAAGGGCGACACGATGAAGGGCGGCGTGGACGGGCTCGGCGACTTCAGCGTACGCGTCATCTGAAGCTGCTGCAGGGAGGGGACAAACAATATGAAGCTTTACAGCTATTTTCGTAGCTCGGCGGCGTATCGCGTGCGGATTGCCTTGAATCTGAAGGGGCTGCCGTATGACTATGCGCCGGTGCATCTGCTGCGCGATGGCGGCGAGCAGCTCAAGCCTGCTTACCGTCGTCTGAATCCGGACGCGATCCTGCCCACCCTCGTGGACGGCGACAACGTTTTGACGCAGTCGCTTGCGATCATCGAATATCTCGAGGAAACGCATCCGGAGCCGCCGTTGCTGCCGAAGTCGCCGGTTGATCGCGCCTATGTGCGCTCGGTGGCGCTGCAGGTGGCCTGCGAGATCCATCCGGTGAACAATCTGCGCGTGCTGAAGTATCTGAAGCACACGGTAGGCGCCGACGACGCGACCAGGGACGAGTGGTACCGCCACTGGGTCGAGGCAGGTTTCACGACGCTCGAAGAGCATCTGGCGGGCGATTCGCGCACCGGCAAGTTCTGCTTTGGCGATACGCCGACGATGGCCGATGCGTGTCTCGTGCCGCAGGTGTTCAATGCGCAGCGCTTCAAGACCGACATGGCGCGGTTTCCGACGATCCAGCGCATTCACGATCAGGCGTTGCAACTTGACGCGTTCACGCGCGCGGCGCCCGGCGTGCAGCCAGATGCGGAGTGAGGTGGGTTTGACTCAATGAGCCGCTGAGCCAATGTGGCCAGGTGCGGCTGAAAGCAAAGAGGGCGCTCTGTGAACTGAACCCCAAAAGTTGGACATTCGTCCGCGCTTTTGGGGGCCGCTCGCTGTGAGGCGCCCTCTTTGTCGCTGCCGCAATCTTGCGGCTCGCTTCGGCGAACTGCCCGGCCGCGCTGTTTTAGCTGCCGAGCAACGCGTCCGAAAACTCCTCGGCGCTGAACGGCTGCAAGTCCTCGACCTTCTCGCCCACGCCGATGAAATACACCGGGACCGGCCGCTGCCGCGCAATGGCCGCGAGAATGCCGCCTTTGGCCGTGCCGTCGAGCTTGGTGACGATCAGACCGGTGAGTCCGAGCGCATCGTCGAACGCTTTTACCTGCGTGAGCGCGTTCTGACCGGTGTTGGCGTCGATCACGAGCAGCACTTCGTGCGGGGCGCTGTCCATCGCCTTGCCGATCACGCGCTTGACCTTGCGCAGTTCTTCCATCAGATGCAACTGGGTCGGCAGACGTCCGGCCGTGTCGGCCATGAGCACGTCGATCTTGCGCGCGCGGGCTGCGCCGACCGCATCGAAGATGACCGCGGCCGGATCGCCGCTTTCCTGCGAGACGACCGTCACATTGTTGCGTTCGCCCCAGATCGCAAGCTGTTCGCGCGCGGCGGCGCGAAAGGTGTCGCCAGCGGCGAGCAGCACCGATTGGTCGAAGCTCTGCAGATGCTTCGCGAGCTTGCCGATGCTGGTGGTTTTGCCGGCGCCGTTCACTCCCGCGATCATCATCACGAGCGGCTGGGCGCGGCCGAGCATCAGGGATTTTTCGAGCGGTTTGAGCAGGTCGATCAACAGCGTGCGCAGCGCGGCCTTGACCTGTTGCGGGTCGGTCAGGCGATCGGTGCGGACTTTTTCACGCAGCGATTCGAGCAGGAATTCGGTGGCCTCGACGCCTGCGTCGGACATGAGCAGGGCGGTTTCGAGCTCCTCGTAAAGGTCATCGTCGATCTTGGCGTTGATGAAGATGCCCGTCAGGTTCGAACTGGTTTTCGAGAGACCGGTTTTCAGGCGCGTGAGCCAAGACCTCTTGGCCGCGGCTTCGGGCAACGGCGGCGGCACGATCTCTACGGTTTCGAGCCCGGTTTCCTCTTCAGGAGCCGCTTGCAGAGGCGCAAGCGGCTCGACGTCGCTCACGGATGCAGGTTGCGCGCCAATGCTGCTGACCGGCCGCGGGGCGGTTGGTGCAGCAGGCACGGCCGGCCGTGCGGCGACGGCTTCGGCTTGCGGCGTGACGACTTCCTGCGCCGTCTGCGATTCCTCGGGCGTCGCGTCGGGGTCTTTCGAACCCTTGAATCGTTTGAAAAAGCTGAACATGTTCTGGCGTGGTGAGAGCGAGCGCCGGTGCGCGCAACCGGTTGGGCCCGGTGGCAGCGGCAGGCAGCGTGGCAATGCGGGATGCAAGGCGCTGGAAGGCGCTTATTTTATCAGGCATGTCCGATCTGGCCGCATTAGCCGTCCGGCCAAGGTGAGATGCTTTTCACCCTGTGGTAACGTTGCCTCTCCAACCCCAGCGCAAACGCGCCTGTGGGCAATCGCCTAACCGTTTAACCGTTCGAATCTGCATGCCCCGTCCTCCTGCCTCCCGCGCGTCCAGCGCTCCGTCTAATCGCGGCAAGCCGCACGCCATCCGCATCATTGGCGGCGACTGGAAGCGCACACCGCTGCCCGTCCTCGACCTCGACGGCCTGCGGCCCACGCCCGACCGCGTGCGCGAAACGCTCTTTAACTGGCTCGGCCAGCGCCTCGACGGCCAGCGGTGCCTCGATCTGTTCGCCGGCAGCGGGGCGCTGGGCTTCGAGGCGGCTTCGCGCGGCGCGGCGCGGGTCTTGATGGTCGAGCGCCACGGTAAGGCGGCCGGGCAATTGCGTGCCAATCAGGCTCGCCTCGCGCCCAACACGATAGAAGTTGCCGAAGCGGATGCATTGCGCCTTGCGGCGAGCCTCGCACCCGGTTCGTTCGACGTGGTGTTCCTCGATCCGCCGTTCGGCTCCGACCTGCTGGGCCGCGCGCTGGAACTGGCGACGCCGCTTGTCAGCGCCGAAGGATTCCTCTATGTGGAAGCCGGCGATGCGCTCGACGTCGCACAGACGCCCGCGCTGGCGGGGTGGACCATCGTTCGGCAGGGGAAGGCCGGGGTGGTCCACTATCATTTGCTGCAGCGCGAAAATGAGGAATAATGCGCGTTCCAAAACAAGCGCCGGACGGCTAGCCGTTACGCGCGCGACCGGCGGCAAACGCGTCCTGCGGGCGT
The DNA here is from genome assembly GCF_026225065.1 of Paraburkholderia sp. Taxonomy (GTDB): domain Bacteria; phylum Pseudomonadota; class Gammaproteobacteria; order Burkholderiales; family Burkholderiaceae; genus Paraburkholderia. Next base: position 15,760 of record NZ_JAMFSB010000079.1, on the reverse strand, counting down.
GCTTGACGTGCCCATTTGTCTGAAGAGAGGAGAAGTCACATGGTAGTCGCCGTGTACCCGGGTACGTTCGACCCGCTGACGCGCGGTCACGAAGACCTCGTTCGGCGCGCGTCGAGCATTTTCGACACGCTGGTGGTAGGCGTCGCCGACAGCCGCAACAAGAAGCCGTTCTTCACCCTCGAAGAGCGCCTCGATATCGCTCACGAAGTCCTCGGTCATTACCCGAATGTGCAGGTAATGAGCTTCAAGGGCCTATTGAAGGATTTCGTCCGCACCAACAACGCCCGGGTGATCGTGCGCGGCCTGCGCGCAGTGTCGGACTTCGAATACGAGTTCCAGATGGCCGGCATGAACCGCTATCTGTTGCCCGACGTCGAAACCATGTTCATGACGCCGTCGGACCAGTATCAGTTCATCTCCGGCACCATCGTGCGCGAGATCGCGCAACTGGGCGGTGACGTCAGCAAGTTTGTGTTCCCGTCCGTGGAAAAATGGCTGAAGGACAAAGTGGCTTTGCTGGATCAGGACGACGGCCAGGCAGGCCAGTCTTAACCGGCGTAAACTAGCGGTTTGACGGAACGAAAGCCGGCCTCGCGCCGGCCTGAAGTGAGAAAAGCATGGCCCTGATGATTACCGACGAGTGCATCAATTGCGACGTCTGCGAGCCCGAGTGCCCGAACGACGCAATTTCGATGGGTTCGGAAATCTACGTTATCGATCCGAAGAAGTGCACCGAGTGCGTCGGTCACTTCGACGAGCCGCAGTGTATCCAGGTGTGCCCGGTGGAGTGCATTCCGCGCGACCCGGAGCACCTGGAGACGCCCGAAGGTCTGATGGCGAAGTATCACGCGCTGCAAGCCGCCAAGGCCTGAGCAGCCTGTTTTGGCGGCGTGTGCGCTGCCTCGCCCTTCGCGTTCCTGCGCGCTCAGCCCACGTCCGAGCGAAACACATCCTCCAGCGCTTCCAGCAACGCATCGCATTCCGCGTCAGTGCCGATCGAGATACGCAAATGCTGATCGATGCGCGGGGCCTTGAAATGGCGCACAAAAATCTCCTTCTCCCTTAGCCGCAAGGCGAGCGTGGCCGCGTCGCAGCCTTCGTGGCGGGCGAACACAAAATTCGCCCCCGACGGCACGACGTTGAAGCCAAGTCCCGTCAGTCCTGCAGACAGGCGCTCGCGGCTCGCGATGACTTTCGCGCAACTGTCGCGAAACCACTCATCGTCCTGATAGGCGGCAATTGCTGCGACCTGCGCAAGCCGGTCGAGCGGATAGGAGTTGAAGCTGTCCTTGACGCGCGTCAGCGCTTCGATCAGCGCCACATTGCCGAACGCAAAACCCACGCGCATGCCGGCCAGCGAGCGCGACTTCGAGACCGTCTGCGTCACCAGCAGATTCGGATAGCGGTCGATCAGCGAGATCGCCGACTGTGCGCCGAAGTCCACATATGCCTCGTCGATCACCACAACCGAGTCGGCATGCCGCGCCACCAGCCTTTCGATTTCGCTGAGCGGCAACGGGTGGCCGGTAGGCGCGTTCGGATTCGGCAACAGGACGCCGCCATTGGGCAAAGCGTAGTCGTCGACGCGGATGGCGAACGCGTCATCCACGGGAACGGTCCGGTAGTCGACCTCGAAGAGGCCGGCGTACGTCGGATAGAAGCTGTACGTGATGTCCGGGAACAGGATCGGCTTGCCGTGCTTGAGTAACGCCTGGAAGGTCAGCGCGAGAACTTCGTCCGAACCGTTGCCGGCGAACACCTGCTCGGCGCGGATGCCGTGGTGTGCTGCGACCGTCTCGCGCAGCTTGCGTGCGGTCGGGTCGGGATAGCGTCGCAACGATTCCGCGTTCTCACCGAGCTCGTGGCGGATCGCTTCCAGCACGCGCGGCGACGGAGGATACGGGTTCTCGTTGGTGTTCAGCTTGACCGGATGGGCGAGCGCGGGCTGTTCGCCCGGCACATACGGCGTCAGGCGGTGGACGATGTCACTCCAGTAACGGCTCAAGCGGGCCTCCATATTTCAGCTGCTGCGGTGCAGCTGCATCACCGCGCGGTCGAGCTCGCCCTTGACGACGAGCGGCATCTGCACGAGCGCGCGTTCGATTGACGCATCGATCACGTCCTGCTCTTCGCGGCGCGGCGGTTTCAGCACGTAGTTGGCGACGTCCGGCTTCGCACCGGCACGCGCGCTTTCCGGAATCAGATCGCGCGGATGGCCAATGCCGATACGCAGCCGCCAATATTGCTGCGAGGAGAGATGCGCGGAGATGTCCTTCAGACCGTTATGACCGCCGCTGCCGCCACCGAGCTTCAGCTTGACGGTGCCAGGCGGCAGGTCGAGCTCATCGTGCGCGACCAGAATCTCGTCGGGCAGGATCTTGAAGAAATGCGCGAGCGCGACGACCGATTGCCCCGAGCGGTTCATATACGTCTGCGGCTCGAGCAAGTGGATCTCTTCGCCATGCAGACGGGCCTTCGCATAGAAACCGTGAAAGCGCCGCTCATCGCGCAAGGTCGTACCGGCTTCGCGCGCCAGTTGATCGACCAGCCAGAAACCGGCGTTGTGACGCGTCGCGGTGTATTCGGCGCCCGGGTTGCCGAGCCCCACGATCAGCTTGATCATGATTGATTCATGATGAGTTAAGGGCCGGCGGCGTGCCACGCGACCTGAAAAAACGAAAAAAAACCCGCCGGGGCGAACCGCGGCGGGTCACATCGTCCGTTCCATTGAAACGGATCGAGAGGATTGCTCGCTCTATGCAGCTTAAGCGGCCGGCGTTTCGCCTTCGCCAGCAGCAGGAGCAGCGGCGTCGCCTTCAGCGATAGCGCCAGCCGGGATCGTCGCGGATGCGATCACCGGGTTTTCAGCTTCAATGTGTGCAATCAGCGCGACGCCAGCCGGCAGGACGATGTCCTTGGCGTGCAGCGTTTGACCTGCTTCGATCGTTGCGAGGTCGACTTCGAGGAACTCAGGCAGTGCCGACGGCAGGCACTCGATTTCGATTTCGTTCAGAACGTGCGAGATCACCGCGCTCGACAGCTTGACTGCCGGGTTCGATTCCTGGTTCATGAAGTGCAGCGGCACCTTGGTGTGCAGCTTCTTCGTTGCATCGACGCGCTGGAAGTCCACGTGCAGCACGAGCTGACGGAACGGATGGTATTGCACGTCGCGCAGCAGAACCTGTTGCGCCGTGCCGCCGACTTCCAGATCGAGAATCGACGAATGGAAAACTTCCTTCTTCAGGGCGTGCCACAACGCGTTGTGATCGAGTTCGATCATTTGCGGTTCAGCACCAGCGCCATAAACGATTGCCGGCGTCTTGCCGGTAATACGCAGGCGGCGGCTCGCACCCGTACCTTGCTGTGAACGCTCGAAAGCGACTACTTTCATTTTGAATCTCCAATGCACTGCCCGCGACCAGGCAGTAAAAACGGGGCCTTCATGCCAGATTGGCTGAGGCCCCAGACTCGACGGCACGAACCTTCGTTCGTCCATGCCGATTGTGCAAAAGCGCATTGTGCGATTTGTAACCGCGCACGCCGCGCCTTCGCAAATACTTAACTTTCCGCAAACAGCGACATCACCGAATCGCCGCGGCGGATCCGCGAGAACGTTTCGGCCAACAGACCTGCGCTCGTCAGCGAACGGATCTTGGCGCACGAGCGGGCTTCTTCGCCGAGCGGGATCGTATCAGTGACGACCAGTTCGTCGAGCGCGGATGCAGCGATGCGCTCGCCCGCGCCGCCCGACAGAACCGGGTGAGTTGCATACGCGAACACCTTGATTGCGCCGCGTTCCTTCAATACCTGTGCTGCCTTGCAGAGCGTGCCGGCGGTGTCGACCATGTCGTCCATGATCACGCAGGTACGGCCTTCGACTTCACCGATGATGTTCATCACTTCAGCGATATTCGCCTTGGGGCGGCGCTTGTCGATGATCGCGAGATCGCAGTTCAACTGCTTGGCCAGTGCACGGGCACGGACCACACCGCCGACGTCCGGTGAAACGATCAGCAGGTTCTCGTGATTCTGCTTGCGCAGATCGCCGAGCAACACGGGCGTCGCATAGATGTTGTCGACGGGGATGTCGAAGAAACCTTGAATCTGGTCAGCGTGCAGATCCATCGTGATGATGCGCTCGACGCCAGCGATTTCCAGCATGTTCGCCACCACCTTGGCCGAGATCGCGACGCGTGCCGAACGCGGGCGACGATCCTGGCGGGCATAGCCGAAGTAGGGAATAGCAGCGGTGATCCGGCCAGCGGATGCGCGCTTGAGCGCATCGACCATGATCATCAGTTCCATCAGGTTGTCATTCGCCGGCGCGCAGGTGGATTGCAGGACGAAAACATCCTTGCCGCGTACGTTTTCCTGAATCTCGACCTGGATCTCACCGTCCGAAAAACGGCTGACCATCGCTTTGCCGAGGGGAATGCCGAGGATTTTTACGACTTCGTGTGCAAGCGCGGGATTCGCGTTGCCAGTAAAAACCATCAGGCCGTCATGGCTGCTCATCATGCACCTGCTTCTGGCTGGGGGGCGAGGAACTGCGAGAATTTTTGGCAGGGGAGGAAGGAGTCGAACCTTCGAATGCCGGAATCAAAATCCGGTGCCTTAACCAACTTGGCGACTCCCCTACACTAACTTTGAGCTTCCCCGAGCGTTTAGGACCGCTCGGCGATGCAAAACCTTATGACGCGAAACTGAAGAGTGGATGTGTATCCAGGCTTGCTGTTACCGCGCTGTTCCAGCCGCTCGGCAGTTTGGCTTGTGCCGCTTCTGCTTCATCGCGATTTTGGAACGCTGCAAAAACACTTGCCCCTGATCCAGTCATCCGCGCGGGTGCGACGTTGTCAAACCATCCAAGCACCTGCGCAACTTCCGCGTATTTTCCCACGACAACCTGCTGCATGTCATTCCGGCCAAAACTGTCGGGCCATCCCGCGTTGCAGCTATCTTGTGCAAGAAAGTCCACGATTGTGAGGGGTTTTGAGTCTCTTGTCAACGATTTCTCGGAGAAAATCGCTGCAGTTGGAACGTGAACCCGGGGTGTCACAACGAGGAAATATCGCGGCGGCAATTGTACAACCTCCAACGCCTCTCCGACACCCTCTGCAAACGCATTTTTTCCAAACACAAAGAACGGCACATCGGCACCCAGCTTCAGTGCAATTGCCTGCAATTCTGCGCGCGGCAGAGCGAGCTTCCACAGACGGTTCAGCGCCAGCAGCGTGGTGCCCGCGTCCGAACTGCCGCCGCCGAGGCCGGCGCCCATCGGCAGCCGTTTATCGATCGCGATGTCGACGCCTTCCTGCGAGCCCGTATGGCTTTTCAGCAGCAGGGCGGCGCGCACGGTCAGGTCCTGTTCCGGCGGCACACCGGAGATGTCGCTGCTACGCGTGACGAGGCCGTCGGAACGGCGCGTGAAATGCAGCGTATCGCCCCAGTCGAGCAACTGGAACACGGTCTGCAGCGAGTGATAGCCATCCGGCCGGCGGCCGGTGATGTGCAGGAAGAGATTGAGCTTCGCTGGCGCGAGGCAGTCGCGGAGCGAATTGGTTGTTTCGATCATGAGTAAAGACGAATTGCAGCAGGCGGGCCGTACGGTTAGTGCGTGTCGCCGGTTACTGGTCAAGCACGAGCTTGATTTCGAGTGGCGGCTCCTGGCGGTTCAGATTGACGCGCTTGAGGCCGGTGGCCGGTGCATCGGCGTATGCGACGTAGTTGATGGTCCAGCCGTCCTGGACGATCTCCTTCAGATGCGACGGATCCTGTGGATCCTGCTCGGTCTTCGCTCGCGAAGTGGGCGCGGCCGATGGCTGCAGCCAGTAGCGCAGGCCTTCGACCGGCAGCGCAAAGCCGAGCGCATTTTGCATCAGCGTGGACACGTTGTCGGCGGTGAGTGGCTGGCGGTTCGGCAGTTCGAGCGAGGCCGAGGCTGGCGACGACGTGACAATCGCGAGTGTCTGGCCGAGCGGGTTACGCAACTGCAGCGTGACGGTGTCGCCAGCCTCCTGCCAGTCGAAATTGCCGTAGGCGTTGCGTTGCGCGCCGTTCTGATCGACGTACTGGATTGCAAAGCGGCCGTGATAGGCGCGGCTCGTCTGTGCCGTCACCGAGGTGGTGGCATTAGACAGGGAGGGTTGCCGCGGCGTCACCGACGCGCACCCCGTCAAGCCGGACACCGTGACGACGGCCGCCGCTGCGAGCCCCAGCGCCGCGCGGCGCGGCGCCTGGGAATAATGGAACCAGCCGGGGAGCCAGCGTGCGGAGCGGATAGAGCGGTTCGAAATGAGCATCAGAGATCGTTCACCTGAAAACGTGCGAGCGTTTTGAGGAGCGTATCGTTGTCCGGTTCCAGCTTGCGGGCTTCGCGCCAGGCGTCGCGCGCCTGATCCTGCGCGCCGCTCTTCCACAGCACTTCGCCAAGATGCGCGCCGATTTCTGCATTTGGCTGCAGATTGTAGGCCTTGCGCAGCAACGTGAGCGCATCCGACGTGTCGCCGAGGCGATATTTGACCCAGCCCACGCTGTCCATGATGAACGCATCGTTCGGTGCCAGCGACGCGGCCTTCTGGATCAGCTTGTCCGCTTCCTGCAGGCGCACGCCGCGGTCCGCCAGCGAATAGCCGAGCGCGTTGTAGGCCTGCGGATTGTCCGGCTGCGTATCGATCAGCCTGCGCAACTGCGCTTCCATGATGTCGTAGTGGCCGTTCTTCTCGGCCGCCATCGCATAGTCGTAGGTCAGATCGGGGTCGTCGGGGAAGTCAGCGGTGGCTTGCGCCAGGCGCGCTTCCGCTTCCGGATAACGCTTCGAGTCGAACAGGATGGCGGCGTCCGTGCGGTCGATCAAGGCCTGATCGCGCGGGTCAGGGGCCTGCAGGCCGGCCAGCAGCTTACGGGCTTCGTCCGGCTTGTTCTGCTTTTCGAGCAACTGGGCGCGCGTGATCTGCGCCGGAATGTATTGCTGGCTTGTCGGCGCAATCTTGTTCAACCAGTCGCCGGCGGCTGCGTCATTCTTCTGCTCGAGCGAGATCTGCGCGAGATAGATGTACGCCTGGCCCGGATCGGCACCGGTCGTCTTCTCCGCTTTCTGCGCGTACTGCTGCAGATAGGTCTGCGCGGTCGGATAGTCCTTCTTCTGGATCGCGATCAGCGCGAGCGCCATCATCGGCGTCAGATCGTTCGCGTTGTCCTTGTGCATCTCCACGAACTGCGCCTGCGCGTCGTCGAGACGGTCGCTGGCGAGATACATCTGCGCCAGCGCGAGGCGCGCATCATGCGATTTCGGATTTTGCTGGACGTACTTCTCGAGCGACGCGATGCCTTCCTTGCGCTCTTCCGGACCCATTTGCGAGAGCGTGAGCGCCGCAGGCAGATAGTCGGGCTTCAACGCGAGCGCCTGCTCGAGCGACTTGCGTGCGCCCGGCGCGTCGTCCGCCACGATTTGCTGACGGGCGATAGCCAGTTGCGCTTCGGGCCGGTTCATGTCGTTCTTCAGCAGATCCTGCAGCACATGCAGGCCGCCGACACGATTCGGACCGCGCGAGAGCAGCAGTTGCAGTGCGAGGATCGCGCTGCCGCGATTCGCGTCCGGCACCTTCGCCAGTTCGCGCGTGAGCAGCGGCTCGGCGTCGTCAGGCTTGCCCGACAGAACGAGCAGCGACGCGTCGAGTTGCGCCGCGCGCTCCGACGAGGGCGCATACTGCTGCCACAATTGCGCGGCCGCGAGGGCGTCGGAAGGACTCTGCGCTGCCAGCGCGATTTCCGTGGCGCGTTGCGCCATGCGCGGATCGTGCGTGTCGCGCGCGAGCGCAAGGTACGTTTGATAGGCCGGCGCTGGTTGATCGCGCTGCAACGCGACTTCGGCCGCGAGCACCTGGAACACGACCTGACTCGACAGGGCAATGTCGGGCAGATTTTTCTGGTCTTCAGGCGTTTGCGCACCTAGCGCGTCGGGGATGGACACGGAGTTGTCGTCCGAATCGGACGAGGGATCTTGCGCATGCCCCGGCAAGGCGGCGAGCGCCCACACGGCAAGCGCCGCCGCACCGAGAAGGCGTCGTGCGGAGACAGCGTGCGGCACGCGGGCGGCGCGTGACGGGCGCTTCGAAAACAGCTTCACGAAGGACAAGTTCATGGAAATCCGTTCAATGTTTCGGACGATTGTAACGCGCTCGCTACAATAAGCGCACAACCACTCACGCAAGTTGCAGACCAGTTAGACATGCCAGAGTTGCCAGAAGTTGAGGTTACCCGACGCGGAATCGAGCCGTACGTCTCCGGACGCCGGGTCGAGCGCGTCGACGTCCGCACCCCCGCGCTGCGCTGGCCGATTCCGGCAGACCTTGCGAGAACCTTGCGGGGCCACGTGGTGCGCAAGGTCGAACGGCGCGGCAAGTACCTGCTGTTCGAAATCGACGGCGGCTGGTTCATTGTGCACCTGGGCATGACTGGCACGCTGCGCGTGCTGCGCAACCTGCCCCATCTGCCGGAAGCTGCGAAACACGACCATATCGACTGGATCTTCGACGAGTTCATTCTCCGCTATCGTGACCCGCGGCGCTTTGGAGCCGTCCTCTGGCACTCGCGCGAAGACGGCGATGTGCTTGAGCATCCATTGCTGGCCAGCCTCGGTGTCGAACCGTTTTCGCCGGCTTTTTCTGGCGCGCTGATGCACCGGGAGACGCGTGGCCGCAAGGTCTCCGTCAAGCAGGCGCTGCTCGCGGGCGAGATCGTGGTGGGGGTGGGCAATATTTACGCATCCGAAAGCCTGTTTCGCGCCGGCATCCGGCCCACGACGCCCGCTGGCCGTGTTTCGCTGGTCCGCTACGGCCTGCTGGCGGATGCCGTGCGGGTCACGCTCGCGGCCGCAATTGAAAAAGGCGGCAGCACACTGCGCGATTTCGTCGGCAGCGACGGTGAAAGCGGTTATTTCCAGCTCGATTATTTCGTCTATGATCGCGCGGGACTGCCATGCCGCGTGTGCGGCACGCCGATAAAAAAGATCGTGCAGGGGCAGCGATCGACTTACTTTTGTCCCACCTGCCAGCGCTAACTTTTCCGATGCCCTCCCGCTTAACGCCGTCCGCGACGGCCACCGTGCCTGTTTTGCCCATCGAGCCCGCTCTCGCCGATTTCTCCGCACGCCTGGTAGCCTGGCAGCGTCAGCACGGCCGCCACGACCTGCCCTGGCAGAACACGCGCGACCCCTATCGCATCTGGCTGTCGGAAATCATGTTGCAGCAAACCCAGGTGTCGACCGTGATTCCGTACTACGCGCGTTTTCTGGCGCGTTTTCCGGATGTCGCCGCGCTCGCCGCGGCACCGATCGACGACGTGATGGCGTTGTGGGCCGGTCTCGGCTACTACTCGCGCGCCCGTAACCTGTATCGATGCGCACAGACGGTGGTCGAATTGCATGGTGGGGCGTTTCCGGCCTCGGTGGAGGCGCTGGCCGAATTGCCGGGGATCGGGCGCTCGACTGCGGCGGCGATTGCGTCGTTTGCGTTCGGCGCGCGGGCCACGATTCTCGACGGCAACGTGAAGCGTGTGCTGGCCCGCGTGTTCGGCGTCGAAGGTTTTCCGGGCGAAAAGAAAGTCGAAAATGCCATGTGGACGCTGGCTGAATCGCTGTTGCCGTCCAACGCCAGTAACGACGACGTGAGCGCTTATACGCAGGGCTTGATGGATCTCGGCGCGACCCTGTGCATGCGCGGCAAGCCCAACTGCGAACGCTGTCCGTTCGCGCCCGACTGCGTGGCGAACGTCACTGGACGGCAGCGTCAACTGCCGGCCGCGCGGCCTAAAAAGGCGGTGCCGACGCGCCGCACATGGATGCTCGTGCTGTGCGACGGCGACACCGTGATGCTGGAAAAGCGGCCGCCGTCGGGTATCTGGGGTGGGCTGTGGAGTTTGCCGGAAGCGGCTGATGAAGCGGCGTTGGCAAAGCGGGCTCGCGAATTCGGCGGCGACGGTGCGGTCTCGCCGCTTGCGCCGCTCATACACACGTTCACGCATTTCCGCCTGGATATCGAGCCGCGCATCGCGGAACTGGGTCGTGCGGCGGGTGTCAAGACGGCGCTAGCGCTGGGTGACGCCGAAACCGTGTGGGTGGCGCTGCGCGATATCGACGCGTACGGTGTGCCGGCGCCGGTGCGCAAGCTGCTTGATGGCCTGCACGGGTCGTTGCTTTAGAGGGCGTGCCCCGCGCCCGCCGTGTCGCGTGTGCGTGCCCGCGTTAAAGCTAAAGCCGCGGCCCCCCTCACAACAACTGATGCTGCTGCATGTAGTGATGTACCACATCGATGCGCGCGCCGGCATCCGGCAGTTCCATCAGCTTTTGCCGCGCCCGCAGGGCAATCGGCAGCACTTCCGAGAGCCGGTTTGATACCCACGTCGGGTCCTCAAGCTTGAACGGCTCTGCGAATGGCAAGCTATCCGGATCGCGCTCGCGAATCGTTGCGATGATCCGCTCCAGCACTTCCGCGCAAGCGCCAAATTTGGCCAGCAGCTCGTTGCCTTCGAGCGGCACGTCGTCCGGCAGCGGCTCCGCCATGCCCACGAGGAGACCGCTAGCTTCCGCGCGATGCGATAGCAGCCGGAAGCGCTGCGTCCCACGTGCGCGGATCAGCAGCATGCCGAAGGTTTCGACATCGCACTCCCCGATCTCAGCCAGACAGCCGACCGCTTCGGGTACGGACGGCTCATCCGGCAGCGCCACTTCGCCGCCGCTTTTCAGCAGACATACGCCGAACGGAGTCTGTTCGCGCAGACACTCGCGCGCCATGTCCAGATAGCGCGCTTCAAAAATCTTCAGGGGCAGCAGCCCATCGGGAAACAGCACGGTGTGCAGCGGAAACAGCGGCACATCGGCAAGCACAGAAGTAGAGGACATGGCGCGCAACGCTTCGGGTTAAGGCCGCGCGATGCGGCCGGTTAAGCCACTAACTTTGATGATTCGCCGACGTCGACCGGCGCATCGCGGTGCCGCACGATCACATTGGCCTGCTTGGCAAGACGCGCGGCGAGCGTCTCGGCAATGAATACGGAGCGGTGCTGACCGCCCGTGCAGCCGATTGCCACAGTCAGATAGCTGCGATTGTCGTCGCGAAAGTGCGGCAGCCACTTCGCGAGGAACGTTTCGATATCGTCCATCATCTCGTGCACGACGGGCAGGGCGCCGAGGAAATCGATGACCGGTTTGTCGAGTCCAGTGAGCGGGCGCAGTTGATGATCGTAGTACGGGTTGGGCAGCGTGCGCACGTCGAACACGAAGTCAGCGTCGAGCGGCACGCCACGCTTGAAACCGAATGACTCGAACATCAGTACGAGGCCGCTGTGCTCCTGCTCGATAAAGCGTTTGACCCATGCGCGCAACACGTTCGCGCGCAGGTTGCTGGTGTCGATCTGGTGGCCGAACTCGGCCAGGTTTCCGACCAGTTCGCGCTCTCGTTCGATCGCTTCTTCAAGCGACGTCAGCAGGCCAACGTCTGCGTCGTGCGCAGTGGAACCGGAGAGCGGATGGCGGCGGCGCGTTTCGGAGAAACGTTGAATTAGCGACTGCGTGCTGGCGTTCAGAAACAGCACGCGCACATCGTGTTCGCGCGACAGGTCGCCGATCATCGCGGGCATGTCGTCAAGCGAGGCGCTCGAACGCGCGTCGATTGCAACAGCGAGACGGTCGTAACCGTCTGCTGCGAGGTAGGTGGCGAGTTGCGGCAGAAAGCGCGGCGGCAGATTGTCGACGCAATAGTAGCCAGCGTCTTCAAGCGCGTTCAGTGCAACGGATTTGCCGGAGCCGGAGATACCGGTGATCAGAATAATGCGCATGAGGTCGTCAAATCTGTACGTTTCATCATAGCATCTGGTCCCCGCATGCGTGCCCCGTTGCCGCCGGACACACCGGGCGGTTTCAGATCAGCTTGCCGGGAAACTGGCTGTCCGGGTCCTGCATGGCGAGGCGCTGGCGATCCATGAAGTCGCGCAGCGTGTCAATGCCGCGCAGTTGCAGGATCGTGTTGCGCACGGCGGCTTCCACCAGCACTGCAAGGTTGCGGCCGGCCGCAACCTGGATGGTGACCTTGCTGATAGGCAAACCAAGCACGTCGACGGTCTGGCTTTCCAGCGGCAGGCGCTGAAACTCGCCATCCGGACGGCGCACGAGCTGAACGATCAGCTTCAACTTCATTTTGCGCCGCACGGCGGTTTCACCAAAAATAGTCTTGATGTCGAGCAGGCCCAGGCCGCGCACTTCCAGCAGGTTTTGCAGCAGCGGCGGGCAACGGCCTTCGACGAAATCCGGCCCGAGGCGCACGAAATCCACCGCGTCGTCAGCGACGAGGCCGTGGCCGCGGCTGATCAGTTCGAGACCGAGTTCGCTCTTGCCGAGACCGGAGTCGCCGGTCAGCAGCACACCCATGCCGAGGATGTCGAGAAACACGCCGTGCAACGTGGCGCGCGGCGCCAGGATGCGCGACATGTACAGACGCAAGCTGTCGATCACAGCTGCGGCCGACATTGGCGTAGTGAACAGCGGCGTGGATGAACGTGTACAGCGCAGAACCAGCTCCGGCGGCGCAGCGACCCCGCCCGCCACCACCAGGAACGGCGGCTCGAGGGCGATCAGCTCGGCCATGTGGCGTGAGCGGTCTTCTTCGGATTGGCGCTGGTAATAGTCGACTTCGGCGTCGCCGAGCACCTGGATCCGGTTCGGGTGGATCAGGTTCAAGTGGCCGACAAGGTCGGCGCTCGAGGTGGCATTGGCGACTGTTTCCGCCGAGAAGCCACGCTCCCAGCCTTCATGCCCCGTCAGCCAGCTGAGTTTCAGCATGGCGGCGTTGTCGTCGAAAATGCTTTGGGCGTTGATGCTGGACGTATCCATGAGTCCGTGACTCCAGTGTGGGCCTGTGCCCCGCATGCGCCGGCTGCGTCAGCGCAGCCGGATTAGCCGGCGCGAGCCGGATTCGACACGGGGACCCGGCCGCTCGCAGGCGGGGGACCGACGTGCGGATGGGGGCCGATGCATCAAGGTTGCCACTGAGTGAGCAGTCGATGCAATGCTTCGCGGTTTTCTTCCGTATGCAGCCGTTCGCGCGTCTCGCGATCGGACAGCAACTGGGCGATTTCCGAGAGAATTTCGAGGTGTTGCTGGGTGGCTTGCTCGGGTACCAGCAGGAAGATCAGCAGCGATACCGGCTGACCGTCCGGCGATTCGAAGGGGATGGGCTCGGCGAGGCGCACGAAGGCGGCGAGCGGCTGCTTCAAGCCTTTGATCCGGCCGTGCGGAATCGCGACGCCTTCGCCAAGACCGGTCGACCCGAGGCGCTCGCGCGCGAACAGATTGTCAGTGACCGTGCTGCGGGCGACGCCGTTCTGGTTTTCGAAAATCAGGCCCGCTTGCTCGAAGACGCGTTTCTTGCTGGTGACCGATAGTCCGACGACGACGTTTTCGAGGGGAAGAAATTTGGCTAAACGATTCATGTTGGCAGGCGGAAACGTGGCCTGGATACTCCTCGCTGTGGCGTTTGAGTGGCGTTCCATTCTCGACTAATGCTCACGGCGATGTGCTTGGGAGCCCAAAAAACGCAGGACTCCCGCTGAATAACCCCGATTGACCCCTATGGTAACCGGCCCATTATAGAACAGCGCGACTATGGATGGTGCGGCGCGCCAATGCCTGATCGTCGTGCGATGTGTTCTAGCCAACGAAAAACCGCCCGTTGCCGGGCGGTTTAGCTAGGTCGGGGAAAATCCCTCTAATCCTTCACGGTCCTGCTTATTGCGGCGGCACGTCCAGTTGCGGCGCCAGCTCTTGATACTTGATCGCGTCGTGCTGATGACCCTGCAGGCGATCTTTGTGACGAATGACTTGCCGGTCGAGCTTATCGATCATCAGATCGATCGCGGCGTACAGGTCGCCGTCACAGCTCTCGACAAAGATGTCCTTACCCTTCACATGCAGGTTGATTTCAACCTTTTGCCTCTTTACCTTTTCCTTGTGGTTGTCGACCGAGAGGACCACACTGCCATCGATCACCTGATCGAAATGTCTTAGCACCCTATCCAGTTTGGTGATCACGTATTCTCGCAACGCTGGCGTTACTTCGAGATGGTGTCCACTGATCTGCAAGTTCATAGTGCTTCTCCATGCTAGTGGCCGCTTGGTCCGCACGATGGGGCAGGTACCGGTCGATCGTTCGCCTCGCCTGTGTCGTCCCCCCTTGACTGACTACTGGCAGGTCGCATCGGCCGGCCTGTCCGCCAACGGGCGGAACGGCCGGAAAATGCCCGCCACAGTACGCGACGGGCTAAAGAAAACGCCGGGCCGCCCCAAGTTTTCTTTCCCCCTCGGGGGGCCTGACGCGAAGCGGCAGGTTGGGGGCGCGCTATAAAGACTTGCGCAGGTTGACTGCGGGGATTCTCAGGGCTTCGCGGTACTTCGCAACGGTGCGCCGTGCGACCACGAATCCTTGCTCCGCCAGCAGTTCGGCTATGCGGCTGTCTGAAAGAGGAGATTTGGTGTTTTCCGCTCCTATCAGTTGCTTGATGAGCGCGCGAATGGCCGTTGAAGAGGCAGCGCCGCCCGTGTCCGTCGAAACGTGTGATCCGAAGAAGTACTTAAATTCAAGCGTCCCGAATGGGGTCAGCATGTATTTACCGGTTGTCACACGCGAGACAGTTGACTCGTGTAGGCCCAGCGTATCAGCAATTTCCCTCAAAACCAAGGGCCGCATGGCAATTTCGCCATGCACAAAAAAGCTCTTTTGACGCTCGACTATAGCCTGTGCCACGCGCAGGATTGTCTCGAAGCGCTGCTGAATATTTTTGATCAGCCAGCGGGCTTCCTGGAGTTGCTGACGCAACGATCCGCTGCCTGGGTCGCCGCGGTTGTTACGCAAGATGTTTGCGTACAGGTGATTGATACGCAGTTTCGGCACGACCTCCGGGTTCAGCTCGGCCTGCCAGCCTTGACCGGTTTTGCGCACCATGATGTCGGGCACGACGTAGTCGGCCTCGGCCTTACCGTAGGCGGCGCCGGGGAACGGTTCGAGCGAGCGGATCAGCACGTGTGCGTCGCGCAGCTCGTCGTCGTTCGCCTTTAGGTGTTTGCGCAGGCGCGTGAAATCGCGCGCGGCAAGCAGTTCAAGATGGTTGGCCACGATGTCGAGCGCGAGCGTGCGGGTGGCCGAGCCGTCGAGGCGCAGCAATTGCAGCTTCAGGCACTCGGAAGCGGACCGTGCGCCCACGCCGGCCGGATCGAAGCTGTGCAGCAGCGCGAGCGCGGCGTTCAGTTCGTCGAGGTCGACTTCGAGTTCTTCAGGCAGATCGGCCTGCACTTCTTCCAGCGTCGCAGTCAGGTAGCCGTCGTCGTCCAGAGACTCGATCAGAAACGTGATCAACGCCCGGTCACGCTGGCTTGCCTGTGTGACGCGCAGCTGCGCCATCAGGTGGTCGCGCAGCGAAGTGCTCGATTCGTGGATTTGCAGCGGCGGCAGGTCGTCGTCGTCGGAGGCGGTACCGGAACGGCCGTAATCCTCCAGATTCCACTGGGACGAGTCGCCGTTACTGTCGGACGCGAGGCCGTTGTACTCGTCGACGCCCTGTGGCTCGCCGCTTTCGCCGCCCTCGCTGCTGCTGGAGGACGACGACGAGGAAGAGGACGAGCCGTTGCCCATCATCTGCTCCGGCGCGGCGTTGCTCGGTGCCTGGGCGATCAACGTGCCGTCTGCGGCAACCCGCAAGGGGCTCGCGATCCAGT
>NZ_JAMFSB010000078.1 GCF_026225065.1 Paraburkholderia sp. | reverse complement strand
CAGCCGGTCAGGTGAAAGCCGCGCGAGACTTCGTCCAGATCGCGCGGCACCGAGCGCAGCGACTGATAGAAGCTGAACGTCATGTTCCAGGCCTGGCTCGTGAAGATCGCGAAGATCGCCGCGAGCTCCGCGCCCAGCACACGGCCCGGGAACAGTCCGATGAAAAACGTCACCGTGAACGAAATAAAGCCGAGCACCGGCACCGACTGCAGGATGTCGAGAATCGGCACCAGCACTTTCTCGGCGCGGCGGCTCTTGGAAGCAATCGTGCCGTAGACCAGCGTGAACACCAGCGAGGCCACCATCGCCGCAAGCATGCGCAACGTGGTGCGCAGCGCGTATTCCGGCAGGTTCGATGGGTCGAGCGAGATCACCTGGGTCTTGAGCGTCGACATCGGCGCGAGCGTCTGGTGAAAGCCGATCGCCGTGAAGGCGATCACGCAGATGATCAGCGGAAAGGCGACGAAGTCCCAGCCGTTAGGCAGCAAGCGCCAGGCGGACGCATTAGCGGTGCGGTTTAGATTGAAACTGAAATTCATCTGGCGTCTCGAACAAGGACAGCACACGTCAGCACCCTCCGCACGGGCGTCTCATCGCGAACGACGAAACGCCCCTGCAGATGGCGCAGGAGCACGGGAATCAGGAAAACAGGGACTTCAGACTGTGCCAGAGCACGACTAACTTATGCGGTCCGCGGGCTTGCAGCGAAAGCATGGCGTCGTAATGGACGCGCGCTTCCTGCACATGCGGGAGTTGTGACAGGAGGAGGCCGAAATTCATGGTGTTGCTCCGAGCGTTGGCTTAACGCATTCAATGGAAGCCAGCAGACCCGGAGTGCCGGCGCATCAGCGGCGCGGCCCAGAAGTTCTACTCGCTTCCTTTAGACAAAGGAAAGGCATAGCGGCATAAGGGACAACTGTCAGGGTCTGGCACGGGGTGCTCCTTCAAAAACATGCGCAGCGGACGCGCACAAGCAGGCTGCGCGCAAACGCAGCCACGAGCGGCGCTCGCGACACGGTGCCATGCAAACGCGCGACAACGCTGCGTTCGTACGGCGCTATTTGAGGTGCACGGAGAGATTTACTACGGCGCGCACCGTCTGCCTGCTGGCATGACGGCGGCTAGAGAATTACAGCGCGGGCGTCCTGCCAATCAGGCGGCAAATCCGATCGAAGATCGACTACTGCTACTGTCCAAGGCATTTGCCCCATTTGTGATAACGGCCGAATTCTAGACATTTTGAGACCTGGAAGTCAACTTGATTCGCCAGGCAATGCCAACTCAACGGGATTCTGTTGCGCAGTGGCTTCAGAAGACGCAACACTGTTCGTCGTCTGCCTGTGAGGCGCTCAAAAACGGAAAGGATCCCGCAAGAGCGGGGGCGCCGATTCGAAAGACCGACCGGCCTGGCTCACCGCCCCACCCAGACCTACAGATTGATCTGGCCACCCAGTTCGACCACGCGGTTCGCCGGCAAGCTGTAGTACTCGGCCGCCTGCGCCGCATTGCGGCCAAGGAACGCAAACAGCTTCTCGCGCCACAGCGCCATTTCCTTGCTCTCGCCGGTTGCGAGCACCGTATCGCGGGCAAGGAAGAACGAGGTGTCCGCCGGCTCGTATTCCCAGTCGGGGATCGCCTTCGCGACCAGCAACAAAACGGCCGGCACGTTCGGGATCTCCATGAAGCCATGGCGCACATTGACCGCATAGCAGCCGTAACCCATGTTCTCGACGGTGATTTTCTCCTCGTCGTGCACGTGCGGAACGTTCTCGGTCATGCCGGCCATAAAGATGTTGGTCCCGTGCATCACGCGGTTGTGCTTCAGGTTGTGCATGAACGCAGACGGCGTCATGCCGGCCACGCCGCCTGGGAAGACCGCCGTGCCTTCGACACGCGGCGGCGGATGCGATCCGCCGCACAGCGACCGGATCAGACCAGCGAGCGGAATATTATCGGTCTTCATGCGCTCCACCACCAGTTCGCGGCCCCGATGCCAGGTGGTCATCACCGTGAACAGCACGCCACCCGCCAGCAGCGGGAACCAGCCGCCCTCGGCCACCTTGCTGACGTTGCTCGAGACGAACACCGCATCGACCAGTGCCAGCGGTCCGATCACCACGAAGGTGGCAAGCGGGCTCCACTTCCAAAGGGAATGGGTGATGAAATACATCAGCAGCGTAGTCAGCAGCATGGTCGAGGCAACGGCAATCCCGTACGCCGCGGCCAGATTGTCCGAAGACTTGAAGAACACCACGAGAAACACCACCGCGGCGTACAGCGACACGTTGATGAACGGTACGTAGACCTGCCCGACCTCGTGCGTCGACGTATGAACGACGGGGATGCGCGGCAGGAAGCCGAGCTGGACCGCCTGCTTGGTCATCGAGAAGGCGCCGGAGATCACCGCCTGCGAGGCGATGATGGTGGCGAACGTGGCGAGCACAACCAGCGGCACGAGCGCCCAGCCGGGCGCGGACTCGAAGAACGGCTGCTCGATGGTCGAAGGCCGCGCCAGCACCAGTGCGCCCTGACCGAAGTAGTTGAGAATCAGGCTAGGCAGCACCAGCACCAGCCAGGCAAAGCGAATCGGCTTCTTGCCGAAGTGCCCCATGTCGGCATAGAGCGCTTCGCCCCCGGTCAAGGCGAGGAACACCGAGCCGAGCACTACGAACGCCGTGCCGGGCGCATGCGTCACGAACGTCACGGCGTACAACGGCGACGCCGCCTTGATGATGCCAGGGCCGGTCACGATGTGCAGCAGCCCCAACGCGGCCAGCGTGACGAACCAGATGATCATGATCGGGCCGAAAACCTTGCCGACCGTGCCTGTACCACGCTTTTGCAGCTTGAACAGACCCGTCAGGATGACCAGCGAGATCGGCACGATCCACGCGGTCAGTTTGGGGTCGACCAGCGTGACGCCCTCCACCGCCGAGATCACGGAGATGGCTGGCGTGATCATCGAGTCGCCGTAGAACATCGCGGCGCCGAATACGCCGAGCGTCAGCAGCACCTGCGAAAGCCGCGCCGGCGCGACACGCGAGGCCAACGCGGTCAAGGCGAGAATGCCGCCTTCGCCGTCGTTGTCGGCGCGCATCACGAAGCTCACATACTTGAACGTGACCACCACGATGATCGACCAGAGAATCAGCGAGACGATGCCGAACACATTCATCTGGTTGATGCCGCCCGCGGCCTTCAGACATTCGCGCAACGTGTACAGCGGACTTGTGCCGATGTCGCCGAACACCACCCCGATGGCGCCAAGCACGAGGCTGGGCGCGACGGTGGCTGTGGGGGACGAGGAGCTGGTGACAGATGAGGACATAGGGTGTCGTAAGTTAAATGAAATTAACGGCATGCCTGACCGTATGGGCGCCTGACGCAAATACGGCCCTCGCACCAGCGGAATATCTAGCTTCTAGCAGGTTCTTGATACCACGCGATGAAATATTATCCGGCGTTGATGGGATTGTGGGGGAACGGGCTTGAAGACCGCTCTACCGGAGCTTCCAGATGCCCCATATGGCAATTGCAAGAGCCAGCCCGAAACCACCGCCCAACAGGATGTATGTCGCCATTTCAACTTCCTCGAAACCAGGGTTGCAGCGGGGCGGCACGCCCTGGTCGGACGCACAACCCGCAAGGGCCGAATGGTACCTTTGGTTCCTTTCAGAACCCATGACGCATTCGCCCCGTTGAGCCGGGCATACTCGGCTCAACGGAGTGCGGTGCTGCGCGAGTTTTCCGAAGGCACTGATGCCATGGTGTCCGTGGTGGGCGCACGCCTGATCGTGGGCCACATCACCGGCAATGGCCACATGCATTTTCGTAGTTGTCTGAAATCCCTTCATTCCAGCTTTGTGGATCATTGATCTTGGGTTTGTATATCTGTCTGTGTTGCGCAGACCCTAAGGCGCAGGAGGCGCGCTCGAGCGCGAAGTCGCCTGTGACGATTCACCTAAAAACGGAAAACCGGAAATGTCAGATAAGCAACAACAAGAAGCAGCAACGTACCTGTTTGCAACCATCGGTCCGCGCACTGCGCGTGGCGGGCAAGTGACCCGCGTAACAACAAAAGCTATGCAAAGCGGCGGTAGTCATGCGTAAGGCCGCAGTCCGGGACGGCGATCCGACGACAACAGGCGGTAGGGTCTTTGGGACGGCTTCAACTATCAAAGACCACGGTACAGCGGTTGCGCTGGATGGTGACGTCGCGACGTGTGGCAACTGCAAGGGGACCCACAGTATATTCGGCACAGGAAAAGGAATCAGTGAAAAGGGGCGCAAGGTTGTTGTTGACAACGACTCGGTACTCTGCCCGTGCGGGAAGAACCACGTAATGGTCGGCAGCAACCCGGGCTACTTTCTCAACTCGCATACGGGCGCAGCAGGCGAGAGCAGCGCAGCAACAGCGCAGCAATCCGCCATCGCAACATATGACGACAGATTCATCCTGCGTAACGCCAACGAAGTGTTAGCTCGCGCTGCCTACGCCGTGCAGCGAAAAGACGGCACTTTTGAATACGGCGAAACGGATGGCAATGGGCACACCCATTTGCTAGCCTCAACCGTTTCCGCTGAGCGCGTCAACGTTTACCTTGCAGGATAAACATGTCAGAACAGACTCACGTCTCCCCGGACGGGGTGAGATATCGATTGATCGCAACGCGAACCACCACGCCAACAACCGATTCTGAGGCAAAGGAAATTCGGACAGAAACTGATAGCGTCGAGGTGATCGTAAGCGACTCGCGACTCATCAGCCGAGGATCACAATTCGATCATGTGGCAATCATCGTAGATGACATAGCGTACTCACGGGCACATGACGGCTACGACTCAAAGAAGACCTATGCTCAATATGTGGCCGTGCAAGTGAGCTTTCGCGACTCAGTTGGTTATGTCCTTCGCGTTTCTCCGGAAGAAAAGAAAAAAATCAAGGCCGAACTGAAACACCGAGTGGCAATAACCAATGGAAATCCGTCAACACACGAATACAGCCTGCTAGACAACAGTTGCTCGTCGAACGTGGCCGATGTGTTAAATGTGATTGGAATTGTCGCCTATGATCCAAGATGGTCTGCCTTCGGCATGGTTAGCCCTGAAGACATCGCCTCTGGCCTATCCCACTCCAAGCGAGTGAAAGAGCGGCGCTTCTATCCGAAAGACGGCTCATGAAAAAACCTCTTTCCGTCGTCGGCATTGTGCTTGGAACACTGATGTCTGCCTGCTCGAACAAAACGCCTGAAGTATGGGTTGCCACCACGACCACCCCGATATACGCCTCGGAAAGTGACACAGAAGCGAGGGTTTTGTTCACACTAGGAACCGGCGATACCTGCGTACCGGTTCGTAGCGTAGTGATGAAGGTATATCTGCACACTGAGATTCAGTGTAAAAGCGGGCGCGGATGGACTATCGACAAACAGAATTTCAACATTGAATCGGGGGAGAGGAGTTAATCCGACGAAATCTCACAGCTGAAAACCATTGAAGAAATGCGGCAAAGCCCGCTTAAGGCCGGGCTTGCTGTTTCTCAGGAACCACCTCTGGAACGGATCAACAGCCTAGCAAGCGCCGTTGCGGCGCGCACCGTACGACGCGGTGCAAATGCGCTGCACCCACGAATCCATACACGGCTCTCGCTGTGCCCGCAAGTCAGTTCGAAATCACTGGTGTATGGAGCGGTCGAGCGGATCATGGCTCGATGCGAAGCCGCTAGGAGGCTTAAAACAAAAAACCCGCTCCAAGGCGGGTTTGATGGCGCGACTGGTCTTGCACGATTCCGCAGTTTTTGCCCACCTGTTGCCCAAATTCGGGAAAAGAAAGCATTGCAAAAAACGTTGAAATCGCTGAACGGCTTAACCTTGGTTGCGGGGGTAGGATTTGAACCTACGACCTTCGGGTTATGAGCCCGACGAGCTGCCAGACTGCTCCACCCCGCGTCAGAGGAAACGGATTGTATAGAGATGTCGGTAGATCGTCAAACAATCGGGCGGATTATTTTCTTAACGTCAAAGATCGGCGACTGACGCCCCTTCCACTTTGCCGTCGATGATGTCTGCGCCGTACTGGCTCGCGCTGCGCTTGGCGATGCCGAAATCGGAGAACGTAGCTGGCCGCACGAGGCGAAACACACGGCTCGCTTTCGAACCGCTGATTGCCCCAGGCCGACACACGCGCACCGCGACGTCGTAGCCCTCGGCGTGCCGCTTGTGGCCGTCGAACTTGTCGAACTCCCGCGAGAAAACCAGCGGGTGCACTTCGAAGTCCTTATAGAGCGCTGGATACAGTTCAGCCATGGCAATTCCCCGATTCATGAATATCGTCTCACTATACGCCCCGCCCGGGAGCGCCCCGGTATTTATTTTCCTGTCCGACCCCGTAG
Source organism: Paraburkholderia sp. (assembly GCF_026225065.1). Lineage (GTDB taxonomy): Bacteria > Pseudomonadota > Gammaproteobacteria > Burkholderiales > Burkholderiaceae > Paraburkholderia. Next base: position 10,047 of record NZ_JAMFSB010000078.1, on the reverse strand, counting down.
CTCGACGCTGGCGGCGCGTCAGCGGGCTGCCATGCTCTTGCGGCACAATCCACTCACGGCGCGCGCGACCCCGCCATGCAACAACGCATGCAACCGGCACGCAACAGCAAGGAACGCGCGTTGCTCTACCGAATTGATCTGGAGGAGGACACATGGACCCGTTTGCACCGGCGCCGAAAGTCACGGTGTGGCGCATGCCACGCCCCGCGTCTTTGCAGAACCATCTATTGATGATCGCCGACGACGACCAGCTCGCGTGCCAGTCCGCCGCGCAGGTTCTCCGGCTCGCCGGCTTCGAGGTATTGACGGCCTACAGCGGCCAGGAGGCGCTGCGCCTCGCGCGGGCTGCCCAGCCGGCAGTAGCGATCCTCGACCTGTCGATGCGTATCGGCAATGGCTGGGACACCGCCACCACGCTGCGCGACGAAGCGCAGGAGATGTTGCTGATCGCCCATACGGGCTTTTCGACCCATTCCGAATGGCAGCGCGCCGAAAGCTGCGGGTTCGATGCCTACTTCGTGAAACCTTGCGACCACGACCGGCTGATCGGGTTGATCAAGGAATTCCTCGACTCGTGTCCGCGCGCCAATTCAGATTGAACGGCAACGCGTCGTACGGCGCTTCGCTCGCGGCGATCGCGTACGGTTTCGATCAAACGTTCGTTGGAAGATGCCACGAAAGATTCACAGGGTCAGGCTCGGCGCTTGCTGGTCACGTCGGACAAAAGATGGCGACGATCCGATCAACTTACGCTGTGGAGCAACACCTTATGGAATGCGCGTACAAATCATGCACGATCCACGTCTCAGCCGGCATTGAAAACGGCGAGATTGTCGGCAACGCGCGCATCGAGTTACCGCCCGGGCTGGAAGCCGGCGTCCCCGAGACACACGACATGATCTTCGCCCAGGGTTTCGTCGACGAGCATGAGGCCATCGAATTTGCCCGCGCGTGCGCCAAGGCGTGGTGGACGAACACTGCGAAGAGCCGCCGAGCAGCTAAAAAAAAGCCGCGACCAGGTCGCGGCACAAACACACGTCGCGCGAAGATTGCTGCGCTTGATGCATCGTACCCAGGTCATCGCTGGGCGCAATCGGGTGTCTGGTCTGAGGGTATGACGACAGGCGCGAAACCCAAGCCTGTCGGGGACATCAGCATCGTCAAGCGTGACAGACTGATGTTGTGAAACTGCAACGGCGACGGAGTTCTGCAAGACCGGCAAAAATGTCCGACAGAGCAGAACGCACGCATCCCGTTTCTATCAAATGATTAGGATAACGACAGTATCAGCAGAGAGGCTGGCCCGACGCCGCAACTGGGATTTCCGATTGCGAATGAGACGGTTATCATCTCGGTCAACAGTACCGAAATGACCCTGGTTGCCGCCCCATCCTTCTTTCGAGCATCGACATCGCCAATGAAAATCGCAACATGGAACGTCAATTCACTGAAAGTCCGCCAGCAGCACGTGATGGACTGGCTCGAAACGAGTCAGGTCGACGTGCTCTGCCTGCAGGAGCTCAAGCTGACCGACGACAAGTTCCCGCGCGCCGAATTCGAGGCAAAAGGCTACCGAAGCTGGTTCGCCGGCCAGAAGACCTATAACGGCGTGGGCATCCTCGTACGCGACGGTTTGAACGTCGATGAAAGCACGATCGTGCGCAACATCCCCGGCCATGAAGACCCGCAGCAACGCGTGATCACGGCGACGATCGAGGGCGTGCGGATCATCTCCGCCTACTTCCCGAACGGCCAGGCGCCGGGCAGCGAGAAGTTCGCCTACAAACTGGGCTGGCTCGCGGCGCTGCACGACTGGCTCGTTGGCGAACTCGCGCAACATCCCAGGCTCGCCCTGCTCGGCGACTACAACATCGCCCCGGAAGATCGCGACGTCCACGATCCGAAGGCCTGGGAAGGACAGAACCTCGTGTCGCCGGAAGAGCGCGCCGAATTCGTGCGCCTGATCGGACTGGGACTCGTCGATGCGTTCCGCCAGTTCGACCATCCGGAGAAAATCTTCTCGTGGTGGGACTACCGCATGCTTGCGTTTCGCCGCAACGCCGGACTGCGCATCGATCACATCCTGCTGTCGCAGCCGCTTGCTAAAGTCTGCACGTCCTGCGACATCGACAAGGTGCCGCGTAAGTGGGAACAGCCGTCGGACCACGCACCGGTCGTTGCGCAGATCGACTGACCCTAGGCGACCGCCGTGCCGCTCAGACACGTCCACAGGAAGTCATACTCCATCGCATCATGGACGGCCTGCTCGAGTTCATCCGAGCCGCCGCCATGCCCGCCGTCCGTATCCTCCCGGTACCACACGCGCTCGGCCCCCAGCGCCTGCATGCGCGCCACCATCTTGCGCGCATGTCCCGGATGGACCCGATCGTCGCTCGTCGAGGTTGTGAACAGCACTGGCGGATACTGCACGTCGGCGCTCACGTGGTGATACGGCGAGTAAGCCGCGAGCACGCGGGCCTCGTCCGGCTCGTCGGGATCGCCGTATTCGTCGATCCACGACGCGCCGGCATGCAGCAGGTGATAGCGGCTCATATCGAGCAGCGGCACTTCGCACACCACCGCGCCGAAAAGATCGGGACGCTGCACCATGCACGCCGCCACCAGCAAGCCGCCGTTGCTGCCGCCCCTGATGCCCAGTTGCGCGGCCGTGGTCACGCCGTCGGCAATGAGCGCCTCACCGACCGCGATGAAGTCGTCGAAGGAGCACTGCCGGTTTTCCGCTTGCGCCGCGAGATGCCACTCGGTACCGAACTCGCCACCGCCGCGAATATGCGCGACTACAAACACCCCGCCCTGCTCGAGCCAGCCGATCCCAGGTCCGGTCAGATAACTCGGCGTGAGCGGGATGGCAAAGCCGCCGTAGCCGGTCAACAGACACGGGCGAGCCTGCGCTGAGCCCTCCGCTTGCGGTGCCGCTTCGAGCAGCGCGCGCGAACCGATAACCGTGTACGGCACACGTGTGCCGTCGGCGGATTCTGCGTGGCCTCGCTTGACCGTATAAGGCGTGGCGTCGAACTGGGTCGGCCAGCGGTCGAGCAATTCCCAGTCGGCCAGATTTTCACTCGCCAGATCGGCGAGCCAGTATTCAGGCGGCAGCAGATAATCGTCGACGTCGACATACACCTCGTCATTGAGCGTCGGCTCAATGGGCGACACGTCGACTTGCGAGCTCGCGCGTGCCGGAAACGCACGTGAATGCCACTCCCATGCGCCGTCTCCGGCCTGCTGCGGTTGCCACAGAATGGTCTGGCTCTGCACGTCGTCCAGATACGAGACGATCAGATGATGACGCGTGTGGGTCCAGTCACATGCCGAGGTCTGCGCGTTCGGCGTGAAAAGCGGCACGAAACGGCGCTCGCCGGCCAGAAACTCGCGCTCGCGAATCGCCAGCAGCGCGCCACCCGGATAGTGTGCGTCCTCGAAGGACCAGTCAAGGCGCGGCTCGAACAGCAACCACCCTTCCCACGCACCCACGCCCACATGCGTGGGGACGTCGTAGCGCTGCCACGCACCGCCGGCATCGAGATAGAAGGTTTCGGAATCGAAAAAGTCGACGCTGCGTGAGGCCGTATGCCGCCGATCGATCGGATCGTAGTCGGCGTCGACGCTAATGTCATCGAACTCGCCGCGAAACACGACCGGCGCCTCGGCAAGCGAAGTGCCGCGCGACCAGCGCCGCACTTCGCGCGGATAGCCCGAACGCGTCAACGACTTGCCACCTTTGTCCCAGCGCAGGTACACGCTGTCGCGGTCGATCCACGACACCGTGTGCTTGCCCGCTTTGGCAATCACAAAGCCATCGCTCAGAAAACGTTGCGCGTCGATATCGAATTCGCGAACCACCACGGCGTCCGAGCCGCCCGGCGATAGCGTTACGAGCGCACGGTCGCCATCGGGATAAAGGATATCGAGTTCGACGCAGACCCACGGCGTGCCTTCGGCCGCGCCGAGTGCATCGAAGTCGAGCAGGTTTTGCCACACCGGTGTGCCTGCCCGCCAGCTCGCCCACGAGGTGCGTCGCCAGATGCCCTTGGGGTTGTGTTCGTCCTGCCACAGGTCGTAAGCCCAGTCTTGCCAGCGATCGGGGATCACCGGCCGCTCGCGCGGCAGATAAGCCTCGGCAAGCTGCTGCTTGAGGGTCTCGAAGCGCACACTGCTGCACCATGCGGCACGCGTGCGGGCATTCTGCTGCTCGACCCAGGCCAGCACGGCAGGATCGTCGAGCGATTCGAGTGACAGGAAAGGATCGGGAGACTGAGGCCAGTGAACGGAAACCGGGGATGCAGGGGACGTTGGGGAACCCTTGGAAGTCAAAGCGGAAGCAGCAGGCATGGTAGACCGTCGTAACTGAACAACGACGATTATGCCCTGTGACGCGCGACACGCTATATACCGGAAGGACGCCGCCACGCGGCGCCCCTCTTCCTCCGGTCAAACTCGTCTCACGGTTCGAGGTTGAGTTCCTGAATCTTGCGCGTGATGGTGTTGCGGCCAATGCCCAGCCGCTCGGCGGCTTCGACCTTGCGGCCGCGGGTGAAATCGAGCGCTTCGCGGATTACTGCGGCCTCGAAGCGCCGTGCGAGTTCGTCCATCACATCGGGCGCGTTCTCACGCAGCATCCGGGCGACTTCGGTACGCAGCCCGCTCTCCCATGCACTCGCGGCGACCGCCACCGGCATGCCAGGCATCGACGCCACATGCGACGGCAGCGCTGCGCCGTTCGCTGTCGGCTGCCCGGCGATGCCACTCGCCGGATCGCCACCCAGCATGCCACCCGCAGCGATCTCCGCCGCGCCCGCCTGGGCCGGCACCAGATCCGGTGGCAAATCCTTGATCTCGATGGTCTGCGCTGGCGCCATCACGGTCAGCCAGTTAGCCAGATTCTCGAGCTGCCGCACATTGCCTTGAAACGGCAGCGACGCAAGATACGTCAGCGCCTCCTCGGATACACGCTTTGACTCGACGCCCAGGTCGCGCGCACTCTTCTGCAGGAAGTGGCGCGTGAGCAGCGGAATGTCTTCGCTGCGCTCGCGCAACGCCGGCAGGCGCAAGCGGATCACATTGAGCCGGTGATACAAGTCTTCGCGGAACAGACCTTGACGCACCCGCGACTCGAGGTTCTGGTGCGTGGCGGCAATCACCCGCACATTCGCGCGCAACGGGCTGTGACCCCCGACGCGGTAGAACTGGCCATCGGAGAGCACCCGCAACAAACGCGTTTGCAGATCGAACGGCATGTCGCCGATTTCGTCGAGAAACAGCGTGCCGTTCTCGGCCTGCTCGAAACGCCCCTGACGCATCGCCTGCGCGCCGGTGAAGGCGCCGCGCTCATGACCAAATAGTTCGGACTCCAGCAGATCCTTCGGAATCGCCGCGGTGTTCAATGCGATGAACGGCCCGTTCGCGCGTGGGCTATGTCGGTGCAAGGCGCGCGCCACGAGTTCCTTACCGGTGCCTGATTCGCCGGTAATGAGCACGGTTGCCGCAGAATGGGACAGGCGGCCGATGGCGCGAAACATATCCTGCATCGCCGGTGCCTGGCCGAGCATTTCCGGTGCATCGGCGACGCGTTCATCCCACGTCTGTTCGCCGCGCACGCTTTCGTCGACGGCGCGGCGAATCAGTTCGACGGCCTTGTCGACGTCGAACGGCTTGGCGAGGTATTCGAAGGCCCCGCCCTGAAACGCGGCCACGGCGCTATCGAGATCCGAGAACGCGGTCATGATGATGACGGGCAAGCCCGGCACCTTTTCGCGCACCGTCTGCAGCAATTCAAGGCCCGAACCGCCGGGCATGCGGATGTCGGACACCAGCACTTGCGGGCTGTCGTGATCGAGCGCGGCTGCTGCGTCGCGCACGTTCGCAAAGCTGCGCGTCGCGAAGTTCTCGCGAGCGAGCGCCTTCTCGAGTACCCAGCGGATCGATTGATCGTCGTCTACTATCCAGATCGGCTTCATATGGTCGGTCAGAAGTCTTTAGGTGCGCTTGTGACGCATGAGGTATTAGCAGTCGAGCGGCAGCAGAATCTGAAACTCGGTGTGGCCCGGACGGCTGTCCACTTCGATCAGTCCATCGTGCTGCTGCACGAAAGTCTGCGCGAGCGTGAGACCCAGACCGCTTCCATCGTCGCGCCCCGAAACGAGCGGATAAAAAATGCGGTCGCGGATGTCTTCTGGAATGCCTGGTCCGTTGTCGATGATATGCAAGTCCAATGCCAGCTTACATAAGCGTTTCGCAATGGTGATCTTGCGCGCAACACGCGTGCGCAATTCGATGCGCGCGTCGCCTTGCGAAATCCGTTCGCGCAACGCTTCAGCCGCATTGCGCACGATATTGAGCACCGCTTGAATCAGTTGTTCCTTGTCGCCGCGCAGATCGGGCACGCTCACGTCGTAATCGCGCTCGATGGTGAGGCCGCGCGGAAACTCCGCGAGAATCACCGCGCGCACGCGTTCGCATACTTCGTGGATATTCACGTCGCCCACGATATGCGGATGACGGTGCGGCTCCAGCAGCCGGTCGACCAGCGTTTGCAGCCGGTCCGATTCCTTGATGATGACCTGGGTGTACTCGCGCAACTCGTCGCGCTCGCGCACACCCAGTTCGAATTCGAGCAATTGCGCCGCACCGCGAATGCCGCCGAGCGGATTCTTGATCTCATGCGCGAGATTGCGGATCAGTTGCTTGTTGACCGCGGTCAGATCGTTGATACGCTCTTCGCGGTCAGTGCGCAGGTGGCGTTCGTTTTCGAACAGCTCGAGCAATACAAAATCGGGCGCGCCGTCCAAGTAACCCACAATCGCATGCACATGCAGCGGCTCGTGGCCCTGGCGTTCGAGCACCGCGTCGAGGTGCGTCGCATGGAAACGGTGTTCTGCAATCGACGCGACCGTTGCGATCAATTCGTCCGAGTTCGCGAAGATGTCCGGCCACGCCATTTGCGTCAACTGCCGGCGCGACAAATCGAGCATCGCCTCAGCGGACGGATTTGCATACGCGACCCGCAGCGTGCGTTTGTCGAGCACGAGCACGACCGTCGGCAAAGCCTCAAACCCCGTCAGCAGCCCCGAATCCGCCAGTTGAGCGTTTTCGGACAGCGGCTCGGCATGCCCTTTTCTAGCTTTGATCAGATTCTTCAGAACCATCTTGCAGTCTGGCCGATGAGAGATGGTGGTACAACAAACCGCCCGCACTTCGCAAACGTTTCCTGGTGCCTACAAAAAAAGGGACGGCGCCGCCGTCCCTTTGTGACTCGCATTCGATCAGTCACGAGCGTCGGGCGCGCGCTTCGCCACACACGTGAGGCGAAGCGCCATCGCCGCTTACAGCGAGTAGTACAGTTCGAACTCGACCGGGTGCGTGGTCATACGCACACGTTGCAGTTCTGCTTCCTTCAGTTCCAGGTAAGCGTCGATCATCGTGTCCGTGAACACGCCACCGCGCGTCAGGAACTCGCGGTCGTTGTTCAGCGCTTCGAGCGCCTGGTCGAGGCCGGCACACACGGTCGGGATCTTTGCATCCTCTTCCGGCGGCAGGTCGTACAGGTTCTTGTCAGCAGCTTCGCCCGGGTGGATCTTGTTCTGCACGCCGTCCAGACCTGCCATCATCAGTGCCGAGAAGCACAGGTACGGGTTGGCCATCGGATCCGGGAAGCGCGTTTCGATACGGCGGCCCTTCGGGTTCGACACGTGCGGAATGCGGATCGATGCCGAACGGTTACGCGCCGAGTAAGCGAGCTTGACCGGTGCTTCGAAGTGCGGCACGAGACGCTTGTACGAGTTCGTCGTCGGGTTCGTGATGCCGTTCAGCGCACGGGCATGCTTGATGATGCCGCCGATGTAGAACAGCGCGAATTCCGACAGGCCTGCGTAGCCATTGCCTGCGAACAGATTCTGGCCGTCCTTCCAGATCGACTGGTGAACGTGCATACCCGAACCGTTGTCGCCGACCACCGGCTTCGGCATGAACGTCGCCGTCTTGCCGTACGTGTGCGCCACGTTGTGGACGATGTACTTCAGTTGCTGCGTCCAGTCGGCGCGCTGCACGAGCGTCGAAAACTTGGTGCCGATTTCGTTCTGGCCCATGCCACCGACTTCGTGGTGGTGCACTTCAACCGGAATGCCGATCTGTTCGAGCAGCAGACACATTTCCGAGCGAATGTCCTGGAACGAATCGACCGGTGCGACCGGGAAGTAGCCGCCCTTAGTGCCCGGGCGGTGACCCGTGTTGCCGCCTTCGAATTCCTTGCCTGACGACCACGGTGCTTCTTCCGAGCCGATCTTCACGAAGCAACCCGACATGTCCGTGTTCCACTGGACCGAGTCGAAAATGAAGAATTCCGGTTCCGGACCGAAGTAGGCCGTGTCGCCCAGGCCCGAGCTCTTCAGGTAGGCTTCAGCGCGCTTTGCCAGCGAGCGCGGATCACGTTCGTAGCCCTTGCCGTCAGCCGGTTCGACGACGTCGCAGGTCAGCACGAGGGTCGACTCTTCATAGAACGGGTCGATGAAAGCCGTGTCTGCATCCGGGACGAGCAGCATGTCAGACGCCTCGATGCCCTTCCAGCCGGCAATCGACGAACCGTCAAACGCATGGCCGCTCTCGAACTTGTCCTCGCTGAATGCCGACACCGGCACCGATACGTGCTGTTCTTTGCCGCGTGTGTCGGTAAAACGGAAGTCGACAAACTTGACGTCCTCGTCCTTGACGAGCTGAATGACGTCGGCCACGGATTTACTCATAACCTATCTCCTGATTAACGAATTCGGCGGATTTCGCCGCCGCCCAAATCTAGCTGACCCGTCCCGGCACGTCTACCTCGCATTGATTTCACGCGAAATCAGACGCTGAAAACCGGTCATCGAATCGATCGGCCACCAATTAAGCAGCTTCTGTGCCATATGTGCGCCACGCAGGCGCAGAGACCTTCGTCACGCGCATTCGCGGGGAATTGCCGCACCCCGAAGAGCATGAACGGGCCCCGAATCTTGAAACGAACGCACCATTGCGGTGCAATCTCAAAATGATCATCAGGTCAAATCCCTAAATTGGGGCGTGCGCCTTATTTTGCACCATTTTGGCGCAATGGGTTTGCGGTTGCGCGTTTGCTCAGGCGCGCGGCCGCGCAGGACGTACGATGAAGCCGCCGCGCCGGCCGCCGCGCTAGAATGGTCATTTGGTCCGAAGGAGACTTGCTGTCATGAGTACGCTCGAACAGTTGTATGCCCAGGCCGAAAAGCGCCGTCTCGACAATCAGCTGCCCTACGCGGGCGCGCTGTCGCCCGCCGAGGCCTTCGAGCTTCTTCAACTCGATCCGCGCACCCGGCTCGTCGACGTGCGCACGCGTGCAGAACTGGACTGGGTCGGCCGGCCGGTGATCGGCGACGGCCAGTATGCTCATATCGAGTGGACCCGCTATCCGGGCGCGGTGCCGAATCAGGAATTCCTCGAGCAACTGGGTCAGGTGGCCGCAAACGATACGCCGGTGCTGCTCCTGTGCCGCAGCGCAGCGCGCTCGAAGCTCGCCGCCATCGCCGCGACTCAGGCTGGTTTCACCAAGGCATTCGATCTGCTGGAGGGCTTCGAAGGCGACAAGGACGGCCAGGGGCATCGAAAGACGGTCTCTGGATGGTGTTTTCGCGGCTTGCCGTGGATTGGCGCTTAAGGCGGCCGAAGACGATCGCCTTCGCGTGGAGAAACCCGCGCAGCGTGGCTGATGCAACCGCGCTGAAACAGGACACGCCGACGACACATTGACTGCATCGTCGGCGCGCGGTGTGACATTGCGATGTCGCGACAGCGGCCCCCCGCCCAATCGGCGAACGAGGACCGCTTCGATCATTGGGCGCCGCCCGGGCAGCGCCCAAGGAGCTCAAGGCGCGGCGGCAATACCGAAGACGTGCAACTTGCCCTCGCTGACCTGTCTCGGCAAGGTAACGCTCGCCACCTGCTTGCCCGGTGTCAGCGCCACCGTCTGCGCGAACAGATAGGTCTTGACGGCGTTGTTGGTGCCGTCGCCGGCATTGCGGT
>NZ_JAMFSB010000077.1 GCF_026225065.1 Paraburkholderia sp. | reverse complement strand
GTATCCTCGCATGTGTCATCCACGGGATGGCAAGGAAGTTCTGAAGATACCCGACCTAGAGGTTTTGCGTGTTCTCACATCAAACTGGCCGCTTTCGCTCGGCCCTCGTTGCTGCCGCTCTCTGCACGCTGTCCGTTGCCGCTGCTAATGCATCTGCCTTCGAGACGCATCACCACCATCTCGCGAACGAGGAAGCAGCATCGCAAGGCGGCATGCTCGTGCGCGACCTGCCACTTGCAGACGGTGAATTTCAGCGGGTCCTGTACGACGCACCGCCTTCGGAACCACGTGGCATCATCGTGATGTTTCCGGGCGGCGCGGACGACATCGGTATCGAGAAAGATGGCGTGATCAAACACGGTGACAACTTCGTCGTCCGTTCGCGGGACCTTTGGAAAGCCAAGGGTTACGCCGTCGTGCTCGTCGACGCGATCGACCATCAGTCGATGCGCGGCAAGCGCAGCACCGCTGCGTACGCTGAGGTAACGCGGGAGATCGTGGCCTTCGCGCATGAGCAGGCCAATGCCCCCGTCTGGGTGATGGGCACAAGCCAAGGGTCGATTGCGGCGATGAACGCGGCGTCGCACGAGAAAGGCTCGCGACTCGCGGGCGTGATCCTGACTGAATCGGTGTCGATCCTCGGCGCCTCGCACGAGACCGTCTTCGACGCGCATCCCGATGACGTCCACGTACCCGCTCTCGTCGTTGCGAACAAGAACGACCAGTGTTGGGTCGCACCGCCTTCGATGGCCGACGCGATTGCAAAATCGATGCGTAACACACACAGCACAGTCTTATTCGTGCAAGGGGGCACGGCGCATTCGTCGAACCAGTGTGCGTCGCTGTCACCACACGGCTACTATGGAATCGAGGGCGAGGTGGTCGACGCTATCGCTGGCTGGATGGAGCACGCAGGCGCCTGACACCAACGCGGCAAGGGCACGCAACCATAGAAAGCCTGGCGCGAGGCCCTTACCCGCAGCGTAAAACGAATCAGCTGTTCGACGGCGGTACAGCCGTCGCGTTCTGATCTGGTTTGCAGTCCGTAGCGTACTTCGCCAGCAGACGCGCCCGAGCATCGGTGATATCGAGGGAATAGTTGTCGACCGCCGGCCGGTACCCGACGGCCTCCAGTTCGCGCAGTTCCCGCATCATGTCGCGGTGCGTCACCTCGCCCTGCGTGTGCTTGAACGGATACGAGTTGCACTCGTGCGGCGTGAGCTGACCTGAAGCCATCGCACAGGCGCTGGCCATCATCAGCCCAAGGGGCAATGCGTAGTTCAACGGGGTCTTCATGGTGTCTTCCTCCAATATCTAATATTGCCCTGCAGCAAGACGGTCCGTATCGCGATGGAAATGGACCGTTGCTGAAGTTGCGTCTTTAGAATAGGCAAGGCGACGTGTCATTCCCGCTTCGGACACGTGAAGGTTTTTTCATGCTGCGATATCGGTCGCGAGCGTCAGCGCGGGCAGAAGCTCACGTCAGGTGAACAGCCGATCGATCAGAAAAATGCCCAGCCCCGCCAGGCCGCCGATCAGCGTCCCGTTGATGCGGATGTACTGCAGATCCTTGCCCACCTGAAGCTCCAGCTTATCGATGAGCGTGGTGGTATCCCAGCGCGCAATCACTTCGGAGATGAAAGCGCCGATCTCCTTGCGGTTCGGCACGATCGCGTTGAACACCAGTTGCTGCGCCCAGCGATTGATCAGCACGCGCACCTCGGCGTTCTCGTCGAGCCAACTGCCCACCGCCTGCAAGCCGCGCTCGAGGCACTGCATCAGCACGCCGTCGTCCTTGCCGACCTCCGCCTGCACCTTCTCGCCTGCCTCTGAGCTCAACCACTCCAGATACCCTTCCACCACGTCGTTATCCAGCACTTCCGACTTGATCCGCTCGCCGTGCGCCAGCATCTGCGGATCGTCGGCGAGCCTCACCGTCAGGTCGTCGAGCATGCCGCGATACTCGAGCCGCCAGGGATGATCGGGCACGCTTCGCGCGTCATCGATGGTCTTTTGCACTTCCACCAGAAACGCGTCCAGAATCCGGCCGTCGACCCAGCCGCGCACCCAGCGCGCGCTGCTGTTCGCGACGTTCTGGCGAATCTGGTCCTTGTGCTCATCGATAAAGCGCTGCGCCTGGTCGAGCGCCATATCGAACGCTGTCTCATGGTGACCATGCGCGATCAGTACCGACAGCAGCCGCGCGCCGAGCGGCGCCGCCGCGATCGAATCGATGCCGTTGCGAATCAGGCCACGGCCATACTCCCGTATCGGTCGGTCGCCTACCAGTTCAAGCAGCGACGGAAAGAGATGTTGCAGGCGCGTCGCAACCTGCCTGGCATTCCCAGGTTCCCTGATCCAGCGCGCCGCCCAGCCCGCGGCGTCGATGC
>NZ_JAMFSB010000076.1 GCF_026225065.1 Paraburkholderia sp. | reverse complement strand
GTGGCGGGGGCGGCGGCGTGTATTGCCGCCCGGTGTACCCGCCTGACTGCTGGGACTCTGTTGATAACTGGTTATAGGACGGCGCCGCCGCGTATTGCTGGGGCTGCCGACCCTGATATTGCCGAGGTTGCTGGTTCTGCGCCGCTTGAGTGCCTTGCTCCGCGGGGTATTGCGACTCTTCATCGGCCCGCCGATACTGCAGCGCCGCCCGCTGGGTGTTCTGCGCATCGCGGTTTTGCGCCACCTGCGCGTCGTCGTCATTGTCCGATTTGGGTTCCGGCAATGACGTCACGGCTTGCGTCGGAATCAGTATCGGCGGCTCGGACTCGGCGGCAAACAGCTTCGGCGGTGTAGTCCGGGTAGAAACCTGCTTCAGAGACACAGGTTGCACTTCAGCCCGCCTGGGCGGCGTGACCTGCACCGAAACCTGCTTCAACGATGCGGCCGGCGCAGAGACCCGCCTCGTCGGCACGGATTCGACTTGCGCGTAAACACGCTTCTGCGGTACGGGCGCGACTTGCGCGGGAACGCGCTTCAGCGGTAAAGGCTCGGCCTGCGCAACGACCTGCCTGGACGGCGTGGCTCGCGCAGCAACAACCCGCTTCGGCAATGCGACCGGGGCGGATACCTGCTTCACGGGTGCGACCGGCGCGGATACCTGCCTTAGCGGCGCGGCTGGCGCCACGACTCGCCTTGGCGGGGCAACCCGCTCGGCAACTGGCTTCGGCGATGCGGGCATGGCTTCCGCGGCAAGCTGCTTCTGCGGATGCTTTACCTCGTCACCCAAGGTCGCATAGGATTTCGAGTCCTCCCTGGCGCGCGCGTTATAGCCGATGAAATACGCATACCTCAGGTCTTTCAGGCGAGCCTGATTCTCCGCATCGGCGGAGACGCGTTCTTCGCCGCGATCGAGCGACGCGTCGACGGTCGAGTCTTCGTAGGCCGAGGCTGCAGCGTCATCGGCACGGGCGGATTCGGGATGCAGCGCGCCCAGGGAAGACACCAGCGCGGCGGCTACCGCGACGAGCAATTTTTTTTCCATACTTTCACCTCGGAATTCCGTGCGACAGTCCGCGTGGGATTCTCCAATCTCCGGACCGGACCTTTAGTCGCCCTTCCGGGATATCGACTCTTTTTAGCACGTCCTGAAGGGCCCAGGATAATGTTTCCGGGTATAACCCAGGCGAAAGACTATATGTATGCCGAACGATCGCAGCGGCACGACGTTGTGGTTCGGGAATTTTTGCCTGTTCCGTGACAACGCTCGCAGGGGGCAGCCGCGACGCTTGATATTACATTGTAAGAAATGCTTTGCGTTGGCGGCGAAACAGAGACGAGCGGTTTTTCTTCACAGAGACTCTTCAACGGAGATGCGAGCGATGACCTCGAAAAACATCCGCAGAGCAACGGCAGAGGATGTACCGGTTCTTACACAGATCCGCAACGATGCGCATGCGAAGAAGGTGGCGCACCTTGGCGCCTGGGGAAATGGCAGGTTAGTAGCGACACAAATCCGGCGTCAAAACGAAGCATGCCAAACTCAGTGTGACGAGACATACGTCGCATTGTCGAACGCTGCCGGAATGGCGAAGCTCTCGCGCATACGCTTCGTCTCCGCCGCTGGCGTCAAGCCAAAAAGCCGCTTGAACTCTCTACTGAACTGGGACGCGCTCGTGTAACCCACTGCGTGGCTGGCTGCCTCCGCGGTCAGTTCCTGACGGACCATCAACAGGCGAGCCTGATGCAGGCGCGTCGACTTCACGTACTGCATCGGCGAGACCTGTGTGATCGACCTGAAGTGGCTGTGGAAGCTGGGAATGCTCATTCCCGCTTCCTCGGCCAACTGCATCACGTCCAGCGGCTGCGCGTAGCCGGCATGGATGAGGCGTAGCGATCTGCCTATCCGCCCGAACTGTCCTCTCATCGCCAAAGCCTCGCGCATCGAGCTCCCTTGCGCTCCGGTAAGCGCGCGGAAATATAGTTCGCGCAGCAGGCCCGGGCCCAATACCGCGGCTTCGAGCGGCCGCTGCATCGCCTCGAGGAAGCGCAGCACGGACGCCTGCATCGCGTCATCCATCGGCGTCGACATCATGCTCTGGGGCGCCTGCACCTGTTCCGTTGCGCCTTCGCGGTCGATCTGTACCGCCAGGTCAGCGGCCAATGTGAAATCGAGGTGAAGGTACAGCGCGAGCAACGGGCGCTCCTCGGTTGCCTCGGTTTCCATGCTGAACGGAACCGGCACGGACACGGCCAGGTAGTGATGCTCGTCGTATAGATAGAGCTGGTCGCCGAAATAGCCGCGCTTGCGACCCTGACAAACGATCACGATGCCGGGATCGTAGAGAACCGGCGTGCGTGACAAGGGCCGGTTTGAACGCAGGATGCGGACGCTCGGCAGCGCCGTGAGGTTGTAGCCCTCCTCGGGCGCCAACGCACGGAGCAACGCAATCATGCGGTCTTGGCTTTGCGGGGAGAGGTCGGGATTGTGGGTGGCGGCCCGCTTGGCATTCATAGCTTTAGGCAATAAAAATAGCGGAATCTGGCTTAGATAGCTTCTCCGTTCAGACTAGTATGCACTCTCCAGACAACATCCGGGAGAAGCTTCAATGGCATCCAGCAAAATTCTGCTCATCACTGGCGTCAGCAGCGGCTTTGGCCGTGCGCTCGCACAAGAGGCACTGGCGGCGGGGCACAAGGTCGTCGGTACTGTGAGAAGTGCGCAGGCAAAGCTTGATTTCGAGTATCTGTCTGCGGGCGCGGCTTTTGGACGGGTACTTGACGTGACCGACTTCGACGCCATCGACGGCATCGTGGCGGAAATCGAGGCCACCGTCGGACCCGTGGACGTTCTGGTCAACAATGCCGGCTCTGGGCACGAAGGCGTCATGGAAGAATCGCCG
>NZ_JAMFSB010000075.1 GCF_026225065.1 Paraburkholderia sp. | reverse complement strand
TCGCGCCGCGCTCGGTCAGCCGGCGGTCAAACAGCGCAAGGCGGCCCTGCGGCAAGACCCGGCAGGCAATCAGATGATTGACGAACCTCGACTGCGGCCACGCGGACGTGTACCAGTTCGCAACCTCATAGTCGATCCATTCAGCACGCCGCAGATCGAAGCGGTACGTCTTCGCCCAGGTATCGCCCAACTGCACCTCGAGGTCAAGCGCACCATGCGACGCATCGGCGAGCCGGAACGTTTCCAGCGGCGTGCCTTGCGGCATGCCCGCCTCGAGGCGCAAGGGGGCGGTCAACGTCATGCTGCCGAAACCGACGTCGGCGAGCCATGCCGTGCCGTCGATGTCGACGCTCGTCAGCATGTGGGTGCGCGCCGTGACCGCATCCGGCTCGCAGCCCCACAACACGCGCGCTATAAGCGGCGTCACGCGAAAGCCCAGTTGCATCAGTACATGGGCAAACAGCTTGTTCTGCTCGAAGCAATATCCACCACGCTGGCGCTCGAGCAGCTTGCTGACGATCGCCGGCAGTTCGAGCGCAACCGTGCGGCCGCTAAACGAGTCGAGATTTTCGAATGGGATCGCAAGCGGATGCAGGCGGTGCAATTCGCCCAGCACCGCGAGCGTCGGGATACGCGGGCCCTGATAGCCAATACGGGCGAAATACAGGTCGAGGTCGAGCGCGTTTGACATGAAAGTGAATCCTGGAACGGTTGGAACGACTGAAGTGGCCTGCGGGACGCGAACGCTGCGGCTTGACGCGAACGGCGCCGCCGGGCACTTGCAACAGGTTGAGCTACGCATGCGACACGCCGCTGACAAGGGCATCTACGACGAACGTAGGTCGAAATCAAAGGCTCTCGATAACATACAAATAAATTACGTTTAATTTACTTATAAATAACAAATCATCAAATAAAGTCTAGCAACCGTAAAAATGCGAATTACACTGCAGTAATATTGTTGCGAATCGTTCTCATTTGTATTGACGCACCTATTCCGCATGCGTACGATCTCGGCATTGCTGTCTGAGGCGTCGCGACCCGCAGCAGCAATGCGCGGAAAGTCCGGCTATCGACGCTCGCTGCGAATAGCTCGGAACAGTCGATACAACACAATAAGGATTTCGATGAAGTTCGCCCAGTCCACTGGACTCGCGTCAAGCGTACGTCCGTTCAAGAATGCCACGCCGCGCGGTCGCGCCGCACGCAAGCCAGGTCTGCACTCGATGCGTCGCATGGCACTTTACACGGCATTCGCATGGGCCTCTCTTACGGCCGCCACTGCGATGGCCGAGACCAATCCCGATGCCACGCCAAACGACGCGCCCGAGGCCGACCTGAGCATTCAGGCAAAGCCCACGAGCCAATGGACCGGTGTGTGGAACCGGGGCAACCTGCTCGGCGACATTGGCGGCCTGCGCCCCTGGCTCGGCAAATACGGCATCACGTTCGCCCTCACCGAGACCAGCGAATACCTCTACAACGCGCGCGGCGGCCTGAATACCGGCGGCACCTATGACGGCCTGACCACGGCCACGGTCCAGGTCGATACGAAGAAGGCATTCGGCCTGCAGGGCGGCCTCTTCAACGTGAGCGCGCTGAACATTCACGGTCAGAACCTGAGCGCGGACAATCTCGGCACGCTGAATACCGCGAGCGGGATCGAAGCCCAGGATACGACGCGTCTGTGGGAACTGTGGTACCAGCAGTCCTTCCTGAACAACAAGATGGACGTCAAGGTCGGCCAGCAGAGTCTCGACCAGGAATTCATCGGCAGCCAGAGTGCGGGCCTGTTCGTCAATACGATGTTCGGCTGGCCTGCGCTGCCGTCGTACGACTTGCCCTCGGGCGGCCCGGCTTATCCGCTCTCGGACCTCGGCGTACGCGTGCGTGGCCAGCTCTCGCCGACCGTGACCGCACTCGCCGGCGTGTTCGACGCCGACCCGCTCGGCAACAATCCGAACAACATCAGCGGCACGAATTTCAACCTGCATAACGGCGCACTGTATATCGGCGAACTGCAGTACGCCCTGAACCAGCCGGGTGACGGTGAAATGGTCGGCGCCGGCAACACGGGCCTGCCCGGCAGCTACAAGGTCGGCTTCTGGTACAACACCGAGAGCTTCGCCGACGAGTACTACGACAACACCGGCTTGTCGCTGGCTAACCCGAACTCGACAGGTATTGCCGCGCAGCATCGCGGCAACTACAGCTTCTATGCCGTGGCCGACCAGATGGTATGGCGTCCCGATCCGGACGAGCCGCGCGCCATCAACGTGTTTGCCCGCGTGATGGGCGCGCCGGGCGACCGCAACCTCGTCAACTTCTCCGCCAACCTCGGTGTGGTGATGAAGGATCCGCTCCCCGGCCGCGACAACGACACTGTGGGACTTGCGCTGACGTACATCAAGGTCAGCAACAGCGTGGAAAACCTCGATCTGCAAAACCGCTTGTTTAGCGGCGGCCCGTACGGCGTACGCACCCAGGAAACCACGCTGGAGGCGACCTATCAGTTTCAGGTCAACCCCTGGTGGCAGATCCAGGCTGACGCGCAATACACGTTCAACGCCGGCGCCGGCCAGAATCCGGTGGATCCGACCCAGGCGCTGCGTAACACGCTGGTCGTCGGCGTGCGCACCAACATCACGTTCTGACCGCTTTCATAACCCGGACACTATGCTTTCGATCATGACCGCATTCACCGCTTTGTGCGCAGGCACGGAGGCTCAAGCATGAACTACCCCAAGCGCAAGAACGTGCCGCGCGCTACGCGGGCACTGATGGCAGCAGCGGCGAGCGCCGTTGCGCTGGTCGCGGCCGGCACCGCCTACGCCGACCCGCAAGGCTTCCTCGAGACGGTCCATAAGCACACCACGCTCATCAATACCGTGCCCGACAACGGCGACCAGAACCCGTACGCGCTCGTCGTGGCGCCGGTCTCGGCCGGCACGGTGAAGAAAGACGACGTGCTTATCGACAACTTCAACAACTCGACCAACCTGCAAGGCACCGGCACCACCATCGTCGATTACCACCCGGACACCAAGCAGATGTCGCTGTTCGCGGTGATTCCGCGCAATCTGAAGGAATGCCCGGGCGGCGTCGGCCTGTCGACGGCGATGACCATGCTGAAGTCGGGCTGGGTGATCGTCGGCAGCACGCCGAGCAATGACGGCACCACCGGCACCAAGGGCGCCGGCTGCCTGATCGTGCTGGATCCGCAAGGCAAGATTGCCTCTACGATCTCCAGCCCGAACATCAACGACCCCTGGGGCAACATGGCGGTTGTCGACAACGGCAATAGCGCCACGCTGTTCGTGAGCAACGCGGGCTTCGGTGTGGGTCCTGCAACCGCGGTCGGCCCGGACGGCGAACCGCCGGTGTTCAAGCAGGCTACAGTGCTGCGTCTTGAACTCGATATTCCCGACGGCAAGCCGCCGGTCGTGAAGAGCGAAACCGTGGTCGGCAGCGGCTTTGGCGCGCAGGCTGACAAGGGCGTGTTCCTGATCGGACCGACGGGCCTCGCCCTCTCGCCCGACCAGAAGCTGCTGTATATCTCGGACGCCATCGGTAACCGTGTCAACGCGATCGAAGATCCGATGACGCGCGACACCAGCGCGGGGGTCGGCCGCCAGCTGACCGCCGACGGACTGCTGCACCGCCCGCTCGCGATGGTTGTGGCGCCTAACAACCACCTGCTGGTGACGAACGCGCTGAACGGCCAGGTGGTCGAGATCGACCCGGCGACCGGCAAGCAGATCTACGCACGCTGGATCGATACCGACAAGGCGCAATCGCCCCCGGGTAACGGCGACCTGTTCGGCATCGTCATGACGCCGGCGGGCGATGGCTTTTACTACGTGCAAGACGACGTGAACACTTTGGTACTAGCGAAGTAATCATGGCAAACGATACAAATCCCCCCAAGCGGCCTGCCCGGCGCGGTTTTCTGAAGGCGGGGGGGGCGGCGGTCGCTGCGGGCGCGAGCCTCGGTGCGACCGGCGTCGCCCACGCCGCGCTCAACAAGTCGCAAGCGCCGCACGTCGTCGATCCGTACCTCGCGGTCGAACCGTTCTTCGGCGAGCATCAGAGCGGCATCGTCACGCCACAGCAGGCGCATATTTACGTCGCAGCGCTCGATCTCACGACGACCAAGCGGGAAGATGTGATCGCCCTGCTGCGCACGTGGACCGACTCGGCCGCGCGCATGACCCAAGGGCAACCGGCGGGCGCGCTGCCCGGCGCCGACGGCAAGGCAGCGCCGGATTCCGGCGACGTGCTCGGCCTCGGCGCAGCCGGCCTGACGGTGACCTTTGGCTTCGGCCCAGGGCTCTTCACCTCGGGCGGCAAGGACCGCTACGGCATCGCCGATCGCCGCCCTGCTGCGCTCGTCGATCTGCCGCGCTTCAACGGCGACCAGCTTGTTCCGGAAAAGACCGGCGGCGACCTGTTCATTCAGGCCTGTGCGAACGATGCGCAAGTGGCCTTCCATGCCGTGCGTCAGCTGGTACGTCAGTGCTACGGCACGGCGACGATGCGCTGGGGCCAGGCCGGCTTCGTGTCGGGTCCGCGCGGCCAGACGCCGCGCAACCTGATGGGCTTCAAGGACGGCACCAACAACCCGTCGATCAAAAAGCCTGAACTGATGAACCAGTTTGTCTGGGCCAACGACAAGGATGCTGCATGGATGCAAGGCGGCTCGTATAGCGTCGTGCGCCGTATCCGCATCACGCTCGAACACTGGGACATGACGGAAGAGGATTTCCAGGAGCAGGTGTTCGGCCGTCACAAGTACAGCGGTGCGCCGATCGGCAAGAAGAGCGAATTCGAACCGCTCGATCTCGACGCCCAGGACAAGGACGGTAATCCGGTCATTCCGGAAAACTCGCATGTCCGCCTGTCGAACCAGGCCACCAACAACGGCGCGCAGATTCTGCGCCGCTCGTATTCGTACAACGATGGCTCGAATTTCTACATCGAGCGCTGGCCGCCATGGCGCCAGGAAACCGAGTACGACGCAGGCCTGATTTTTATCGCTTATCAGGGCGATCCGCGTACCGGCTTCATCCCGATCAACGAGAAGCTGTCGAAGTTCGACTTGATGAACCAGTTCACGACGCACGTCGGCAGCGCGGTGTTTGCGTGTCCGCCCGGCGCGAAGCCCGGTTCGTACATCGGCGCGGGGCTGTTCGAAACGTAAGCCGTGAAAAACACATGCGGCTCTCATGAAGCAGGTTTGGCTGGATGCGCGGAACCGCACCGCTAGCGCCGCGACCGGCACCCGCGACGGTGTCGCTCGCGGCGCGCCGCGTATGAACAAAGATCAAATACCATCACAAAAGGAATTCTGAATCATGACTCATTCCTGGCTTGGCAACCGCGTCCGCGCAATCAGCGGCGCGGCGGCTCTCCTGTTGGCGACCTTGAGCACTGCACCGCTCGCCGCCCACGCTGAATCGATCACGCTCTATAGCGCGCAGCACGAGCAGGTGGTCAACGCGCTCGCGAAGGACTTCCAGAATCAAAGCGGCATCTCCGTCAAGATCCGCACCGGCGAAGGCCCCGCGCTGGCGGCCCAGCTCGTCGCAGAAGGCACGGCGTCGCCCGCGGATGTGTACTTCACGGAAAACTCGCCTGAGTTGATGCTGCTCGAGGAAAAGGGTCTGCTCGGCAAGGTTGACGCGTCGACGCTCGCGGCTGTGCCGGCACGCTTCGATTCGCCGACCGGCGTTTGGGTTGGCGTGACGGCGCGTGAAAACGTGCTGGCTTACAACACGAACAAGGTTCAGCCGAACCAGTTGCCGCAATCGCTATTCGATCTCGCCAAGCCGGAATGGAAAGGCAAGGTCGGCATTGCCCCGAGCGACGGCGACTTCCTGCCGCTCGTGAGCGCCGTAATCGCGCTGAAGGGCGAAGCGCAGACGCTCGACTGGCTGAAAGGCCTGAAGGCCAACTCGCAGATCTTCGACGACGACGAAGGCGTGGTGGCGGCGGTGAATCGCGGCGCGGTCGCAACCGGCCTCATCAACAACTACTACTGGGCGCGTCTGCATGCCGAGATCGGCGACAAGTCCACCCGTAGCGCGCTCTATCACTTCACGAACGGCGATGCCGGCGCACTCGTCAACGTCTCGGGCGCAGCGGTGCTGAAGTCCGCGCACAATGCGAGCGGCGCGCAGAAGTTCCTGGCCTATCTGGTCAGCGAACGCGCTCAGGATCTGATGGCGAAGGGCCATGTCGACTTCGAGTACCCGCTGCATAGCGGCGTGGCTCCGGATCCGATCCTCAAGCCGTTCAACGAACTGAGCCCGCCGACGCTGACGGTGCAACAACTCGGCGACGACAGCCAGGCCGGCAAGCTGCTGCGTCAGGCCGGACTGCTGTAAATGAGTGACGCTGTGTCAGCCGCAGTGCCGGCTGTTGCCTCTGAACCGGCGCGTGCGCGCAAGCGCGCGCCGGGTGGTCTGTTTGCTGCTGCCGCGGTAAGTGCTCTGCTGGTGTTGTTGCCGCTCGCTTTCACCGTGTGGCGGGCGGCGAGTTTTGGCTTCGCCGAGGCGGCCGAACTGGTGTTCCGGCCGCTCGTCGGCGAACTGCTCGTCAATACGTTGATGATCACCGTGTCGGCCACTTTGGCCGCCGCTGTGCTCGGCACGGCTGCGGCCTGGTTTATCGAACGCACCCGCCTGCCCGGCCGCCGTTTCTGGGCCGTGGCGATGGCCGCGCCGCTCGCGATGCCGCCGTTCATCACAAGCTATGCGTGGGTGTCGTTCAGTCTCGATCTGCAGGACTTCAATGGCGCGTTGCTGGTCATTACGTCCGCGTATTTTCCGCTGGTCTATTTGCCGGTCGCCGCTGCGCTACGCAGCATGGACCCGGCCCTCGAAGAAAGCGCCCGCTCGCTCGGCTGCGGCCGCTGGAGCACTTTCTTTCGCGTGATCCTGCCGCAACTGCGCCCCGCTCTGCTGGGCGGCATGCTGCTGGTCGCGCTCGGTGTGATGTCCGAATTCGGCGCGTTCACGCTGCTGCGTTTTCGCACTTTCACGACCGAGATCTATGCCGAGTACCGCACGAGTTTCGACGGCCCCGGTGCATCGCTGCTGGCCTGTCTGCTCATCCTGATGTGTCTCGTCGTGCTCGCATTTGAATTCCGCGTACGCGGGGCCGCGCGTTATGAACGCGTCGACCGTGGCACGCGCCGCGCGGTGTTGCGCTACGACCTCGGCTTCTGGCGCTGGCTGGTAGTCGCAGGCTTTACCGCGCTGACCGTCGCCACGCTCGGCGTGCCGCTTGGCATGATCGGCTACTGGCTCACGCAGCCCGGCGCCGCCGCCGTCACGCCAGCCGACGTCTCGCCCGAATTGCTGTTCGACTCAACGCTTTCGTCGCTTGGCTTCGGCCTTGGCGCAGCCGTCCTCACTACCCTGCTGATCGTGCCGCTGGCGTTCCTGCTGGTGCGCTATCCGGGACGTCTCGCCACGCTGTTCGAACGCACCGTGTTTCTGGCGCAGGGCATTCCAGGTCTCGTGATTGCACTGGCGATCGTCTCACTCGCCGTGCACGCGCTACAGCCGCTGTATCAGAGCACCACGCTGCTGATCATCACCTACGCCATCCTGTTCCTGCCGCTCGCGCTGGTGAGCGTGCGCGCTGCGCTAATGCAGGCGCAACCACGTCTCGAGGAGACTGCGCGTGCGCTCGGTCTGGGTTGGGGGCAAACGCTGGTGCGCGTGCTATTGCCACTGGCTGGGCCGGGTCTAGGCGCTGCGGCTTCGATGGTGTTCATCTCGGTCGTCACCGAACTCAACGCCACACTGCTGCTCTCTCCTATAGGCACCCAGACGCTGGCCACCCAGGTCTGGTCCGACACGTCGACCATGGCCTTCGCCGCCGCCGCGCCCTATGCGGCGCTGCTCACGGGCATCTCATTGTGCGCCTCCGGTCTGCTGTTCGCGCTGCTCGGCCGCTCGGCGCTGCTCGGCGAACGCAGCTAAGACTGCGTGGAACTTACCGCTTTCTCCATCGGATTTTCATGAGCGACCTTCGTATCTGCGGCCTGCAAAAATCGTTCGACGGCAACCCGGTGCTGCACGGCATCGATCTGTCCGTCGAGCGCGGCACGCTGCTCGCCCTGCTCGGTCCGTCCGGCAGCGGCAAAACCACCTTGCTGCGCGTGTTGTGCGGCTTCGAACGCGCGGACCGCGGCAGCGTGGAAATCGACGGCCGGCGGGTTGTGGGCGATGCGCTGCATGTGCCGTCGGAACAGCGCCGCATTGGTTATGTACCGCAGGAAGGCGCGCTGTTTCCGCATCTGTCGGTGGCGGACAATATCGTGTTCGGTCTGCCGCGCACGCAACGGCGTGCCCGACATCGCGTCGCCGAACTGCTCGAGCTCGTGGGCTTGCCGGCGACGTTTGCCGACCGCGCGCCACAACAGCTTTCCGGTGGTCAGCAACAGCGCGTGGCGTTGGCACGCGCGCTGGCGCCGTCGCCGACGCTTGTGATGCTCGATGAGCCGTTCTCCTCGCTCGATGCTGCGCTGCGACTCGAAACGCGCCAGGCGGTAACCAGCGCGCTGGCCGCGGCAGGCGCCACTGCCGTGCTGGTGACGCACGATCAGTCCGAGGCGCTCTCGCTGGGCCATGAAGTCGCAGTGCTGTGGCAAGGCAAGCTGATCCAGACCGATACGCCGGAGATGATCTACCGGCGTCCGGTGACGCGCGAACTCGCGTCGTTTATCGGCGAGGCGGTATTGCTGCAAGGAGTTGCCGCGCGTGATCGTGTTACCTGTGAACTGGGCGAACTGACGTTGTCGGCGCCCGCACGGGGCGGTGCTGTCGACGTAATGGTTAGACCCGAACAGATCCGTTTGTGGCGCGCGAACGAAACCACGCCGGATGGAACGGCTTCGTTCGATGCCATCGTGCAGGACGTGACCTTCCAGGGACAGGATGCCGGTGTCACGCTGCAGTTGCAGTCAGCGGCGCAGACGGTGGTGCGCGCCCGCGTGCCGGGCTACCGGACGCCGCAACCGGGTGAGCGCGTGAGGCTCGCCATCGATGGCGACGTGACCGCCTACGCCCGCGCCTGAATGTCCGACGCGCGTCCGTCGCGCGGCAAAGCGGACGAAGACGCGGATGCCCCAGCCGCCGACGCGCGCTGCGAGCGCACTGACAAGTCCTGAATCATCTGGGCGGCGAGGTAATCGCAGGTCGGGCGGTCCGATTTAGCGCTGCGCGCCACCACAATCTCTAGCGGCTCGATCTTCGGCAAGCCGTGCGCGTCGCCGAGGATCGCGAGACGCGTCGGCACGCTGCAGCGAGTCAGGGCGATCACGGCCAACCCTGCATCCACGGTCGCCACGAGGCCGAGCAGACTGGCGCTGCTGTATGCGGCACGATAGCGAATCCGCGCTTTATCGAGCGCAGCCAGCGTATGCGTGCGGGCTACACAGCCCGGCTCATATAAGCCCACTGGCAACGGCGAGGCCGCCAGCACCGGCGTATCCTCCGACGCTCCCACCCACACCATCGACTCACTGCGCACGAATTCGCCGCGCAGCTTGCGGTCGCGTGTGACGAAAGCGAGGTCGATCTTGTTGTCGGCCAGCATCGGCGCGAGCGCCGTGCTTTGCGCGCAGACAATCTCGATCTCGACCTGCGGGTACAGATTCGAAAAACGCCTGAGCACGGGCGACAGCAACGACGACACGTAATCGTCTGGCGCCCCCAGCACGACCCGGCCGGTCACCTCGGGCCGCACGACCGCCGACCACGCTTCCTCATGCAGATCGATCACCCGCCGCGCGTATTCGAGCAGCGTGTGGCCGGGTCGTGTCAACGCCAGATTGCGGGTGTCACGCGTGAACAGCGTCGTGCCAAGCATGCTTTCGAGCCGCTTGACCTGCATGCTGACCGCCGCCTGCGAGCGATGCACGGTCGCCGCGGCCTTCGTAAAGCTACCCGTCTCGACCACGGCGACGAAGGTACGCAGCAGATCCACGTCGAATTCAGGGTTCATGATTTATAAGCCCGGCTTATCAGATTTCTCAATTTTATTCGTTTGTCGCTGCCTGGCAAGTCCCCGATACTCGACCCAAGCCATCCTCACGGAGCGTTTTGCATGTCACTCACCTCACGTCAACAAGGCGCCATCACCCTCGCCAGCGGTGGATTGCTGATGGGGACGATCGGCATCTTCGTCGAGGAAGCGCGGCTCGACGCGATGACGATGGTGTTCTTTCGCTGCCTGTTCGGGTCTTTGGCGCTGGCCGGTTATTGCGCGTGGAAGGGATTCTTCAGGGCGCAACGTTTTACGCCGCGTATGGTGTTACTTGCCGTGCTGTCCGGTGCACTGATGGTGACCCAATGGGTCTGGTTCTTCGATGCCATTCACCGCACCAGCATCGCGGTCGCGACCGTGGTGTTTCATGTGCAGCCGTTCTGGGTCGTGCTGATGGGTGCGGCGCTTTTCAACGAGCGGCTCGGCGGCGACCGGCTTGCTTGGATCGCGACTGCGTTTGTCGGACTCGTGCTTGCTTCGGGTGTGGCCACGAGTGAGAACCTGCAAGGGCATGCCGGTTATCTGGTCGGCGTGGGCGAAGCGCTGGCCGGTTCAGTGCTTTATGCGAGCGTGACGCTGATCGCCAAAAGCCTCGGTCAGTTGCGCCCGCACCTGCTGACGCTCGCTCAGTGTCTGGTTGGTGTGGTTTGCCTGGCGTTTATTGCGCCGCTGCATTCGGTGGCGCATATCGAGCCCACGCAATGGTTCTGGCTCGTCGGCATGGGCGTGCTGCATACGGGCCTGTCGTATGTACTGATCTACGGAGCGCTGCCCAAGCTGACCACGCCGATCATTGCGGTGCTGCTGTTTGTTTATCCGCTGACCGCGATCGTCGTCGATGCGGTTGTTTATGGACGGGCGCTTTCGCCATTGCAGTTGGCCGGGATGGCGTTGATTGTGACGGCGAGCCTTGGAGTGAATCTTGGGTGGCCGTTGGTGTCGATTTTGCGACGTGGGGTACGGGCCAGGCGTTCGGCGGATTGAGACGAAAGAACCGGGCGTGGCACCCGGATTCCATTCAATCGTCGTAGCGAAAACGGCAGGCGGCAACGTAGATCAGTCCGTCCTGCGGCATATAGACCAGGCGATCAGCAAGGGTCACGCGGCGCGACCAGAAACCCGTCAGATTGCCAACCAGGGGCTCCGGCTTGCCCGCCCCCTTGAAAGGGTCACGCCGGCATTCTTCAAGCAGTTCGTTGACCTTCCGCAATATCTTGGGGTCGACTCTCTGCCAATGCAAATAGTCTTCCCAAGCTTCATCCGTAAAGACAAAAACACTATCAGACCTCACGGTCTCCTTGTTGCGGGCTTTCTGTTTGCTCATCTGTTAGCAGTGTGCGCGGCGTACCCTTGCGTGCATTGATCTGGGCGACAGAACGTACAAGCCGTTCGGCATTCTTCGGAGAGCTCAACAGATACAGGGTTTCCTGCATGGCGCTGAAGTCCTCGAGCGAAACCATCACCACATGTTCGCCACCTTGCCGGGTTATCAGCATAGGCGTGTGGTCGCGGCAGACGTCGTCCATCGCTTGCTTAAAGCCAGCACGGGCCTCGCTGTAAGTAAGGGTGTTCATGGCTTATCCGGCCCGAAGGCGTGCCCCGGCCGCTCCTGATAAAAAAGTTAGCGGTATTTCCTGCGGCGAACAAAGCCCGGCGACGAAGCGAGCAAGTCCACTGACGAGCGCGAGTCGGAAACTCCCGACTCGTGAGTTCGTTGTACAGAAATCCGTACAACACCTCAAGCATATGGCCAAAGATGTTGCACGCCCGCTAACCACGTGAAGCATGCCGTGTATTGCAGCCAGGCACCACCTGGCCGATTGGCTATCGACGTGCGCAGGGCAGCTTTCCGCTGCTTCTCACTGCGGCAAAACTTCTCCCTTCGTCTCCGGCGCAAACGGAATGATGAAGAGCCCGATAACAAACGCTACCGCGGTCACCGCCACCGGAATGCCGAGCGTATGCATATGCAGCACCGCCGCACCCAACAAGAAGTTCACACCAGCCCCGACAAACCGTCCGAACGACGTACAAAACGCAAACGCCGTGGCCCGCACGCGGGTTTCGAACTGCTCCGGCAGCCACAAACTGAACAGCGCAAAGTTACCGCCGAAGAACCCCAGCACGCACAGCCAAGCGATAAACGGCACCAGTCCGTTAGGCATATAAAACGACCACCCAAAGCTGCCGACAATCGCCACAGCCATCCCCGCGAAGTAAATCGCCAGCGTGTTTTTACGCCCGATCCGTTCGGCTAGCGGCGGCAGAGCAAGACATCCGAGAACGGTCGAAATAGACAGCAAGCCGGTCGCGATCGACGCCGTGCGGATCGCATCCGGCTTACCCATCCCTGCGCGCGTCGCAAGCTGGATCACCGCCGACGGCTCATACACCGCACCCGCCCACAGCCCGATAATCGCAATCGTCAACAAGGCACACGCGACCCACGTGCGGCGCCGGTACACGGGACCAAGAATCTCGCGCAATGGCCTGCTGCGCACGGCTTGCGCCTCCGTCTTCTGCCATTTTTCCGGCTCCTTCACGCGCAGCAAGATCAGGATCGCCACGACCACCGGCACCGCACCGGTCAGGAACATCGCGCGCCAGCCGTAGTGAACCCCGACCGTGTAATTGAGCGCCGCAGCCAGAAAGAAGCCGGCGTAGTAACCGGTTTGCAGATAGCCCGCCCCCATCTTGCGACGGTCCTCCGGCCACGCCTCGGCCACATAGGTCCCCGCCAGCGCCCATTCGCCGCCGATTCCCACGCCCGCGATAAACCGGAAGATAGCCAGCTCCCAGACGTTCTGCGAGAGCGCCGAAAGACCCGTAAAAATTGCAAAAGTGAAGATCGTGCCGGCCAGCACCTTGGTACGGCCAAAGCGATCGGCGAGCGGCCCCCAGATAAACGAAAGCCCCCAGCCAATCAGAAACAGCGCAAACAGGATCGACCCGGCGAGTCCGACGTTGGCCGGCGTTGCCGCATATCCCGAGCGCGGCAACAGTTCGGTGAGCGCGGGGGTGAGAACCAGCGCGTAGATGAACGAATCCATCCCGTCCAGCGTCCAGCCCGCCCATGCGCCCCAGAACCCTGCAATCTGCGAGCGGTTTAGTGGCGTGCGATGCCGCGCGACACGCGCGCGGTCCGAGAATGAATTCATCTTGCTCCTCCGGCCCTACGGTTGGATTGCCAATTGCCTATTCTTAACAACGGGTTAGCGTGCGTGCGGCGACTACGTGGGCTTTCGTCAGACAGCCCCTGACACTTCCTGAACGCGGTCCCTACAGTCCGCTTGCCTCTCGGACCCTGGATTTCCCTCGTGCAAAACGCGTCATTTCATATATAATATTTGAACTTATGAACGATGCAACCGATGGTTTTCCCCTGGACAGCGCTGCGCGCGTCCCCTTTCTGCCCGTTGCGGCCGCGCCGCGGGCCAGCACTTCACGCGTGATTGCAGACGCTTTGCGTACGGCGATCGTCGAAGGCACGCTGGCCCCCGGCGCCCCCTTGCGGCAGGACGCCATTGCCCGTCATTTCTCGGTCAGTGCAATTCCCGTGCGCGAAGCACTGCGGCAACTGGAAGGCGAAGGCTGGGCGAAGGTCGCCGTGCACAAAGGGGCGACGGTCGCGCCGCTGTCGGCGGACGAAGCCCGCGAAATCTACGAGATCCGCTCGGCGCTGGAGAGCCTCGCCGTCGGCCTCGCCATTCCGCACCACACCGCGGCGACGCTGCGTGAGTCGGAAAAGCTTTGCCACGCCGCGGAGAAAGAGATGGATCCGGCGTTGTACGTGACCCGCAACGAGGAGTTTCATATGAGCCTCTACGCGTCGGCCGCGCGCCCCCAACTCGAGGAAATGATCGCCACGCTGCATCGGCGCGGTGAGCGCTATTTACGCCTCAAATTCGGGCTACCGCTGTACAAGGACGAGTCCGATCGCGAACACGCGGAAATACTCGACGCGGTGCGCCGCGCCGACATCCCCGCTGCACGCTCGCTGTTGACCGCGCATCTGCTCGGCACCGGCGAGTTGCTTTACCGTTTCCTGACCGAACGCGCGCAGGCCGAAGCCGCGCAAGCCAACGGCCGCAAGCCGCGCGCGAGACGCGCGCGCATTCCAACTACCGGGAGCTGAATCCGCCGATGAATCCACAAGCCGAACCATCCCCCCGCTCCGCCGCCGCACCAGCAGCACGGTCCTGGACCACGATGCGCGACGAGAAAGCCCGGCGCCTTACCGCCATCGCGCCATGGCTCGAAGACGGCGTGTTGCGCAGCGAGCGCATCGTCGATGCACTGGAAACACTGATCCGCCCCGGCGACCGCGTCGCGCTCGAAGGCGACAACCAGAAGCAGGCCGATTTTCTGTCGCGTTCGTTTGCCAAAGTGGATCCGCAAAAGGTGCGCGACGTCCATCTGCTGATTTCGAGCATCAGCCGGCCCGAGCATCTGACGCTGTTCGAGCGCGGCATCGCGCACAAGGTCGACTTCGCCTTCGCGGGACCGCAGAGCCTGCGCGTCGCGCAACTGCTGGAAGACGGACAGCTGGAAATTGGCGCGATCCACACCTATGTCGAGCTGTACGCGCGAATGTTCGTGGAGCTGACGCCGAACGTCGCGCTGTTGTGCGCAGAAAAAGCGGACCGGCACGGCAATCTCTATACCGGGCCGAACACCGAAGACACGCCTACCATCGCGGAGGCCGCTGCGTTCCGTCACGGCATCGTGATTGTTCAGGTGAACGAAATCGTCGATGAGCTGCCGCGCGTCGATATCCCCGGCTCGTGGGTCGACGTGGTCGTACAGGCCGACCGGCCCTTCGCAGTCGAGCCGCTGTTTACGCGCGATCCGCGCCACATCGGCGACCTGCAGGTGCTGACCGCGATGATGGTAATTCGCGGCATCTACGAAGCGTACGGCGTGACCGCGCTCAATCACGGCATCGGCTTCGACACGGCGGCTATCGAGCTGCTGTTGCCCACCTATGGCGGATCGCTTGGGCTGAAAGGCAAGATTTGCCGCAACTGGACGCTCAATCCGCATCCCACGCTGATTCCGGCCATCGAATCGGGCTGGGTCGAAAGCGTGCATTGCTTCGGCAGCGAAGTGGGCATGGAGCAATACATCGAAGCGCGCCCAGACGTGTTCTTCACAGGACGCGACGGCAGCCTGCGTTCGAACCGTGTGTTGTGCCAGTTGGCAGGGCAATACGGCGTCGACCTGTTTATCGGCTCGACGCTGCAGATCGACGCGGATGCGAATTCGTCGACGGTCACGCGTGGGCGGCTCGCGGGTTTTGGCGGCGCCCCAAACATGGGACA
The DNA here is from genome assembly GCF_026225065.1 of Paraburkholderia sp. Classification (GTDB taxonomy): domain Bacteria; phylum Pseudomonadota; class Gammaproteobacteria; order Burkholderiales; family Burkholderiaceae; genus Paraburkholderia. Next base: position 11,139 of record NZ_JAMFSB010000075.1, on the reverse strand, counting down.
CGATCCGCGAGGACGACGTCATTCGAGCGAAGCGTGGCTCAAGCTTCTCAAGGATCAAGGGCCAGTCTCCCGCGGTCAGAAGCTGGTCGTGCAGCTTGCTGAGACGTACAAGAAAGGCGGCGAGCCGACCTTCGTCGATGAGCTCGATGCGGTTGCGGTCGGCGCGAAGAGCGGCATGCCTATCGCCCCGGTGATGATCTACGGCGACGACGTCAGCCACGTGGTCACCGAGGAAGGCATCGCCCACTTGCACAAGGCCGAAGGGATCGACGAACGGCGCGCGGCCCTTGCTGCGGTAGCCGGCGTCACGCCAATCGGTTTGCGCGCGAAGCCGGAAAAAACCGCGGAACTGCGGCGGCGCGGCATCGTCGCGTATCCCGAGGATCTCGGCATCCGCCGCGGTGAAGCAAAGCGCTCGTTGCTGGCCGCACGCAGCATCGACGATCTGGTGACATGGTCAGGCGGTCTGTATACGCCGCCGGCGCAATTCCGGAGCTGGTAATCATGGGCACGCCCGCGATTATGCCGGTGACGGCTACGCGAATTCCGACTGGTTCTGGCTTGCTTCTGTCCGGGACGGAGACGTCACCGATTGGTGCGCACGCAACACGCACGACGGCGCCATCACTCCATGCAACGAGACGCGCTTCAGGGAGCGCCGACGCTGACGCACTGTTGGCCCAGCTCGCCGTTTCCGCGCTGATCGAAGAGGCGCGACTCACGCCCAAGCCCGCGCTGGTGGATCAGCGCGGCAGCGGCGCGCATCGCGATCTCGATCTGGACATCATGCTGCGCTCCGCTCACGCGCTTGAACCAACTTTCACCGCGCTCGCGCGCGCCGCGCGGCACAGCGTGCCCTCCGTGACCTTGCGTGCAGAGCTGGCGCAGATTGGCCGCGCCGGCGAACGCGAGATGATGGAGGCCACCGGTGGCAGCAATGCGCATCGTGGCGCAATCTGGATTGTCGGGCTGCTGGTCGCGGGCGCAGCACTTGCGCAACGCGACGCGCAAGCCACCGCGAACCATGCAAGCGATTCGAGTCATTCGACCTCCGAAGGTAATTCTCACGCACGCGCGCCCGCAGCGACCCGGGTCGCGCACGCGGTAAAAGTTTGCAAACTCGCCGCGCAGATCGCCTGCTTTCCGGATCGCTTTGCCTCAGTTGCCGATAGCAACGGCGAGCGTGCACGTCAACGCTACCAGGTGGGCGGCGCGCGGCACGAAGCGCAGGATGGCTTTCCGCACGTCATGGCGATCGGCCTTCCCGCGCTGCTGGCAGCGCGTGCGAACGGCGTGAATGAAGAATCCTCGCGGCTTGACGCACTGCTCACGATCATGACTTCGCTCGACGACACCTGCCTGCTGCATCGCGCCGGCCTGCCCGGACTGCACGCCGGCCAGCAGGGAGCGCGCCGGGTGCTCGAACTTGGCGGCAGCGCGTGCGTCGCGGGTCGTGCGGCGCTTTATGAGCTCGATCGCGCGCTGCTCGTCCTTAATGCATCCCCCGGCGGCGCAGCCGATCTGCTCGCCGCCACCCTCTTCATCGACAAGCTGGTGCATGACAGCACCGGCGGGAGCCAATCCTCATGGAAAATCTGACCTTCGATTATCCGGCGCAACGCGCCGTCACGGCCCGCGCGCATGTCGGCGTGGTCGGCTCAGGCGACCTCGAAGTGCTGTTGTCGCCAGCCTCCGCAATGACAGCGCACGTCGTTGTGCGGACCAGTGTCGACGGCTACGGCCATATCTGGAAGAGCGTGCTCGACCGCTTCTTCACGTGCTACGACGGCGCAGCGCAGATCGAGATCAATGACTTCGGCGCCACGCCCGGCGTGGTGGCGTTGCGGCTCGCCGAAGCGGTCGAAGAAGCGGAACAGGAAGGTGAAGCATGAGCACTGTTGCCACTCCTCAAACAGCGCCCGTGCTGCATGACAGCTTTATCGAACTGTCGGCGCGCGAGCGCGCCCGCGCGTTGCTCGACGCGGGCACGTTTCGCGAACTGCTCGGACCGTTCGACCGGATCGAGTCGCCGTGGCTGCCGCTGCAGGGCATCGTCTGCCAGGCCGACGACGGCTGCGTGATCGCACGTGGCATGATCGACGGCGAACCTGCCGTGGTCGCAGCGATCGAATCGGCATTTCAAGGCGGCAGCATCGGCGAGGTATCCGGCAGCAAGATCGCCGCTGCACTCGAACTTGCGTTGCGCGACTGCGAACGCGGCAAAACAGTGCGCCCCGTAGTGCTGTTCGAAACCGGCGGCGTGCGCCTGCAGGAAGCCAATCTGGGCCTCGCCGTGATCGCCGAGATGCAGGCCGCAATCGTCGCGCTGCGCCGGCATGTGCCGGTAGTCGGCGTCATCACGGGGATGGTGGGTTGCTTCGGCGGCATGTCGCTCGCAGCCGCGCTGTGCTCGTATCTGGTCGTCACGAAGCAAGGCCGGCTTGGGATGAACGGACCCGAAGTGATTGAACAGGAAGCCGGTATCGAGGAACTCGACTCCAGCGACCGCCGCCATGTGTGGCAGTTGATCGGCGGCGAACAGCGGGCCTTGACAGGCTTCGCGGATGCGCTCGTCGAAGACGACCCGGATGCCGTGCGCACCGCCGTGCAGCGCGCCTTTGAACTGGGCGTACCGGTCGCGCATCGTAGCGAACAGGTCGATACCTATCTCGCGCGGCTCGCCGAAGTCGATCCGGCCAACGTCACCCCCGAAACCATGCGGACCGTGTTTCATGCGAACACCGCAATCCAGTCCTCGAAGGAGGAAGCGTGAACGATACCTCTCTGACCCGCGGGGCCCGTTGGTTCCGGGCGCTCGCCGGCGAACCGTCCAGCCCCGCACCGGTGTGGAGCGGCACCGCTGCACTCGGCGACGAAACCGCACACTTTTTTGCCGTGGTGCCTGACCCGCAGAACCGCTTTCCGCGTGCGACCGATAACGTCGTCGGCCTCGAACAAGGCTGGAAGCTCGCCCGCGCGGTGCGCAAGGCCGTCGCCGACGATGCGCAAAGCGGTACGCGCCGACCGATCGTCGCGATCGTCGATGTCAAGAGCCAGGCATATGGCTACCGGGAAGAGACGCTTGGCCTTCACCTCGCCTGTGCGTCGGCGGTCGATGCTTACGCATCGGCACGTGACGCCGGTCATCCGGTGGTCGCCCTGATTGTCGGGCCAGCCATGTCCGGTGCGTTCCTCGCGCATGGCTACCAGGCCAACCGGATCGTCGCACTCGATGCGCCCGGCACGATGGTGCATGCGATGGGCAAGGAGGCCGCCGCCCGCGTTACGCGCCGTACGGTCGAAGCACTCGAAGCATTGGGTGAAACGATCGTGCCGATGTCGTATTCGATGGCTTCGTTTGCCAAACTCGGCCTGCTCGACGAACTGATCAAAGGTGTCGATGCCGATGCGCCGAGCGACGCGCAGATCGATCAGGTGCGTCAGGTGCTGCGCAATTCGATTCGTAGCGCGCGCGACGACGTGCGCGGCCTGTCGCACAGGCTGCAATCTGACAGCGCGAAACAGAACCGTGCCGCCTCGATCGAAGTGCGGCGGCGGTTGACGGAACAGTGGGACGCAGCGTAATGCGGACGTGCGCAGCACCGCCGTTTGATGCTGCGTTCGCCGCGCAGGTTGGTGCAGCTTCTGCCGGAGCGGATGGCGCCACTGCAGAACGCCTTTCCGATACGCGCTGGCGGCCGCACGACCTGCTGCGCCTGCGAAGCTTGCCCTCATACGATGGCGAACCGGACTGGGTTCGCCTCGCCTTCGCGCACGCGCCTTTTGCGGTGATCAGGCGCGCATTGGCCGCGCCTGGTTTCATCGCAGTGGGAATGCGCGGTGACGGCCGCGCACAACGGTATGGCACATGGACTGAAGCCGGTGATATCGAGGCCGTGATCGCCCCCGAGGATCTTCTCGCTGCTAGTTTTCAGCTTGATGTAGAACGTCGTGCCCTGCCCGCGTTCGCGATGCTCGCCAGCGTGCGCGACGAAGCACAATCGTTGCACGCATTCTCGTGGGGCCCAACCGGCAGCGCCGGCTTCGAGCTTGCTACTGGCACGCCCACTGTGACGGCTACGAGCGATCTCGACCTGTTGATCCGTGTACCGCAGAAACTCTCTCGCGAGCGCGCGGCGCAACTTATGATCGAACTCGAATCGTTCGCCGAGCGCGCCAGAATTCGCGTCGATGTCCAGCTGGAAACTCCCTCAGGGGGAGTTGCTCTCGCGGAGTGGGCCGCCGGCAAGACACGCGTGATGGTACGCCATGCTCAAGGGCCGCAGCTTGTTAGCGATCCGTGGGCGGTGTCGCCTCCGCAAGCATGATGCTCGCTTATCAATTCCCTGGCCAAGGTGCGCAATCGGCAGGTTTCCTGCATCGATTGCCGCAGCACCCGGTCGTCACCGCGACGCTCGATGAAGCCTCACAGGTGCTAGGCACCGACGTGCTGACTCTTGATACACCCGACGCGCTACGTTCCACCGTGGCGGTTCAGGTGGGACTCGTGGTGGCGGGTGTTGCCACCGCTCGCGTGCTGGCCGACGCACAATTGTCCCCCGATATCAGCGCCGGTCTTTCCGTAGGCGCTTACGCGGCAGCGGTCAGTTGCGGCGCTCTTGCGTTTCCAGACGCACTACGCATGGTCCACAAGCGGGCCGAGTTGATGGAGACCGCCTATCCGTCGGGTTACGGACTCGCCGCTATCTCCGGTCTGACCGAACGGCAATTGGAAACCCTCGCGGCAAATCAGACGAAGGATGGTCTGCCGCAGGTTTACGTTGGCAATGTTAATGCTCCCAGACAGATCGTCATGGCTGGCGCGGATGCCGCGCTCGATGCCTTGATTGAGCGCGCACTTGCCGCCGGCGCGCGCAAGGCCACACGTCTGGCAGTGAGCGTTCCTTCGCATTGCGAATTGCTCGGGGATGCCGCCGATGCATTGATCGACTACGCACGCAATGTGCCGTTTCAGGCACCACATAGTGTCTACGTGGGCAATCGAGGTGGCCGCCCGTTGCATACCGCGGACGCCATCCGCGACGATCTCGCGACCAATATGCGTTACACGGTTCGCTGGTTCGACGCGCTGACGGTAATGCTTGAGATGGGTGCGCAGGTGGTGGTTGAAGCACCGCCTGGCCAGGTGTTGACTGACATTGTTCGTGATCAGTGGCCGCAAACGAAGGCGCTTGCCTTAAGTAGCATTTCACCAGATCAGTGGGTGGCGACCGTGCGTCGACGCCTCGGTCCTGTCTCCGGTGAACGCTGAACAAGGCTGCTGCAACTCGTCCCAGCACGAGTGCGGAAAATCTCAACACATCTAGAGCGGTCACGTCCACCGCTACACGACGTTATTCTAGCGCCGTCTCACTCAGCGAAGATTTCCTGCAGTGTCGACAACGCGTTCGATAAGGCCAGATCCGACACAGCCCCTGCCTTTTTAACCAGTCGTGTCTTGTCGACCGTTCGGATCTGGTCGAGCAGAATCAAACCCTTCTTGCGCAAGAAAGTCAGTGGCACGCGAAACGGCGCGGCTTTTCCCGCAGTGGTCATGGGTGCGACGATGACCGTGCGCAAATGATCGTGCAACTCCGGCGGCGAAACCACAACGCACGGTCGCGTTTTCTGAATCTCGCTGCCAATCGTAGGATCGAGTGCAACCAGCCAGACTTCGCCGCGCGCTACCACACGAGCCCCGCGTCGTCCGCGTTCGGGAACTCACCCATCACGAGCTCGTCGCTCCCGGCCGCCGCCACCGACCGGCTTGCTTCTGCCCACCCCGTACGCGCGCTCTGCGGGCGCCGCAACACTAACGTGTTCCCTTCTATTTGCATATCCACTTCGTCCTCCAGTCCCAGTTGGGTCAAGATAGGTTTCGGAATCAGTACGCCATGGGAGTTGCCCATTCTGCGGATTGTCGTCTTCATGGTGTCGCCTGAACCGAAGTGAAATGCTACGGGGTTAACTGATGAAAGTAAACACAATGTAATTACATGATAGCACGGCAAATGGCATAGGACGAATCGCACTACGATGCGACCACGGCGCGCCACGCTAGCGTCGCCGGATCAACTGCCGACCCATCGTCTGGGCATATGCGTCGCACGCGTTGCGCGCCACCCGTGCCGCCGCCAGCACGCCCACCGCAGCATCGTCGCGATAACACATGGCCACGACGATAGGCGGCGGCAGCGGACGCACCTGAAGCTCACCAAGCTCGCCACTCTGCAGCAGAGGTTCGACAAACAGCGCCGGCACGGCCGCCACGCCATAGCCGTCTCGCAGCAACTGCACGATGACGGCCACTGAGGGCATACACGTGACGTTGGTTTCTTCCAGCGGCACACCCTCCCGTCGCGCCAATGCGCTGACGATGCCCTCGACTGCGATCTGCGGCGCGGTGCCCCGGCCAAAAGTCAGAACTGGTTTCTGCAGCACTGTCTGAACATGCTTCGTGCGGCTTGACGGAATCAGGTCGCGCCGCGCGATCCAACGCACTGGATAGCTCGCGAGCGCGGTCGAAATCACCGAGGGGTCGCCGTCGCCCTCCACTTGCAACACGAGGTCCAGTTCGCCGGCGCGCAACCGGGGCGCCAGCACGGCGCTCGCGTCGACGGTCAGGTCGACCACGATGCCGCTGTGTTCGTCGTTCAGCATGCGCACATAGTCAGGCAGCCAGCTATGCACGACCGTTTCGATCACACCAAGGCGCAGCCGCGTCGCGATTTGTGCATCGTCCTGCGCGGCGAGCTGCAGCGAACGGGTTGCCTGGACGACAGAACGTGCGTGCGTGAGCAGCCGCTCGCCGTCAGGCGTCAATTGAAACTCCGCGGCGCTACGCTCGATCAACTCGACGCCCAATTCGGCCTCGAGTGTCTTGATACGCAATGAGATCGCAGCGGGTGTCGCGTGCATTGCATTGGCCGTGGCGCGAAAACTGCGAAGGCGCGCGAGCGTCAGAAAGGTTTCCACAAAACGTGTATTCACGGCAGCATCTCGGCCAGAAAACAAGGGAATAGCGGGAGAGAATGGCACGAAGCCCGTTCCCCGCTGTTAAGTTTAATTTAACGAAAAGCAAAAAAATCTCGCTAGAGAGATATTTTCGACGCGACTACTCTACTTCGCAACCGTCATCCGAAGCGAGCTGCGTTCATGTCCATCACCATCACCCCATCAGAGTTCCGCCAGCAGGTGCGTAGCCGCCGCGTCTCCGGGCCGACTGCCGGCTATTGCGGGGATTTTGCGCAAGCCAATCTCGCGATCTTGCCGCGTCAATATGCAGACGATTTCTTGCGCTTCTGCACGCTCAATCCAAAAGCGTGTCCACTGCTCGGTATAGGCGAACCCGGCGGGTGGCGCGTGCCCGCGCTCGGCGTTGATCTGGACGTGCGCAACGACGTGCCGGCGTTTTACGTCTACCGTCACGGCGAACGCGCAGAGGAAGTGCGCAGCCTGAACGAACTGTGGCGCGACGATCTGGTGGTGTTTGCGATTGGCTGTTCCTTTTCGTTCGAGGAGATGCTCAAGCGCGAAGGCGTCGCATTGCGGCATATCGAACAGAAACGCAACGTGCCGATGTACCGCACCAGCGAACCGAATGTGCCGGCAGGTGTGTTCGGCGGTCATCGCGTGGTGTCGATGCGTCCGATGAAGGCTGCTGACGCGATTCGCGCCATCCAGATCACAAGCCGTTTTCCTGGCGTGCATGGGGCGCCGGTGCATCTGGGCGATCCCTCGCTGATCGGTATCCGCAATCTGTCGCAGCCGGACTTTGGTGATGCAGTCGACATCCACAGTGACGAATTGCCGGTGTTCTGGGCCTGCGGCGTGACACCACAAGCGGCTATCGAAAGCGCACGCCTGCCGTTCGCGATCGCACACAAACCCGGCCACATGCTGATCACCGATATTCCCAACACCCGGCTCGCCATTCTCTGAGCGTGCGCTGCACCAGCGTCTTCTCACCTGATACAAGCCGCGCAACCAGACACGGCACCGACTAAGATCCGGAGGTTATGCATGGAAACCAAAGCGCCGCTCACGGCCGCGACTGCCAACTACGACGAACGCACGAAAGGTCCGTTCTCGTGGTACCGAACAATCTCAGCGAGCGAGAAGCGCGCTTTCTGGAGCTGCAAGATCGGCTACGTGCTCGATGCCATGGACACGCAGTTTCTGAGCTTCGTGATTCCCACGCTGATCGCGACCTGGGGCATCACGCGCGGCGCGGCCGGCCTGATCGGCACGGTGACGTTGCTCAGTTCGGCGCTAGGCGGCTGGGCGGCTGGCGTGCTCTCGGACCGCATCGGGAGGGTCAAGACGCTGCAAATCACGATCCTCTGGTTTGCGATCTTCACGCTGGCGTGCGCGCTAGCGCAGAACTTCTCGCAGCTATTGTGGGCGCGCGGCCTGATGGGGCTCGGTTTCGGCGGCGAATGGACGGCGGGGGCGGTTCTGATCGGCGAAGTGATCCGGCCGCGCGACCGCGGCAAGGCAGTGGGCCTGGTTCAGGCGGGCTGGGCAATCGGCTGGGGCCTGTCCACCTTGCTCTTTACGCTGGTGTTTTCACTAGTCCCCGCAGACTACGCGTGGCGCGTGCTGTTCGCGATCGGCATTGCGCCGGCGCCGTTTGTCATCTGGATTCGCCGCTTCGTCGACGAACCGGAAGTGCATCGGCAACAGAAGCAGATCGAAGCCGATGCACAGTCGCGGCCTTCCCTGCTCGATATCTTTCGCGCTAACATCGTCTGGACCACCCTGCGCGCCTCGATCCTTGCAACAGGCGTGCAAGGGGGCTACTACGCTGTAACGACGTGGCTGCCGACGTATCTGAAAACCGAGCGGCATCTGAGCGTGATCGGCACCGGCGGTTATCTGGGTGTGGTGATCGTCGGCTCCTATTGCGGCTATCTGGCGGGCGCGTATATCAGCGATGCAATCGGCCGCAAACGGGCTTTCATCGCCTTCGCATTAGCCTCGGTGGCCATCGCCTTGATGTACACGCGTCTGCCGCTCGACAACCTCTCCATGCTGGCGCTCGGCTTTCCGTTGGGCTTCTGCGCGTCCGGGATTTTCTCCGGCATGGGGGCGTTTCTGACTGAGCTCTTTCCGACCCGGATCCGCGGCTCGGGGCAAGGCTTCTGCTACAACTTTGGACGAGCGGCCGGCGCGACGTTTCCGTTCCTGATCGGCTATGTGTCGCAGAGCATGACGCTTGGGCATGCCATCGGAGTGTTTGCGGCCGCGGCTTATGGAGTGGTGATTCTTGCTGCGCTGACGTTGCCTGAAACCAGGGGGCGTCAACTGCAGTCTTGAGGTTTCTCGCCCGTACTCGTGTACAGGCTCTGTTCAGCTCTCGTCAGCGCGCATCGGCTCATGCCGCGTCGCGCCAACTGGCAGGCTGGTCGCGCCGGGTGCCGGCACGACGGACGCGGCGCCGCGCGTCATCAACATCACAGCGCCTTGCCCAGGCCTTCCTGCGACGCGCGCGCCACGCGGCCAGCCGCGTGCGAATCGGAAGCACCCGGGTCCTGTCGCGAGCGCTCACGCGACGGCGCCACCACCGCGCCCGCCGTGCCGCCAGGCCGTCGGACCGAACGCGCATGCCGCTCGATCAGCCGCTGCAGCAGACAGAACGCGCACAGCAGCGCGCCGATCACGATACGGGTCCACCACGAGCTCAACGTGCCATCGAAAGTAATCAGCGTCTGGATCGTGCCGAGTATCCCGACGCCGAACAAGGAACCGATCACATAGCCGACTCCACCGGTCAACAAGGTGCCGCCGATCACGGTTGCCGCAATCGCGTCGAGCTCCATGCCTTGTCCCTGGAGTCCGTATCCCGACAGCACGTAGAACGTGAAGACCGCGCCGCCGAGCGCCGAACAGAATCCGCTCAGCGCATAGACACCGATCCTGGTGCGCGCCACCGGCAACCCCATCAGCAGTGCTGATCGCGGATTGCCGCCCACCGCGTAAACATTGCGGCCAAAGCGCGTGAAATGAGCCACGAAAATCGCCGCAACGAGAGTCACCATTGCGATCAGCACATTAGCGCTCACCGAGCCGGTGCCGATTTGCAGCCGGTAGGCCGAGATTGCCTTGAAGCTCGGATCCGTAATGGTGATCGACTGCGTCGTAATCAGGAAGCACAGGCCGCGTGCGAAGAACATGCCGGCCAGCGTCACGATGAAGGGCTGCAAACGGAAGAAGTGGATCAGCGCCCCCTGCACGGCGCCAAATACCGCGCCCATCAGCAGCACGATGGCCAGGATGACCACGACCGGAAGATGGAAGCGTTCCGCCAGCACCGCTTCGACGATCGTTGTAAGCGCGACCACCGAACCCACCGACAGATCGATCCCACCCGAGACGATCACGAAGGTCATGCCGATCGCGACAATCAACAGGAACGCGTTGTCGATCAACAGATCGAGCAGCACTTGCAGCGAGAAAAAGCCGGTATACATCACCGAACCAAAGCCAAACAGCGCGCAGAACAGCAGGATGGTGACAGCGATCGGCAACGTACGCGGATCGAAGATGCGAGCCCAGATATCGACTAGCCGTTTCATCGCGCCACCCCGCGCTGCGTCAACAGAGACATTGCCAGCGCGCGCGCCGAGGGCGACTGGATCACGCTGACCGCAAGCACCACCACCGCCTTGACGACGAGCGTCGCCTCGGGCGGCACGCCGATCGAATAGGTGGTGTAAGTCAGCGTTTGAATGATCAGCGCGCCGAGCACGGTACCCGCGAGGCTGAAGCGGCCGCCGAGCAGCGAAGTGCCGCCCAGCGTCACCGCCAGAATCGCGTCGAGCTCCAGCAGCAGGCCGGCGTTGTTACCGTCGGCACTCCGTACGTTCGAGCTGATCAGGACGCCCGCCATAGCAGCCGTCAGCCCCGAGAAGGCGTACACGGCAAACACGATCGCTTTCGAACGCAGGCCTACCAGCCGGGTGGCGACCGGATTCACACCGATCGCGCGAATAAACAGTCCCAATGCCGTACCCTCGATCAGTAGCGCGGTCGCCAGCACCGCGACGGTTGCGATCCACACGGAAAACGGAATGCCAAACAGATAGCCGCCGCCGACGAACAGATACCCCGGCGCGCCGATCGGAATGATCTGGCCGC
>NZ_JAMFSB010000074.1 GCF_026225065.1 Paraburkholderia sp. | reverse complement strand
GTAGATGGCAATATCAGCTTGGGCTACACCAGCCTCGCCCAGTGTCCGTTGTGCCGAACGCGCGTCAGCGCAGCTATCGAACACGCCTAAAACAGTCTGTCTCATGATTTGTCCTCCGCAATCGTGGTGCGACAGCCTCGCCGCCGTGTTGTAGCGGCCGCAACGCGCGTGCCTGGGGCGGCAAGAAGTCACCGGCTTTCGCCCGGTTGGTGCAGTCGTCCCGAGCGCACAGGCGGTTGCCCGGTCTTTCATCCTTTCCTTGTCCGGTAGTTAGTGCGGGACCGGCTCAGGCCAGCGCTAATCCAACGCCACCTGTCGGGCGCTCGCGTACCCAAGCGCTGTCTAAATGCTGCGAAGTATTGGCGGGCGCATCGTCGGCAGCTGTCGTAGATTGATCCGGAACTAAACGTGTGAACAATGTCCCGCGCGATAACTGACCTTGCGAATTCAGAGGGCGGTGCAGCAATGGCATTCATCTGACATTGACCCCGTGGCCACCAGTACGACCCTAGCGCAGGAAACGTCATCGCCATGAAATCTCTACAACCCAGGCTGGCTTTTTCTTCCACCGTTTGGCGCCACGTGTTGACGATTTGTGCTGGATTGCTGATCGCTTCAGGCATTGGATCGTGCGGCGGCGGTTCGGGTAGCAGCAGCCCGAGCGGCACGAGTTCAGGTAGCGCCGGCAGTACCTCCGGAACGACTTCTGCGCCGGGCACGACTACGCCCGGGGGAACGACTACCGGCTCGACACCGGCAGCGGCGCAAACCTACCCGACTGACGTGCTCATGCACCACAACGACCTCGCGCGAACCGGTCAGATGCTTGCGGAAACAACGCTCACGCTGGCCAATGTCAACTCGGCGACGTTCGGCAAGCTGCGCTTCCTGCCGGCAGACGGCAAAGTCGACGCGCAGCCTCTATTCGTGACGAATCTTATGATTGGCACGGCTGCGCACAATGTCGTCTATGTTGTGACAGAGCACGACAGCGTCTACGCCTACGACGCCGATAGCGGTAACGCGCTGTGGCAAATCTCGCTGGCGGCTGCGGGTGAAACCTCGAGTCCTGATCCCGGCTGCACGGATATCACGCCGGAGATTGGCATCACGTCGACGCCGGTCATCGACCGCTCACGCGGCCCGAATGGCGCGCTATATGCCGTGGCCATGACCACGGACGCCGGCGCGAACGTCCATCACCGCCTTCACGCGATCGATCTTGCAACAGGAGCGGAACTGTTTGGCGGCCCGACCGAAATCGCCGCGACGTATCCGGGAAGCGGCGCAGAAGGTGCGAACGGCGTCCTTACCTTCACGCCCGCCTTGCACACCGAGCGCGCCGCGCTGACGTTGGTCAACGGCACTATCTACATGGGCTGGACCGCCCACTGCATGTCCGGGAACTACAACGGCTGGCTCATGGCGTACAGCGAGGATACGTTGCAGCAAACGAGTGCGCTTCCCGTTACCCCGAACGGCAGCCAGGGATCGATCTGGATGGCGGGCTCGGGCATGGCATCGGATGGCGCGTCCGTCTATTTTATCGACGGCAACGGTACCTTCAACCCGACGCTCAATGCGCAGGGATTTCCAGTCGATGGCGATCTGGGCGATGCATTTATCAAGCTCTGTGCCACCCCGACGCTGGTCGCGACCGATTACTTTGCCATGTACGACGTCGTGGCCCAGGCCGCTGCGGACAACGATTTCGGCTCGGGTGGGGCGATGCTGCTGCCCGATCAAACCGCGTCGGACGGAACCGTCAAGCATCTGGCTGTCGGAGCGGGCAAGGATACCCATATCTACCTGGTAGATCGTGACAACATGGGCAAGTTCAATTCAACGACCAACAACATCAGGCAGGAGCTGATCGGCGTGCTGACCGGCGGCATCTGGGGTTCGCCGGCGTATTTCAACAGTGTGGTTTATTACGGAGGACAGACAGATGCGCTTAAGGCGCTGCCCATTGCCAACGCGCTGCTTGCCACCACGCCGTCGTCGCAGAGCCCGACAACGTTCGCTTATCCCGGCGCCACGCCGGCCATTTCCGCGAACGGCACGAGTAACGGCATTGTGTGGGCGGCGGAAAACGGCACGGTCGGCGCGTTGCACGCCTATGACGCCACCAATCTTGCGCACGAGTTATATAACAGCAATCAGGCCGGCACACGAGATCAGTTCGGTCCGGGCAACAAGTTCATCACGCCTATGATCGCGGATGGGAAGGTTTATGTAGGTGCGACGAACGGCGTTGCGGTCTACGGCTTGCTAAATTGATGCCGGTCACGACTTATTAAAAAGAGAAATAGAGCTGGGTTGGCTCGAAGAGATTCGCCGGCAGGGCATCTTCTGCGAACCATGACCATGCCTCGCATTTATCCGGCTCCATACATAATGGCGTACCTGTTGAACCGCCTTCGACGAACAACGTGACATGCCGAAGTTTGCCGGGCTCGATCCACCCCGTCCTCCAGGTTGTTGCCACTAGATCCGTTAGGACAAGACCTGTTTCCTCAAGCAACTCGCGGGAAGCAGCTGTAAGCGGATGTTCACCCATGTCAACTTTGCCTCCGGGGAAGCCCCATGTGCCGTAACCATATTCGCTACGGCGCAGACCAAGAAGATAACGGCCTTCGCGCTGAATCACCACGCCGACGCCAAGCAAGGTTTCAGCATCGCGCGAGCCGTTGCCCTGACCAAAAGAATTCATTCCGCAAGTCTCCGATAGAGCTCGGCAAAGTTAAACCGACCTTGCCTCGTTTCGATGTACGGCAACTTGGATAGCCTGAAGCATGACCTCGCATTCGATCGGCGTGCGATACCCGATTGAGGAATGAAGGCGCCGCGATTGTAGTAGGCTTCGATCCAGTCGACGATGTATGGCCGTTCCACTCTGATACCAGCCATTGGAACCTCGACCACCCGAACGTCGGCTTCGGGTCTCGCGCAGCCGATCGCCGACAGGCAGGGACCGGCCAAAAGCGGCACCTTCGGCCCAGAATTACGAAAGCGGTCAGTCATGGGTTGCTTGCGCGGAGAAATCGAATACCTTCCATTGTGAGCGATTTTTCCCATTCATTCTCCGAATCACGTTCGCGTTTCAAAGTAATATTGCCTCATCGAATCTCGACCCCCAGAGCTTAAACACCCGGAGGCCCCGCTTGAATACGACTATCAAGGCATTTGCGCTCGCCATCGTCATCTTTCCGGTAATGTGTTCCGCTCAGACAAGCGGCTGCGATGCGAAGCGCGAGTCGGTGGAGCAAGAGATCGCCTATGCGCAGGCGCACGGCAATGCGAAGCGCGTCGATGGACTTGAAACTGCGCTCGCTCAAATGAATGCGAACTGCTCTGATGCCGTTTTGCGCAGTGATGCGCAACGCAAGGTGACACAGGCCCAAACGAAGCTGTCCGAACGCGAGCGCGACCTGAGCAAAGCGAAGGCCGACGGCAAGGATGCGAAGAAAATTGCCGAGCGCCAGCGCAAGGTCGATGAGGCACATGCGGATCTTGAGAGATTGCAGACGGAAGCAGCGCAATAATCACCTTTGCCGTGACGACTTCGGTGCGGAGCTCCGGGGAGCGTGCTCCGCAGGTCTGAACCACTTGACACCTGCGCTAGCTGCCCAGATTTTCCAGGCAGCGGTAACAGATGCCAAACCACCCAATCCGCGCGAACGCAACGAACCGGAAGATCCTCTGACCATGAAAGGAAAGGAGAGACCTCATGCCGAGCCATGAGCGAGCGCGTCTAGCCATGCTTGTCGACTCTGTCTGGCGCATGGCGCTTCGCCTCGGATTCCGGCTCGCTCGTGCCTGGTGGCGCATTCGACGGCCTCGCCATGAGGGTGCACTAGTCGCAATCTACGTCGGGCAGGCGCTGTTGCTGGTGCACTCATCGTACCGGGACGAGTGGAATTTCCCCGGCGGTAGTCTCGAGCCCGGCGAGGCGCCAGAAGCCGCGGCACAACGCGAAATGGAAGAGGAGCTGGGTCTCTCATCGCACCCATTACGCCCCGCGGGCAGCGCTCGCGGCATTTGGGACGGTCGAAGAGACAGGGTGCATTTCTTTGAACTGCACCTCGATCGCTTGCCCGAACTGCGGCTTGATAATCGTGAGATTATCGCCACGCATCTGGCATCGCCGGAGGAATTGCACGGCATGGCGCTGACAGGGGCGGTCACTGCGTATCTCAGCAGTCGATCGCCGGTCAATAACGCCTGAAGCGGTGTGGGCATGGCCGCAATCGCGGTGGCGGGCCTCATACTGAGCTTCTTCACGTTCGGCGCTGCGGCCGCTGTCACGGGAGCTCTGGAGGAGGGGATTGGCGGCGGTGCACTGGCGGGTACCGAGGGCTTGTCGACGCCGGATTGAACGCCGCATCGACCTTGACGACCGAGACCACGACCGAGGCCAGCACGTCTTCGTCGTTCTTTAGCATCTCGTTGCCCACGACGTCGAATCTGGCGGCCCAAGTTGACGCACGTAGCGGCGTGAAGCATGGCGTTAAAAGTGGCGGACGCCGAAATCCATGGGCAGGAGGTCGCTGCATTGGCAGTGGATATCTGACGTGCCTTTCCCGCGGGCGCTGAAGGCGCGTGCCTTCGAATCAGCTAATGCAAATTCAGTCGTACATCTTGCGGCGCTCCAGGCAAACTCCCATCACCCCGCGAAACATGTACGGAAATCCACACTATGTTTCGAACAACCTTTTCGCTGCAATCCTTCGCGGGTTCATTTTGCCGCGCATGGACCATCTGGTGGACTGCGCAGCCTGCGCACGGCTCGCCCCATCGATGCTGGTTTACCTGGGCCGTTTGCAAACGAAAAAAATGCCATTCAATCGATGTTTTATCCATGGACCCATCGCCTTCCGCGCAAGTAACCTTGCCAAATGATGTCCGATACGTTCCTAACCCGAATCGACATCGACCACGCAAAAATACAATCGTTCAAAGGAGATCAGAATGAGCAGTGAAGCTACTCTAGGCCGTTAGCTTGCCCCGCCATTACCGGACTTCGATCTGGCGGACAATCAGCCGACCGGCCGCCCAGAAACCGACCCTCCATCCGTAAGACCGTGGGATATCCGGGCGTATCGGCACGCTCGATCGCTCACCGTATGCCATTAGTATTAGCAATACTAAATAAATTAATACCTATAAAAGCATCGGCAATCCGATGCGGATAAAAATGGAGATGTCTCGCATGAAAAGGTTTGTTGTTCTCGCGTCCGGCGCAGTCCTGTCCTGGGCATCCGCCTCCCCCGTGCTCGCACAGTCGACGGTCACACTCTATGGCGTGCTCGACAATGGCTTCGTCTATCAGAGTTCGAGCGGCAACAATTCGGCGATCCGCGCGGTCCCCGGTGGACTCTTCGCGACACGCTACGGCTTTAAGGGCGTCGAGGATATCGGCGGCGGCGTGCACGTCAATTTCCAGTTGGAGCAAGCCTTCTCTGGTCAGACGGGTGCAGCAACAAACCCGGCCGATGCCTTCAATCGTCTAGCGTATGTCGGTCTGTCTGGCGGTTTCGGCGAAGTCCGCTTCGGCTTGCAGAACACACCGCAATACGACATCCTGCAGGCAGCCATGGATCCGTCCTGGGTGAAAAGCATCGCGTCGCCCATGAATAACTTCAACGGCCTGATTATCCGCGCGAACAATGGTATTTCCTACTACACGCCCACGTTTGATGGGCTGAACGCCAAATTCATGGTGGCATTGCGCGATTCGTCGACGACCGGGTCGGGCAACGGCATAGGGTTCTATAACGCTCTCGTCCAGTACATTAATGGGCCGTTGAATGTGGCGGCCGGCTACGAGCGGGGAGACGAACCAGGCGTCGGAGCGGGTGGCAGCTATACGCTGGCGGGCGGCGGCGCCGCGGGTCCTGGCGCGGTATTTAACGTGTTCAACGCAGGGGCTTCGTATGCGATCGGTGCCAACCGGATCTGGCTGGCCTATCACACGGAGAACCTGACCAACACACCGAAATACGAGCAGCACGACGTCTACCAAATATCGGACTCGTATCAGTTCGGGCCAGCTGCTTTACTTTCGCTGATGTACGGTTACCTGCACGACCGTACGGGAAAGGGCAACAATGCGCAGCAATTGGGCCTCCTTTTCGAGTACTCCCTGTCCAAATCGACCGAGCTCTATACAGCGGCTGGCTTTATCCAGAATCGGAATCAGGCAAACTACACGCTCTCCGGCACCGCCTATTCGGGCCTTACGATCACTCCCGGCACCGACACGCGCGGCATCGGAGTCGGCCTGGTACACAAGTTCTAAGGCCGCAGTAGAAGTCCCGCCCGGCTTTGCCCAGAAGCGTCGTTTGGGCATTCTTGATGTTACTGAAAGTGGCCATTTCTAAACGGTCGTTGATGGGAAGTCCGCAACCACAGGACTGGCTGGACTTTTCCCGTCTGACACCACTATTTGGATGACCGTTTCACCTTAAAAGCTGCCGCAGACATCACGCTGCGTTGAAGGGCGGGTACGGGGCGCGTGCTGCCGATCGTCGTCAGGCAGGGACCGATCAGAGTCAGTCGCTGCGCTTCAATTTCCCCCTAGTTTGACATTACACCTGCCGGGCTTCGAGACCTATGCAGGGTAATTGACGTATTTGCTGCGAACAGCGGGGCGCTGTCGGCCCGCGCCTGAAGCGGGTCACCTCGGAGGTTCATGCGCCGCTTTACTGTTGGGAAAGAGTTCGTTGACAGCACGCAAAGCGTGCACGCCTTACTCAGTACCCGCGCGCAAGGTCGACGCTTTCCGGAATCTCACCTGTCTCGCGATACCTGCGGATGTTTTGGCCGACGATTGCCGAAGCTGTCTGGCGATCGGTCGGCGCCGAAATATGCGGCAGGACCGAAACCCGGGGATGAGCCCATTGCCAGCTGTCCGGCGGTAATGGTTCGATGCTGAAAACGTCGAGCACCGCATGCCTGATACGCTCAGCGTCCAATGCCGCGCGTAGTGCGTCGTCGCAAACAATTGGCCCCCGCGCGAAATTGATGAGCGAAGCATGATGGGGAAGTTGAGCGAACGTAGTCGCGTTCAACAGTCCCCGGGTCTCGACTGTCAGGGGCAGCAAACAGACCAGAATGTCGGTCCTGGCGAGCATCGCCGGCAATTCGACGGCGCCCGCGAAGCATTCGACGTGGGACACGCTTTTGCGCATTCGGCTCCAGCCGCAGACATTGAAGCCTGCGCCAGCAAGGCGATCTGCGGCAGCTTCGCCCAGTGCCCCCAGGCCCAGCAGTCCCACGGTCGTGTCCTGAGGTCGGGCGTAATCCGCCGCCAGCCATTGACGCCTCGTCTGTTGCGCTGCGTAGAGCGGCATATCGCGGTGCAGATACAGCGTCCATGCCAGCACCGCTTCGGCCATGGTCTCGGCCAACTGGGGGTCGACCAGCCGCACGACGTTCAATTCGAGGTCGGCCAGATCTGCCACGAGGCGCTCGACACCGGCCCATACGCTATGTACCCATCTGAGTTGGGGTAATTGCCGGACATCCTGCGGCAACGGGTTAGCGACGATGGCGACCGTGCAACTGGCCCTCGCGTGTGCATCCAGCGCACTCAGCGGCACCACTTCTTCATCGGGCATGGCCTGTTGCAGCGCGGCGATCCATTGCCTCGCGAATGGATAATCAGGATTGCAGATGAAAGGAAGGCTTGTTTTCACTTCTCATGTACCTCGTCGAGATTGTCTCGATTCTTCGCGTTGTATATGTACAAAGTAGGATAAAAAATACAAATTTCCTGACAGATGGCTGGAACAATCAAGCCTCATTTCAAGGATAGCGCGTCAATAAATAAAAATTCTCGCTTGACGCGTCATTTTCGGATTTGTATAAATTTGTACAACTAGAGCAAAGCTCTCATCTCCTATCATCAGGAATCGCCATGAAGCCATCCTTCGCGTTGCGTGTGCTGTTTGCCTTGACGGCTATGTCATTCGTGGCTGGCATGCCCGCACGTGCTGCCGAACCCTTGAAGACGGTCGAAGCGGGGCAGTTGACCTACGGGGTCGCGGCGACATTCGCTCCGTTCGAATTCTCCAAAGACGGTGCGCTGGCCGGTTTCGACATCGACCTGATCAATGCGATCGCCAAACAGATGAAGCTGACGCCGGATGCGCAGAACATGCAGTTCAGCGGATTGATTCCGGCGCTGCAGGGCGGCCGCATCGATATCATCAATTCGGCCATGTACATGACGGCTGCGCGCGGCGCGCAGGTCGACTTCGTGCCGTATCTGAGAGTGGGCGATCGGGTCATCGTGCAGGCATCCAATCCCGCTGGGATCACGGGCCGGGACGACTCGATCTGCGGGAAAAACCTCGCCGTCACGTTGGGCGGCATCGAGGAAACCTATGCGCGGGCCGACGCGCAACGCTGTACCGCAGCCGGTCACAGTGCGCCCAACATCATGACTCTGCCGGACGCACAGAACTCCGCTTTAAGCTTGCGGCAAGGGCGCGCCGACGCCATCTACAATTCGACCCCCGGCACGGTGCAATTGCTCGCGGAAGTGCCCAATGTCTATAAGGCTGTGGGCCCGGAGTTCGAACAGACCACCACGATCGGAATCGCGGTCGGCAAGGGCAATGCGTCCATGGCCGAAGCGGTGAAGGACGCGCTGGCGAAAGTCGTTGCGCAGGGGACGTATCAGCAACTGATCGAGAAATGGAAACTGCCGGCATCGGTGTCGATCTTCGACGGGCAGAAAACGGCTGCTCATACCGAGTGAGCCGCGCCGCCGCATCGCAGGATTTCGTTTGCCGATTCATCCCATGACTAACAAGGCCACAAGTAATGCTGTCTTATCGCACACCCGTCGCGAAGGATGTACTCGATGCGGCCGCACGGTTGCACGAGGTCGCGATCGAGACGCCGATCGTACGCTCGGACCTGCTCGACGAAATCACCGGCGCACAAATCTTTGTCAAGCTCGAAAGCCTGCAGCACACCGGCGCGTTCAAGTTTCGCGGGGCGTATAACTGTCTGTCGCGTCTGGATCGCGACTTGTGTCCAGACGGCGTCGTGGCTTACTCGACCGGCAATCACGGTCAGGCAATCGCCACGGTTGGCCGGATGCTGGGCATGCCGACGACGGTCGTGATGCCATCGAATGCGCCTGCGAACAAGGTTGAAAAGGCGCGGGTTGCGGGCGCGCGAATCGTTCACTATGACCGCGAGCGCCAGAGTCGCGAAGAGGTCGCGGCCGAACTGGCAACGCAGGGCCGGTTTGCCGTCGTTCCCCCGGGCGACCACCACGACGTCATTGCCGGCCAGGGCACGGCGGCGCTCGAGGCGCTGAAGCGGCTCGGCAAGGACCGCGTCGATGCGATCGTCGTGCCGTGCGGCGGCGGCGGATTATCCGCAGGCACCTGTCTGGCGGTCGAGGCGGTGGGCTCGCGCGCCCAGGTCTGGGCGGCGGAGCCGGCCGATTTCGACGATACCCGGCGTTCGCTGGTGGCGGGCAGCAGGCAAGCCAACCCGGTCGGAGGCGCCTCGATTTGCGACGCGCTTCTGGCGCCGATCCCGGCGGAGTTGCCGTTCTCGATCAACCGGCGCAGGCTCGCCGGCGTGCTGGCGGCGGACGATCGTGCGGTGAGGCTCGCGATGGCTTTCTGCTTCGAAGCCTTCCGCGTAGTCGTCGAGCCGGGAGGGGCCGTTGCGCTGGCCGCGCTGGTGGCGGACCCCGCGGCGGCCTCGCTGCGGGGCAAGCGCGTGCTGGTGATTGCATCGGGTGGCAACGTGGACGCGGCGCTGTTCGGTGCCGCGATCAACGAATTCGCGCCGCGGCCGCAAGCATGAAAGCGCTTAGCAGCGGATGAGGCATACCGGCTGCCGACGACAGTTCCGGATGTCCCTGCATGCCGATGAAAAACGGATGACCGGGCGCTTCGATTGCGTCCGCGATCTGTTCGCTCGTATCGCGCGCAACGATATGGACACCTGCCGCTGCTAACGGCGCGGCAAGTTCAGGGTTCAGCCGGTAGCGGTGATTGCAGAGAATGTAACGTTGCGCGCCGAGGATCGCGTCGAGCCGGGAGCCCGGTGTGACTTCAAGCGGCTGACGTCCGAGCCGATGGACGCGCGGCGCGCACGCGTCGGCCCCGATAGGCACGAAGCTCGGGATGCGCACGTGCGGTTCGGCCTCCATCAGGCCGATTTCGTCCGTGTGCAGGGCGAGCCGTGCGATCGCCGTCGCCATCGACTGCATCCCGAGGCATAGACCGACCACGGGTACGGACGAAGCCCATGCATATTTCGCAGCCGCGATCTGTCCCGGCACGCGTGTCATGTCGGCGCCGCCCGGCAGGACCACGCCGTCGAAAGCAGTCAGCGCCTCGCGGGCATTCGCGTCGCTCAGATCGTGCGGCGAGACGCAGATCAGGTTCAGGTCGATAGACTGCGCTTCGGCCGCGTCCGCGAGTGCCGCGAGTGTAGCCGGATAGGCATCGCGCTGGTCGGCTGCGCGGCCGATCAGCGCGATACGAAGCCCGGCGGCGGGCGTGGGGGTGAGTGCTGCGGTAGCCGCGCCAACTGCAGCCGCTACACGCTGTCCTTCCAACCCGGGTTGAATCCGTGGTGCGTCCCAACTCCAGCGTCCGAACCTATCCTGCCGGGCCTGCGTGATCGTTCGCGCCATTCCGTGCGCGCCGTCGGGCCGTTCAATAATTCGCGTCAAGCCATCATCGCGGACCACACGATACCGCCGCACCGGGACGCAATTGCGTGCGGCGAGCGTGGCGAGCGCGTTGGCGGCCTCGATCCCGCCATCGGTACCGGGATGAACCGGCACGACCACCTCTGCGCCTGCCGCGCGAGACACCAGTTCGGCGGCACTGTTCGCTATGCTTAGCGGTCGACCGCTCAGGCGTTCGCTCCAGACCAACCCGCTCGGCACGAGCGCGCCGTCCACGGTGACATGCTGAATCGCGTCGGGGAAGCGGCCTTCATCGAAGCGCGCGGCCAGGTGCAGCAACGTCGCGCCGATGGCCTCCGCCAGAATCGCGGCCTGCGCGCCGTAGTGCGCGGGCGTGTCTGCATCGTCTTCAACGAGGTGCAGCATTCAGGTTCTCCCGGATCGTCTCGTGCCGACTGCTTTCAACCGTTGCTCGTTTCGACGGACGACGGCACCAGCGCCGCGCACGCAGCCTCGATCCGGCGGCATGCGTCCTGCAGTGTCGGCCCGGCGACCGCGTAGGCGATACGGATGTGGTCCCCCACGCCGAACGCACTGCCGTGCACGACGCCGACATGCGCGGCATCGAGCAGGTAATTGGCGAAGTCGAGATCCGTGCGCAGGATCGTGCCGTCCGGCGTGGCCGCGCCGATCACGCCCGCGCAGTTCACAAACGCATAGAAGGCCCCTTCGGAGGCCGCGCAATGCAATCCGGGGCATCGTTCGATCGCCGCGAGCACCATCGCGCGGTTGATCTGCAGCTCGGCGAGCCAGTCGGCCATGAAGTCCGTGCCTCCTTGCAGCGCTGCCAAGGCGGCCGCCTGGGAGATCGTGCTCGGATTCGAGGTGCTTTGCGATTGTAGCGTCTGCATCGCCCGGATCAGCCAGGCGGGGCCACCCGCATAGCCGATGCGCCAGCCGGTCATCGAATAGCTCTTCGACACCCCATTGACCGTCAGGGTGCGCTCGTGCAGGCGTGGCTCGACCTGAACCGGTGAGTAGAAATGCTCGTCGTAGCGGACGTGCTCGTAGATGTCGTCGGCCATCAGCAGGACGTGTTCGTGCTCGAGCAGCACGTCGGTCAGCGCCTTCAGCTCCGCATGTGTGTAGACCGCACCGGACGGATTGTTAGGAGAGTTTAGGATCAACCAACGGGTCTGCGGCCCGATGGCGGCACGCAGCACCTCTGGCTGCAGCTTCCAGCCCGCTTCAGCCGTACTTGGCAGCACACGCACCCGTCCCTCGGCGAGCGCCACCATGTCCGGATAGGACACCCAATAAGGTGCGCAGATCAGGACTTCATCCTCGGGCGCGATGGTCGCGAGGAGTGCATTGAAGATGAGCTGTTTCGCCCCGGTTCCGGCAATGACCTCCTGGGTCGAGTAATGAATGCCGTTCTCGCGGGCGAATTTGTCGACGATCGCTCCCAGCAATTCTGCTGTGCCGGCAACCGCCGTGTACTTGGTGTCGCCACGCTCGATGGCGGCGATACCCGCCTGTTTGATGTGAGCGGGCGTGTCGAAATGCAGTTCGCCTTCGCCGAGGTTGATGACCGGTTTGCCCTTGGCGAGCAGGTGCCTGACCTTGTCGGAGATAACAGCCGTGGGCGACGGCTGTACCCGCTTCATGCGCGGCGCCAACTGATTGGAAGACATGGTGACCTCGTGATTTCTGGTGAACGGACGCGCGGCGTTACGCCGGAATCTGCAGCAACGGACGCTCGATCGTCCCGAGGACCCGATGGCCGGTCCCCGTGACCACGACGGTTTCGCTGACGCCGACGGTAAATTCGCCGTAGATGCGCAGCGCCGGTGGGATATGGAAGGTCATGCCCGGTTGTAGCGGCGTTGTGACTCCCGTATAGAGGCTCAGGATCGATCCCTCGCCCCAATCCGGCGCGAACGAGATACCGACTGAATAGCCGGTCCGCTTCTTGAAGTTGTCGGTATAGCCGGCACGGTCGATGACCCGTTGGCAGGCCAGGTGCGGCGCTTCGCACGGAGCCCCGGGCTTGATCGCGTCGAGTGCGGCTTGCAGCGCCTCCTGGCAGACCTTCTCCATGTCCAACGCTTCGGGGCGTACCGTGCCGATCCACGCCGAACGCATCAGCGCGGCGTGATAACGGTCGTGACACGCGGCCATTTCGAGGAACGCCGGGGCGTTGGCTTCGAGCGCGCGACGGCGCCACGTACCGTGCGGCACCCCAGTGCGCGGGCCGGCCGACACCAGCGGTTCCATGCCGACGTATTCCGAACCAGCCGTGATTGCCGCAGACATCATCGCCGCCACCAAGGTGTTTTCCGTGGCGCCGGGCGTGACCACCGCGAGTCCGGCTCGCATGCCGGCGTCGACGTAGCTTGCCGCGATGGCGATCTTCTCGATCTCCGCGGCCGACTTCATTGCGCGCAGTTGCTCCACCACGCCCGCGGCGTCTGCGATGCTGCCGAGCTTGTCGGTCAGCGTTTCGTAGACGGCAATCGGCAGGAACCAGCCGCGCTTGTCGATGGCGATGCGTTTGCCGGCCAGCCCCTTCTGCTGAATGACCTTGACCAGCACGTCGATCGGGTTGTCTCCGTCGCTATAAACCTGGGCATCCGAAATAAATGTATTGGCGATGAAGTTAAAGTATTCGAGCTGACGGATCACAAAAACGGGCTCGCCTGCGACTGGCAGGATCAACGCCTGAAACGTGTAGTAGCCGGGTGTCTGCTGCCCGGTCAGATAGAAGATGTTCTCCGGACCGGTAACGATCATCGCATCGATGTTCGCTTTCGCGAGAGAAGCGCGGGCGCGTGCGACGCGGTTGGCGTATTCCGCGGCCGGAAAGGCCGATTCGTAACCCTGAGCGGGACCTTGGCTTGCCTGCATGTTGATGGTTTCCTGAAGAGTCTAGATAGGTTGAGTCAGTCTGGAATCAAACGAGACGCCGAGTCCGGCGGAGTCCGCGACGCGAACCGTGCCTGCGTGGTACGAGAGCCCGCTGACGGGATCGTCGAGGAGACCGTCGGCGCCGTAGAGTTCGGCCCAGCGCGGGGCGGTCGCGAAGCAGACTTGCAGCGCGGCCGCGGTGGCAGCGGCGCCTTCGTTCATCTGTCCGATCATCAGCGGGATGCCTGCTGCCGTCAGCCGACGCGCGGAGTCGACGGTCTTCGCGATGCCGCCAAGCTTCACGAGCTTCAGGTGCGCGGCAACCGGCAGGCCGGCGAAACCGCACAGCGCGTCGATATCGGCATCCGATTGAAGGCTCTCGTCGAGCATGATGATGAGCGGGCTCGTTTCGGCGAGCCGGCGCAGGCCTGCCCAGTCGCCGGTGGCGATTGGCTGCTCGACGTATTCCACTTCGCGCTCCGCAAGCGCCGCGAAGCGGGCGGGACAGTCAGCGGGCGACCACTGTCCGTTGGCATCGACGGAAAGCGTCATGCGTCCCGCGAAATGCGTTCTGAGCAGATCGATGCGGCGCAGGTCGTCATCGAATGCGCCAATGGCCACGCGCAACTTCAATTCGTGGAAGCCGCGTTCGAGATAGCGGGCTGCACGGGCCAGCATGGTTTCGTCCGAGGACCAGAACAACGTCTGGTTGCTACGCCAGGCCGGTGCCTGCACGGAGTCCGCATCGAACAGTCCGGCGACGCTCACGCCTATTTGCTGCGCGTAAAGATCACGTAGCGCGCTATCGATCATCATGCGTACCGGCGCGGAAAACTGCGGGAGCCACACACCCGACGTGTCGACGAGTGCACGTGCGCCGCACTGCCAGTCGATCTTTGCAAGCGCGGTACGCGCGTTCGCGACGACTGCTTCGGGCGTGAAGCCGTTCAGGTACGCGATATTGATCCGCACCTCACCGATACCGGTCTTGCCGTGTTCGGCGAGCTTCAGATAGAGCGCGTCCAGATGTCCTACGCTGCCCGACGCCGCGGTGTGCAGCACGAGGCCCTCGCCGTAGTGAAGCGATGCGCGGTGAAGGGTGGCTTGCACGGTCGTCAGCCGCCCGCTTTCAGCATGTCGAGTGCTACATCCCGATAGATCAGGCTCGACGCGAGCAACTCTTCGATCGGCACGAACTCATCTGGCTTGTGCGCGACTTCGAGGGTGCCCGGTCCGATCACGACACCGGCCGCGCCGAGGCTGCGAAAGTGGACGAGATCGCAGCCGCCCTGAAAGCCGAACGGCCCAGGCTCGGCGGTGCCGTGCGTGCGGCAGGCAGCGAGGCCCACCTGGACGATCTTCGAGTCGAGCGCGGTTTCGGTCGCGCCGCCCGTGGTGGCGCGATATTCGAGGACTTCCGCGCGCACGCCGAAGCGTTCTCGCGCGAGTTCGAGCAATTGATCGATTTCGCGCTTGACGTCCGCCTCGAGTTCGCCGGGCACCATGCGACGGTCGAGCAGCAGATCGCAGGCTCCTGGCACCACATTGTCCGCATGTCCGCCGAACGCGCGCGTAACCGTCAGGCTTGCCGAGCCCACTAGCGGATGGCAGCGGCAGCGCACTTCGTTTTCGTGATGTCCTTCGATCAGCTTGAGCAATTGCGCGGCCCGGTAGATCGCGTTGTCGCCGAGATGCGGCGTACCGGAATGCGCCGTGACGCCGTGCACCCGCACGAGCGGCCGCAGACTGCCCTTGTGAGCCGAGAACGTCGCATTCGAGGTCGGCTCGCCGACGACCACGAAGTCGACCTTGGGCTTCCCTGCCGCATAGAATTTTGCGCCTTCGCTGGCGATCTCCTCATCCGCGGTGAAGACGCCGAGCAAGGTGCCGGACCAGTTGCCGCGGTTGGCGGCCAACATGCGCATGGCTTCGATCATCGCCGTCAGCGGGCCTTTCGCATCGCATGAGCCGCGGCCGTACAGACGGCCATCCGCCTCGCGAAGGATGAACGGATCGGACTGCCAACCGTCGCCGGCAGGGACCACATCGAGATGCGTGTTAAACGCGAAGGTCGGACCGGGGCCGTTTTCAAGTCGCGCCATCACGTCGGCGCGGCCCGGTTTGTATTCGCTGAGCGACAGGTCGAAGCCTTCGCTCGCCAGCAACCAGTGAACCCGTTGTGCGGCTTCGAGCTCGCGGCCCGGCGGATTCTCGGTGTTGATACCGACAAGGTCAGTCAGATCCCGCTTCATGCGGGACAGATCGGGTTGAGTGTGCATGGGTGGTATTCCGCGTCAGTGCAGGATCTGGTCGAGAAAGCGGCGCGCGCGTTCGTGCGTGGTGCCGCTGAAAAACTGTTCGCTGGTTTCGGTCAGGATGACTTCGCCGGCATCCATGAAGACGATTTTGTCGGCGGCCCGGCGCGCAAAGCCCATTTCATGGGTGACCACGAGGCTCGTCATGCCTTCCGCGCTCAGTTCGGCCATCACGTCCAGCACTTCGCTGACCATTTCCGGATCGAGCGCCGAAGTGGGCTCGTCGTAGAGCATGACTTTCGGCTTCATCGCGAGCGCACGCGCGATCGCGACGCGCTGCTGCTGGCCGCCCGATAACTCGTCCGGATAGGCGTCCGCCCGTTCGCGCAGGCGCACCTTGTTTAGCAGCACCATGGCGAGGTCGTGTGCGTCGTGGCGGGAGACGCCGGACACGGTCATCGGCGCCAGCATGATGTTTTCGACGGCGGACAAATGCGAGAACAATTCGAAATTCTGGAACACCATGCCGATCTGCTGGCGCACCAGATGCTCGGCTTTCCGTTCCCGTGTGAGGTCGCGGCCGTCGAACAGGATGTTGCCCGCGTCGACGGTTTCGAGCAGGTTGATACAGCGCAGCAGGGTGGACTTGCCGGAACCCGACGGGCCGACGATCACGATGGTTTCGCGCGGCGCGACCTCGAGCGAGCAACTCTTGAGGATGCGCGTGCTGCCGTAGCTTTTGTCGATACGGTGAATTTTCAGCAGAGGCGGGGAGGCACCGGTCGACATGGGCGTCCTTTAGCGAACGAGCGGTTGCGAGGTGCCGAGCAGGCGTTCGGCGAACGACATGCGGCGCGTGCTGGATTTGCGCTTACTGTCGAGCGAGCGTTCCATCCATCCCTGCAGCACCATGAACAAGGTCGTGAGCGCGAGGTAGTAGATGCCGGCCGCGCTCAGCGCTTCGAGGTAGCGGAAATTCGCGCTGGCGGCCTGATCGGCGACCAGCAGCAGTTCCTGCACGGCGATGACCGAAACGAGGGCGCTTAGCTTGAGCATGCCGATCATCTGGTTGCCGATGGGCGGCAGTACGACCCGCAGCGCTTGCGGCACGACGATGTGGCGAAATACCTTGGCGCGTGTCATGCCCAGCGCGAATCCGGCCGTGCGTTGACCCTGTTTCACGGCGTGCAGACCGGAGCGGAAAATTTCCGACATGAATGCGCCTTCATTCAGCGACAGCGCGAGTACCGCACACACGAATGCACTGAAACGGATGCCGAACGATGGCAGAACGTTGTAGATGAAGATGATCTGGAACAGCACAGGGGTGCCGCGGAAGAGCCACAGATAGAAAAACGTGAAGGTTTTGGCAACGCGGCTACGCGTGCCTTGCAACAGTGCCAGCACAAGGCCGATCAGCATGCCGAATCCGAGCGAAACGACCGTGAGCAGGAGCGTGAGCGCTGCGCCCCGAAGGAAGTCCTTCGAGGTCAGATACTCGAGCAGAAGATGTAGTGACATGCTCAACTCCGATTGCGGACTTCGATTTGTCTTGATTGTTTCAATTTATACAAACGACAAAAAGACAGGTCAAGGAATAATTCCCTTTGATGGAAGCACGTTCTGCGGCATCGGCTCGAAGTCCCGTCTCGATCAGTATTTGAAATTTGTATTTTTTGCTATTCTTCTACAGTTAGACTGAGGGATGACGCAATGACAAAGAGGCCGGGCAAAGGAGCCCATCTACTGGCCAAGCAGATTCTTGATCTGATTCAGGAAGCGAGGTTCGAGGTGGGGCATCACCTGCGTGAACAGCAACTGGCGGATCTGCTCGGGGTGTCGCGCACACCTGTCCGTGCGGCCATGGCGTTGCTCGAATCGCTTGGGGTGATCGAGGCGCGCAAGAACCAGGGGTTCTTTCTGGCCTCTCCCGCGGACGGCCTGCATCGCGTGGAACTGGAGTTGCCCACCTCGGGAGATGAGGACCTGTACAACCGCCTCGTGACAGACCGGCTGGCCGGTCTGATTCCGGTGTCGCTCACGCAGACGGATATCGCGCAGCGCTACGAGGTCGACCGAGTCACCATGACACGAGCCTTGTCGCGGCTGTCGGAAGATGGCCTGATCGTGCGCAACAAGGGGCACGGCTGGAGTTTTCAGCCCTCGCTCGATTCTGCCCTGACCTTGAAGAGCAGTTACGATTTCCGCCTGACGCTGGAGCCCGCGGGCCTGCTGTTGCCGACCTTCTCGCCGGATCGCTCCGCGCTCGAGCGGTGCCGCCGTGAACATATTTTCCTGACCTCGCAACTGGGCCTCAACGGCATAACCCCCAGGCAGGTGTTCGATACCGATGCGAATTTCCACGAGATGCTCGCGGAATATAGCGGGAATGTTTTCATGCATCAGTCGATGCAGCAGCAGAACCGGCTGCGCCGGCTGCTCGAATTCCAGGGGTATGTGAACCGCAAGCGGATCCGGGAGTGGTGCAACGAGCACCTGGAAATCATCGACGCGATTCTGGCCAACGACATGCCGGCCGCTGCCGAGCGCATGCACAAGCATCTGTCCCATGCGTACCATACGACGGGTGCGGCGAATGCGGTGGCAAAAGGCGGCAAGGCCGCGTAGGCCTCGAGCGGGATATACGGCACGTCCTGCCAGACTTGCATGTGCAGTTCGACGCACCGCGCAGTAATGCCGCACTCAATGCCGCTTCACGACCTGTCCCGCGCGGGTATGCCTAAGCTCGCCGTCGGCAAACGCGAGTTGGCCATTGACCCAGACCCGCTCCACACCGGCAGACCGAGCGCGCGGTTCAGCGAAGGTTGCGCGATCGCTGACGTCTGCGGGATCGAATAACACCAGATCCGCAGCGAACCCCGGCTCGATCCGGCCGCGGCCAGGCAGCGCGAGTTCCTCGGCGGCGAGGCCGCTCATCTTGTGCACTGCGGTCTCCAGACTGAAGAGCCGCTCGTCGCGCGCGTAGTGCCCCAGCACGCGGGGGAAAGTGCCCCACAAGCGCGGATGCGGATGCTCGTCGTGCGGCATGCCGTCGGAGCCGATCATCGTCTTGGGAAACGTCAGGATCCGGCGCACGTCGCTCTCGTCCATCATGAAGTAGATCGCACCGGCCGGCATGAGCCGTGCCGCCGCCTCCAGTTCGTCGCAACCCATGTCGCGGGAAATCTCGGCGAGCGTGCGGCCGACGTGCTGCGGATACGGCCCGGACCAGCTCACCAGCACCGATGAGGCGCGTGCGACGAATTCCGGCCGCAGGACCGTCGACGACGCGTTGTACGGATAGCAGTCGAGCGAGACCGGCTGCTCGTTCATCGCCGCGGCGATGCGCCTGAGCGTTTCGACGGAGCGGCCGTGGTTGGCGATGCCCGCGAGCTTGTGGTGCGAGATCAGCACTCGCACGCCGAGGCGCCGGCCGATCTCAAAGGTCTCATCGAGGGCGTCGACGATCTTCTCGGCCTCGTTGCGCATGTGGGTTGCATAGAGCGCGCCGTAGGCCCGTAGCGGCTCGCCGACGGCAACGATTTCGTCGATGTCCGCATGTCGCGCCGGCGGGTAAAACGTGCCGGTCGACATGCCGAGCGCGCCGGCTTCCAGCGCTTCGGCCAACAATGCCCGCATGGCGTCGCATTCGGCAGGTGTGGCGGCGCGCTCCAGGTCGTCCATGACATTGGCGCGCAGGGTGAGATGACCGACGAGGCAAGCGGCGTTGACGGCGATGCCGGTCGACTGCAGCGCTTCCAGATAGTCGCGGAAGTTCGGAAACCGCAGCCATTCGGGTGTGGCGATCAGGTCGAGGGGCGGCGGAATGGCGCCGCGAATGCCGCCCGGTGCGAGGCTCAGGCCGCAATTGCCGGTGACGACCGTGGTCACCCCCTGCGATAGTTTGGCCGCCATCGCGCCCGGCATCAGCAGCGCGCGGTCATCGTGCGTATGGACATCGATAAAGCCTGGGGCGAGCACCCGGCCGGCGGCGTCGCAGCGTTCACGCGACGGTACACCGGACAGCTCGCCCACGGCGGCGATGCGGCCGCCTGCAATGCCCACGTCTGCGATGAAGGACGGTCCGCCGCTGCCGTCGACAACCGTCGCCCCGGCAATGCAGAGATCGAATTGCATGCCGTACTCGTTGCCCTCAGTACGCTGACTCATCAGGCCGCTGCCTGCACAGCGAGCCGCGCCTCCAGCCGCCCGATCAGCCGGTGCAGCTCGGCCTTATCAGTGGCATCGAGCACCGGGCCCGGCTTGCGAACCGCAGCACTCCTGATCGCCCCGCGGTGACGCAGCGTTTCCTTGCGCAGGGCGAGGCCAATGCCGTACTGAAACTCGTGACGCAAGAGGGGCAGGTAGAGATCGAACAGGTCCTCGGCGGCTTCGGGCTTGCCCTGTGCGAACAGGTCGCAGACCTGCACCAGCATCTCGGGGTAGGCAAAGCCGGTCATCGCGCCGTCGGCGCCGCGCAGCATCTCTTGCGGCAGGAACAGCCCGCCGTTGCCGATGAGGATGCTGATGCGGCGGCGCCCGATGGCCTCGCTCTGGCTGCGCAGTTGCGACAGCTTGCGCAGCCCCGGCAACTCTTCATGCTTGAACATCACGACCTGAGGGAATTCGTCGACCAGTTGATGCACCACGGCGACGGAGGTGTAGACCCCAGTGGATTGCGGGAAATCCTGCAGGCAGATCGGCACGTCTTTACCCAGCATGCGGGCGACGGCGGCATAGTAGCCATACACCTGATCGTCGGTCTTCAGGTTGGCCACCGGCGTCAGCATGACGCCGGCTGCGCCTAGCTCCATCGCTCCTCCTGCGAGGCGCTCGATGTGCTGGTTGGACGCATGGCTCACACCGACGATAACCGGCACTCGGCCATCCACACGCTCCAGCACGCGGCGGGTGA
Organism: Paraburkholderia sp.; assembly: GCF_026225065.1. Classification (GTDB taxonomy): domain Bacteria; phylum Pseudomonadota; class Gammaproteobacteria; order Burkholderiales; family Burkholderiaceae; genus Paraburkholderia. The sequence continues at coordinate 18,413 of NZ_JAMFSB010000074.1, read as the reverse complement.
AGCGCAGCGATTCTTCTTCGGTCAGCTTGGGCGCCTCGCCCATCATGCCGAGGATGGTCATGCCGGCTACGCCCTTGTCGAGGTAGAAGTCGACCAGACTGTCGGTGCTTTCGAGGTCGAGTGCGCCGTCGTCGGTGAATGGCGTGGCCGAGATGATGTACACGCCCTTGGTGTTTTCATCGATGCGGGAAATGTGGGGCATGAAAGGGTTCCAGATTCAGAGGCGGGTGTGACGCGCGACGAGACCGACGCGCACGGTGTCGAGGTGCTGCCGCATGGCTTCGCTAGCCGCTTCGGGATTGCGCTCCACGATGGCCTGCAGAATCGCAATGTGTTCGCGGCAGCCAGGCTCGAAGCGTTCGGGTGTGCCGTTCTGGTCGAAGCAGCGTGCCTTGATGCGCAGGTCGTGGATCAGTTGCGCGAGCATCGGGTTGCCGCTGGCAGCGGCGATGGTGTCGTGCACGAGGTTGTCGACGCGGTGATTTTCTTCGATAGAGGAGCTGCCGGTTGCCAGCAGGGCCTGCACTTCAGCCATCACAGCGCGGGCGCGCTGCTCGTCGAGCCGGGTTGCGGCGCAGGCCGCCGCCTCGGCTTCGAGGAGCACACGGATCTGGAAGATTTCCAGATACTGGCGCAGGACGGGTTCCTTGACGACCAGTTGGCCGCGCGCGGTCCGCACGGCGAAGCCGCCGCCGATCAGGCGGCTCATGGCCTCGCGCAGCGGGGTGCGCGAAATGCCAAGGGTGGCCGCCAGCGTGCGTTCCTGCAACGGCGTCTCGGGGGGCAGGACGCCACGCTGGATCATGTCCAGCAGGGCCTGGTAAGCATCGCCTGCCAGATCCGGCGCCTCGTCGCCTGCGGACAGCACGGGGTGCGGTGCCTTGGTGGATGTGGGACGCGGAGCGGCGCCGTTTGTCTCGATGGTTGGGTTGTTGTTCATGGTTATCGGAGTGGGAGCAAATAAACATGGAGTGGCGTTGGCGGCATGGCGCACGGATTCGTCGCAGGCGTCATGCCGCGGCGAACTCCATTGCGTCTGTGGCGCTGAAGCCCCAGACGACGGACTGGCCCGGCGTGCGCTCGGCCGCGCCGGTGCCGGCCGGCACGTAGGCGACCACCGTGCGGCCAGGTGCTTCGATGAATATCTTCCAATGCAGTGCGCAGAAGGTCGAGGCGACGATCCGCCCTTCATGGCGCAGGTCCGATGAGGTCAGCTGGGTGCCGATGCGTACGTTTTCCGGCCGCACGCCTAACATGCAGCCCGCCCGGTCGACGAAATTGCATTCGCCGAGAAAGCCGGCCACGAACGGCGATTCCGGCGTGCGGTAGAGCGCTTCGGGCGCACCGGCCTGGACGATGCGACCGTGATCCATGATGACGATGCGCTCGGACAGATTCATCGCCTCTTCCTGGTCGTGCGTGACGAACACGATGGTCAGGCCCAACTCGTGGTGCAGTTTCTTCAACTGCAACTGGATCGCCTGGCGCAGGTTCTTGTCGAGCGCGCCCAGTGGTTCGTCCATCAACAGGACGTCAGGCGTGAAGACCAGCGCACGCGCCAGCGCCACGCGTTGTTGCTGGCCGCCCGAGAGTTCGCGCGGCAGCCGCCCGAGCAGTGTGTCCATGCTGACCAGTTCCAGCACCTCGCCGACGCGCCGCCTGATTTCGTCGCGCGGCAGGCGGCGCATGCGCAGCGCAAAGGCGACGTTGTCGAATACCGTCATGTGCGGGAACAGCGCGTAGTTCTGAAACACCATGCCGATGTTGCGCAGGGCGATCGGCGTGTGTGTTACGTCCCCGCCGCCGATGCGCACGCTGCCCGCGTCCGGTGCCTCGAAGCCGGCGATGATTTTCAGCAGCGTGGTTTTGCCGGATCCCGAGGCGCCGAGCAGAGTGCAGAACTGGCCACGCGGCACGTCGAGGCTCAGCTCGGGGAGGGCGACAGCAGGGCCGTAGGTTTTACGAATGCCGCTCAGGGCGATGTCCTTGCCCTGGTGTTCGGCTTGCGCGGCGAACTGCGGCGGCAATGGTGAGTTGGACTCTGCGATGTGTTGCATCTTAGGCTCCCCGGTTTCTGCCGGTCAGGAGGTTGGCAACCAGGATGAGGGCGGTGGCCGCGATCAGCACACAGGAGGCGGAAATCACGGTCGGATCGAAGTCCTGGGAGAGCCCCTCATACATCAGCTTGGGTAGCGTGCGGTTGTGGATGGTGGTGAGGAAGAGCGCCATCACGACATCGTCGAACGACGTGACGAAGGCGAACACCGCGCCGCCGATCAGACTCGGTAGTAGCGCCGGCAACATGACCAGCCGGAACATCTTCGGCCAGGACGCGCCGAGACCCAGTGCCGCCAGTTCGAGGCCGGGGTCGAAGCTGCGCAACGCCGCGCGCACCGTGATGTAGACGTAGGGCGAAGCGAGCACGGTATGGCCCAGCACCACGGCAACCGAATTGGCGACCCAGCCCAACGGCGCCATGAGGTAATACAGCGCCACTGCGGTGATGATCGCCGGCACCGACATGGGCACGACGAACAGCATGTCGAGCCAGCTTTTGCGCACCCAACGCAGCTTGTGCACGCCGAGTGCGGCTGCGGTCCCGAGCACGGTGGCGATGACCGTCACCGTCAGGCCGACGCGCAGGCTCGACCCGAGGGCGTCCAGCCACTTCGGGTCCTGGAAGAAGCTGGCGTACCAGCGCAAACCGTACTGCGGCGGCGGAAACACCGGGAAGTCGCTGGTGCCGAAGCTCATCGGGATCACGATGAGGATGGGCAGCAGCAGGAACACGGCACATGCGCCGCCGGCCAGCACCGCCAGGCGGCCGCCCCGGGTGCACCGCGCGCTGGCCGCGCTCGTGCCTTTGGCGGCCGTGCCGCTGATGAGCCGGTCGAGTCCGAACAGGCGGTTGAAGAGCCACATCGACAGCAGCACGGTGACGAGCAGCACGCCGGCGAGCGCCGCTGCCAGTCCCCAGTTGAGTTCCTCCGTGATGTTGTACGAGATCAGCTCGGCCACCATGCGTTGGCCCGGCCCTCCCATGAGCGACGGCGTGATGTAGTAACCCACCGCGTTCATAAAGACGATGATCGCGCCTGCGACCGCGCCCGGGCTGGTAAGCGGCAACACCACATGGCGCAAGACGCTGGCGGAACGCGCGCCGAGGCTTTGCGCGGCCTGTACCAGCGCGGTGTCCATGGAGCGGAACGAGGCATACAGCGGCAGCACCACGAACGGCATGAGGACGTGCGTCATGCCGATCATCACGCCCGTGAAGTTGTAGAGGAACGCGATGGGCGCGTCGACGATGCCGACGCTTGTCAGCAACGTATTGAGAGGTCCGTTCTTACCCAGCAGCGCGATCCATGCCGCGGTGCGTACCAGTGCACTGGACCAGAAAGGCAGCAGCACCGCAAAGAACAGCAGACGCGCCACGGTCGGCGACACCGTGGCCATCAGATAAGCGAGCGGGTAGCTCATCACCACGCAGGACACCGTGACGGCGGCGGCAATGGTGAACGTATTGCCCAGCACGATGCGATAGACCGGTGTATCGAGTATGTGACGGTAGTGAGCGAGCGTGAGCGTGCCGTCGCGGTAAAAGCTTTCTTTGAGAAAGCCGGCAATCGGCCCGACAAAGAACAGCAGCAGGAACAGCAACAGGGGCACGACAGCGAGCATGGCCGCATGGTTTCTGCGGCGCCGTACCCATGCCGTGGCGTTCTTGCGTGCGGCGTGCGGTGGAAGGGGGGCGGTGCTTGCCATCGTTGTTCCAGTCTGATCCTTCGGCGCTCTGGCCCGGGAATGGCAAAGAGGCGGGGATAGGTTGCGGGGACCGCGTGCCGCCTATTGGGCGCGGATCTGGTTGTAACGCTCGGTGATGGCCGGGCCGTTCTTGTCCCAGAAGTCTGAGTCGATGAACAGTGCGTTCTTCAGGCGCTCGGGCGTGGACGGCAGACGCTGCTTGCGCGCGTCGTCGATCAGCGGGAAGGCAGCTTCGGTAGTCGGCCCATAAGCGATGTATTTGCTGAATTCGGCCTGGTTCTTCGGCTGGCTCATGTAGTTGAGCAGCTTGATGGCCTCGGCGCGGTGCGGTGCGCCCTTGACGATAGCGAAGTAGCCGACCTGAGCCACCGCGTTGCCCCAGCCCATCTGGATGGGCAGGCCCGCGTCCATGCCGGCCTGGAAGCGCCCGTTCCAGCCGAGCGCCATCACCGCCTCACCGCTGGCGAGGGCATTCACAGGTTCAGCGCCGTTCTTCCACCACATCGCAACATACGGTTTGATCTTCTGAATCTGCTTCATCGCGCGATCCATGCCCGCAGGGGTGGACAGCACCTTGTAGACATCGGCGGGAGCAACGCCGTCGGCGATCAGTGCAGCCTCGATCACGGTGGCGGGGTCGTCCTGCAGCGTGCGCTTGCCGGGAAACCGGGTGACGTCCCAGAAGTCGGCAAAGGTACTGGGCTGCGGTTTGCCAGCCGGGAATGTCCTGGTCGAAAAACCGATGTTGGTCGAGAAAATCTCCGACGGCACGCCGTAATCGTTGCGCGCGGCGGGAATGACATGCGTCTGATCGACCATGGCCGGCGTGATCTTCTCGAACACGCCGAGCTTGATGCCGCGTGTCAGCCGGGCGCTGTTCTCGGTGACGACGTCCCACGCCACGGAGTGGGTGTCAATCATCGCGCGGATCTTGGCCACTTGCGGATCGGTGTCCTCCTGCACCTTGATGCCGGTCTCGCTGGAAAAGGGCTTGAGCCAGGCTTCGCGAATCGCGTTCTGGTAAGCGCCGCCCCAGCTCGCAAAATCCAGCTCGGACGCCTGCGCGGCCCCGCTCAGGAGAGCCGCGGCGGCGGCCACGGCGCAACTCATCCTCTGCAACATGCTCGACATCGGTTTCTCCAGTTGGAAGCGGTTCGCCTTCAATGGCACGCACATTGCATGCCAACGGTATACCAAACTTTCGAAGCCCATTCTTCCAGAGGAAAAAATGCGTGAAGTGGATCTGAACTCAGACCTGGGCGAGAGCTTTGGTCCCTATAGAATCGGGGATGACGAGGCGATGCTGGGGTTGATCACGTCGGCCAATGTCGCCTGTGGATTCCACGGCGGCGACCCCGTCGTGATGCACCGAACTGCGACGCGTGCCCTGGAAGGAAGCGTCGATCTTGGTGCGCATCCGGGCTTCAACGACCTCTGGGGCTTCGGGCGCCGCAAGATCATCGGCGACAGTCCCGCCGACATCGAGAAGATGCTGATCTACCAGATTGCGGCCCTGCAGGGCATGGCCCGTGCCGTAGGCCACCGGGTCACCCATGTGAAGCTGCATGGCGCGCTGGCGACGTTGGCTTTCGAGGATCGCGGCCTGTCGGACGCATTGGTACGGGCAATGCGCGCGCTGGACCGCGACCTTGTCCTGGTTAGTACACCTCATAATGAAACCGAGCGGGCTGCCCGCCGCGGCGGCGTCCGTGTGGCATGCGAAGTGTTTGCCGATCGTCTTTATGCGGACAACGGGCTGCTGCTGCCCCGCAGCGAGCCCGGCGCAGTCATCCATGACCCGGCGGCGGCTGCCGCGCAGGCGCTGCGGATGGTCGACGAACAGGCGATCCGAACCGTGGGTGGGCGCAAGGTAGCCATGCCGGTACACACGATCTGCGTGCACGGCGACAACCCGCATGGCGTAGCGATCGCCACAGCCGTGCGCGCCGCGCTCGAAGGAGCTGGCGTGCGCCTGCGGCCGATCAGCGAACTGAACATCGAAACATGAACGGCCGCGAAGAAACGCTCCCGCGCAACGGCGGATTTCCACGCATTGAAGCGCTCGGCGATCGCTGCCTGATGGTTCGCCTCGGCGAGCGCATCGACCCGGCGACAACCCGCGACGTGCATTCGCTCACAGCCTGGCTGCTGGCGCATACGCCGCAGGGAGTGGTGGATATCGTGCCCGCTTTCACGACGGTCTCGCTGCATTATCTGCCGGAGCGCTTGCCACGCGACAAGGGGTCTCCTTACCGGCAACTCGCAGACTCGCTTGCTACGCTGCTTGAAGGCGGCATTCCGCCCGTCGAACAGAGTACCCGGCTGGTCGAGGTCCCGGTCTGCTACGGGGGTGAGTACGGCCCCGATCTCGATGACGTCGCGCGCCACTGTGACCTCACGACCGATGAAGTCATCCGTTTGCACGGCGCATCGGAACTGGTCGTGCAGACTTTCTTCTTCTCCCCCGGCAATCCCTTCGCGGGCCCGCTCGACGCGCGGCTCGCCGTGCCGCGCCGAAGCACGCCCCATGCGCGCGTCGAGGCAGGATCGGTGGCGATTGCCAATGGTCTGTCTTCGATCTATCAGGTTACATCGCCCGGTGGGTGGAATGTGATCGGACGCACACCATGGAGCATGTTCGATCTCGCGTGGACGCCGCCCACCCGCCTGCGACTGGGAGACCGCCTGAATTTCGTGCCGGTGTCACCCGAGACGTTCATCGCAATGGACGAGCGCCAGTCATGATGCACGTCGACAAACCCGGGCTTTTTTCCCTGCTGCAGGACGGTGGTCGCTACGGGTCGCAGCGGCTCGGCGTGCCGGTCAACGGTGCGATGGACGAATGGTCGCATCGTGTGGCGAACCTGCTCGTCGGCAACTGCGAAACGGCTGCGACGCTCGAATGCACGCTGCAGGGACCCAGTCTGCGCTTCGATTGCGACACGCTGATCGCCGTCACCGGCGCCGACATGGAGATTGCGATCGACGGTGTGCAGGCGCCGCGCAACCGGGCAGTTCTCGTGCGGCGCAACTCGGCGCTTGTGTTCGGCAGGCGCACGGGTGGGGCGCGTGCTTATCTGGCGGTCCGGGGTGGTTTTGCAACGGAGCCGGTGCTGGGTAGCCGCAGCACGTTTGTGCGCGGAGCATTCGGCGGCTTCGAGGGGCGCGCGTTGCGCAAAGGGGATCAGGTGCCGCTGCATCCGGCCGACGTCGGCTACCCCGAGCTTCAGGCCGCGCTCGTTGCCTCCGGCATGCCGTTCGTGAATGGTCCTGTAATTCGCAGCCAGTCTCCTGCTGCGCTCGTCGGAGCACTGCGCTTTATATGCGGACCGCAGTGGGATAAGTTCAGCGCCAACGCGCAGCAGCGCTTCGTCCGCGACACGTTTCGTATCGATGCCAGATCGGACCGGATGGGCTACAGGCTCGATGGTTCTGTTCTTGACCTGCGGCATCCACTGGATATGGTGTCCGAGGGTGTCAACTTCGGCACGATTCAGGTGCCGCCGGACGGCCACCCGATCGTGCTGATGGCTGACCGACAAGGCGCGGGCGGCTATCCGAAGATCGGCTATGTGATCAGCGCCGACTTGCCCGCGCTCGCGCAGGCGTTGCCTGGTGATACAGTGGGTTTCGTTCAGACAACGCTAGACGAAGCCGAACGGGCGTACCTGGAGCGGGAAGACCGGCTTTCTGTCCTGGGTGCGGCGGTCCGGAAGACGGTCAGGGATTAGCATTAGGGAGGACGCGAGACTTCGGAGAGAAGGTCGACAATCAGCATGTGTCCTCGCGTATCGCAAAGAGCCCTTTCTTCCCTCCTTGAACTGGCAGGTCTCCGATCAATATAGAAATTGTCATCTGCCGCGTCGATTCATTCTCGTCAGGATATATGGCATATCGGATGCAACAACGGGTGAATGGCCGGTTCGCAGAAAACTGATGCGGGCCTTATGCAGGCAACGGAAATCGTTCCAAAAACTACCTCTGGAATATGCTCCCCATGTTCCCCGATCCTTGGCTAGACCGGTGGCTGGCATTAATCAAGGCGCGCTCAGGCGAACGGCCCGTGCTTGAGATTGGCTGTGGCTACGGCGACGACACCGCAAGCTTGGCGAAAGCTGGCCTGCGCGTGATCGGCTTTGACACGTCACGCACTTCGGTAACGTCGACGAAGATCAGAGTACCCTCCGCGCGCATCGAGCGACGAGACGTTCGTGATCCACTTCCCGAAGATGCCACGGACCTCGGCGTTGCGTTGGCGAGTCTGTCGCTTCACTACTTTGCCTGGGAAGAAACCGTGTCGATCGTGAATCGCGTGCGATTGGCTCTACGACTGGGTGGAGTGTTGGTATGCCGACTGAACTCCACCGAGGATACAAATTTTGGCGCGGATGGATGCGAAGAAATCGAACCGAACTATTTTCTGGTGAACGGACAGCCGAAGCGCTTCTTTGACGAAATCGCGGTGCGTCGACTCTTCGCGGATGGTTGGAACATGATTGCGTTAGAGCACGTCACGACCGACAAATACCAAAAGCCCAAAGCCGCTTGGGAAGTAATTCTTGAGCGGGTGCGGTGATCCGTTGCCGAACGGGCATCGGGTGTTCTGAGTAGCTCCATATATCTCCGCTCAGGGACGTTACGCGCCTCTCACCGTCTCTGAACAATCCTTCTTCAACAGAATGTCGATTGGGAACCGACCGCGCCCAGACAGTCGGTTGAATGGCGCGCTTTCCGGGAAATCCAGACAACTCCGTGCTCGCGGGTCTAGCAACCGTACGCGAATCCAGCCAATTTCGTTTCGCCGCACATTTCCCAGCCATACGCGGTTTGCTATCATATACTGTATAAACATACAGTCCGATGATCGCCCCGTGGTGACCGATGCTTCCTGACTCGCCCTCCGTCGCTACTATCGATGTTCCTTCCGACTCCCCTGCCGGTCAGACAGGGAAGAGCTCGCCGCCGCCGTGGGCGCTTTACTACCTGCTGAATTTCGAACGTGCGCTGTCATGGCTCGCCGAGCGCTACGACGACGTGCTCGGCTCTGACGAGCGCCGCTTTCTCACGGAATTCAGCAACTTGCCGCAGGCATCGCGGGCGCTACTCGTGCGCATGCTGATGCGTAAAGGCACGCTTTTCAAAGCCAGCCGCCTGACCTACGACGAAATTGGCTGCCCGCTGCTGGCCGCCACGCCGTTGATCGCGCTCGGCTGGATCGACGCCACACCCCACCTAAGCCTCGATGAACTGTTCGCGCTGGCGACCCGCCCGGAACTGCAGCAGATTTTTACCGACGTCCCCGCACGCAAAGGGACCCGCAAGTCGGATCTGCTCGACGCCTTGCGGGCGACCTGTCAGGACGCCAGGCCCTACGACGTCTGGAATCCGCAGACCTCCGACCGCGTGTTTCACGTCACCGTCGCGCCGCTGTGCGAGCGTCTGAGGCTGATGTTCTTCGGCAATCTGCAGCAGGACTGGTCGGAGTTCGTGCTCGCCGATCTCGGCGTATTCCAGTACGAAAAAGTGGCGTTTTCGCGGTCGTCACGGGCGTTTCAACAGCGCGCGGATGTGGATGGTTATCTCGCCTTGCACGCCTGTCGTGAAACGCTCGAGACTCTGGCGGCAGAGGAGTCCATTGACCCGCTGCTCGACGAAATCGCCGCTATCGAGATCCGCAACCCGTGGCTCGAAACGCGTCGCGCGAAGCTGCTCTTTCGCATCGGACAGCATTGCGAACGCCGGCAGCAGTGGGAAGCGGCGCTGACGGTTTATGTACGTTGCACGTGGCCGGGGGCACGTCATAGGAGGATACGGGTGCTCGAACGCTGCGGCCGTTTTGAGGCCGCGTTCGCGCTCGCCCAGCAGGCGGCGGAAGGGCCGGAAAGCGAAGAGGAACGGCAGCGCCTCGCGCGCATGGTGCCGCGACTGAAACGCCGTCTGGGTCTACAGGTAGCGAGGGGCATAACTGCGCGGCCCATCGAGCGCAGTACGCTGGTTTTGCCTCGGCCCGCTGCGCCTCTCGCGGTGGAGTACGTCGCGCGCGATCATCTGAGTTGTCCGCACGCGCCGGTTCACTATGTCGAAAATGCGCTGATCAATTCGCTGTTCGGTTTGCTGTGCTGGGAACCTGTGTTCGCGGCGATCCCGGGTGCGTTTTTTCATCCCTTCCAGCGCGGCCCAGCGGATCTGCACGCACCGGATTTCCACGCGCGCCGCGCCGCGCAGTTCGAGGCTTGCCTCGCGCAACTCGACAGCGGAACGTATCGAGAGACGATGCTTCGGCATCTCGAGAGCAAAGCAGGATTGCAGTCTCCGTTCGTGTTCTGGGGTACTTTGACGCCCGAGCTTGTCATTCAGGCACTCGATTGTCTGCCGGCCGCGCATCTGAAACTCTGGTTCGAACGGTTGCTGCGCGATGTCCGCAGCAACCGTTCCGGCTTGCCGGATCTCGTGCGCTTCTGGCCCGCCGAGCGGTGCTATGAACTGATCGAGGTGAAGGGTCCTGGCGATCGCCTGCAGGATAACCAGATCCGCTGGCTCGAATACTGCGCGCAGCACGGCATGCCCGTACGCGTGCTCGATGTACGCTGGGCCGACGACGAACTTGCCGCTGATGCCGAGGCGGACGCATGACCTACGTTGTGGCCGTGCGGGCGTTGTGCGAGTTCACGGCGAGACGTGGCGATCTCGATCTGCGCTTTACGCCCGCGCCTACCGCTGCGGAAGGGATCGCGGGACATGCCACCGTAGCGGGGCGACGGGCTGACGACTATGAGGCGGAGATCACGCTGACTGGTGTGCATCGCAGCCTCAGCGTGCGCGGTCGGGCGGACGGCTATGACCCTGTGCTTAACCGGCTCGAAGAGGTCAAGACCTATCGTGGCGACCTCGCGGCGATGCCGGACAATCACCGCGTATTGCATTGGGCTCAGGCGCTCGTTTATGGGCATCTACTGTGTCAGTCGCGCGGCCTGACGGAGGTGCAGGTCGCGCTGGTCTACTTCGATATTGCGAGCCAGAAGGAGACCGTGCTGACCCAGTTGCACGCTGCGGCCTCTCTGGAAGCATTTTTTGTCGAGCAGTGCGAACGGTTTATCGGCTGGGCCAGTCAAGAAGAGGCGCACCGCAGCGCACGCAATGCGGCGCTAGGCACATTGGCGTTTCCGCACGCTGAGTTTCGCAGCGGTCAGCGCGAACTGGCGGTGTCGGTTTACCGCGCTGCACGTGACGGACAGAATTTGATGGCGCAGGCGCCTACTGGCATCGGCAAGACGCTCGCGACCATTTTTCCGCTGCTGAAGGCCTGTGCAGCTGATCAGGTGGAACGGATCTTTTTTCTGACCGCCAAGACGCCGGGGCGCGCACTCGCGCTGGATGCTGTAGACGTGCTGCATGCCAGTGCAGAGGCCAACGGCAACGTGAACGCCTTGCCGTTGCGCACACTCGAGCTGGTGGCGCGCGACAAAGCCTGCGAGCATCCGGACAAGGCCTGCCATGGCGACTCGTGCCCGCTCGCGCGAGGTTTCTACGACCGCCTCGACGAGGCGCGCACCTCGGCGCTTGCTCACCGCCGTCTCGACCGCGCGACTGTCCGCTCAGCAGCACTCGCGCACGACGTCTGTCCGTACTATCTCGCGCAGGAACTGGTGCGCTGGAGCGACATCGTAGTGGGCGACTACAACTACTACTACGACAGCAGCGCGTTGCTATACGCGCTCACGCAAATGAACCAGTGGCGAGTGGCCGTGCTGGTCGACGAAGCGCACAACCTGCTCGACCGGGCGCGCCGGATGTACACGGCTTCGCTCGAGCAGAGCGCATTCCGTGCCGCGCGCAAGAGCGCTCCCGTCGCGTTGCGCAAGCCGCTCGAACGGCTCAATCGCGAGTGGAATGCGTTGAATCGCGTGCAGACCGAGGGCTATCAGGTGCATTCCGAAGTGCCGCCGCGCCTGTTGAGCGCCGCGCAAAACCTGATCGGTGCCGTGACCGAGCAACTGGCGGAGGCGCCGTTGTCGATCGACGAAACGCAGTTGCGTTTCTATTTCGATGCGATGCATTTCGTGTCGCTAGCTGAGCAGTTCGGTGAGCATTCGGTGTTCGACACGACGCTCGCTTCCGGGGCTTACGCTGCGCGTACCTCGACGCTTTGTGTGCGCAACGTGATCCCAGCGCCATTCCTTGCCCCGCGCTACGCGGCGGCGCGCACCACCGTGATGTTTTCGGGCACGCTGAGTCCGCATGATTTCTATCGGGACACGCTCGGCCTTCCGGAAGAAACCCGTTGGCTCGACGTCGAAGGACCGTTTCGAGCGGAGCAACTGAAGGTGCATGTCGCGAGCCATGTATCGACACGCTGGCGCGATCGCGAACGCTCTCTCTCGCCGATTGTCGAGCTGATCGCGCAGCAGTACGCGGTGCAGCCCGGCAACTACCTGGGCTTCCTAAGCAGCTTCGATTATCTGCAGCGGGTCGTGGCGTTGATGCGCGAGCGCTATCCCGAGGTTCCTGTCTGGATGCAGGAGCAAGGCATGGACGAGGCCGCGCGTGAAGCCTTTCTCGCGCGCTTCCGGGCCATGGGCCAAGGCGTGGGTTTCGCCGTGTTGGGCGGGGCGTTCTCGGAGGGCGTCGACCTGGTGGGCGAGCAGCTCATCGGCGCCTTTGTCGCGACGCTCGGCTTGCCGCAGATCAATGACGTCAACGAGCAGATGCGCCGCACCATGGAAGCGAAGTTCGGCAACGGCTACGACTACATGTACCTGTATCCAGGGCTGCAGAAAGTAGTGCAAGCCGCCGGGCGGGTGATCCGCACCGAGCAGGACACAGGTGTCGTGCATCTGATCGACGACCGCTACCGGCGCCCTGAGGTGCGTCGCCTGCTGCCGCGCTGGTGGCAGGTGCCTTGAGGAGGCGCAGGCTCAGGAGCCCGAGCGTTTCACCGGATCGGGCTGTGACTTGGCTGATGCCTGCGTGGGGGGCTGCGCCGGTGCCTGTGTCGAGCCCTGTGCCGGTGGCTGTGCCTCCGGCGAATTCACCTCTGCCGAACCCGCTGCAGCCTCATCCGCCTCTTCAGGATGCGTCGGCCCATCGCCCCGCACAAACACCGTGCGCTGCGGATTCGCAATCTGGATGCCGCGTTCCTGAAATAGCTGCGCCACGCGCCGGTTGAATTCGCGCTGTACTCCCCAGCGTCCGCTATCGCGGCACTGGATCTGGCCAGACATCGTTATCGCCGAGCCATCCACGGAGTCGATCCCCCAGTACGCGAAGTCGGACAGAATGCCGTCCTTGAACTGCGGATCCTCGCGCAGCGACGCGCCAATCTCCTTGAGCGTTGCGATCGCGAGACTGACGTCCTGGCCATAGATGATGCTGACCTTCACGGCAGCATTGCCGAGGCCGCGGTTGGTGTTGTTGACGGTCGACACCGAGCTGAACGGCACGGTGTACAGCGAGCCGTCGCCGCCGCGTAGACGCACCGTGCGGATCGACAGATATTCGACGGTGCCCGATACGCCGGCAAGCGTGACCCAGTCGCCAACCTGCATGGCGTTTTCCATCAGCAGAAAGATGCCCGTGATGAAATCCTGCACCAGCTTCTGCGAACCGAAGCCGAGCGCGACGCCAAAGATGCTGGCGCCGGCCAGCAGCGGCCCGATGTTCACCCCGAGTTCGCTCAGCATGGTGAGCATCACGACGAGGGCGATCACGACGAACAGCAGGCTGCGCAGCATCGGCAGCAAGGTGCGCAGGCGGGCGGCGCGCACGAGGTCGCCTGCGGTGGTCCACTGGTGCAGACGCCGCTCGACGGTGACGTTAGCTGCTTCCCACACGAACAGCGCGACGCCTGCCGCGACGGCAATCGTCACCAGCGCGGAAGCGAGCCGGTGGCCGATCGTGCCGCTCTCGAACAGCGCCTGCACGTTGGCGCCCCACACCTGGAAGAGTACCAGCACGGTGATCACGCCAACCACCGACGAAACGACGTGCCGTAGCAGCGGGTAATAGCGGTAAGCGTGTTGATGAACGAGGGAGTCGTTGGTCTGGCCGTTCTGAGAATCGAACATCCGTGCGAGTGCGCCGAAGATCACGATGGACACGACCCGCGCGCCCACCAGCACCGCAATCGAAATGCCGCCCAGGTGCACCAGCGTGTGATAGCCGTTGCGAACATCGAGTGCCCACACGAACCACAGCGCCATCACGACGAACACGCTGATCGTAGCCCACGAATCCGCTAGCGCGTTGCCGAATACCGCCAGCGACGGACTGGCGGCGCAGCGTAACCGGATGCGTGCGGCGACCGGCCGGCGGCATTGCAGGATCAGCAGAGAGATCATGACGTGGCCGATCAGCGCGACCACTTTCATCAGTGCGGTATGCGCGGCGTCGTTCAGCCCGAGCGCTACCGCAGTTTCGGCGAGCGCCGAGCCCGCGCCGACCACGCTGACGATGATCACCACCCAGCGCTGCGTAAACGCAGCCCATCTGCTGCCCATCTGCAGGAGCCGCAGACGTGGCGCGTCCGGTTGCAGAAAGAAGCCGCTGACGATCGCAATCACGCGGCTCAGCACATAGATATCGATGATCGAATCGAGGGCGTGGTCTTGCGGCGTGCCGTCCTCGGAGAGGATCGACATCAGCAGGCTCGCTACGCCGATGAAGACGGCGAGCGGAATGCATCGAACCGCCATGCGCAACGCGGCGCGCGGCAGACGGCGCATCAGCGAGTAGTGAACCGCGGCGTGCCGCTGGCCGGATGCGGCGTTCGTGTCCGGCGTGGCCGCAGGAGGGACCGGGGCAGGGGAGGCGCCGGCGGCGGCCAGTTCGGCGTCGGACTCGGCAAAGGCGTCCCCGTCGCTCGCGGCGACCTGCGCAGATGGGCCAGCCGTACTGGCTGCGTCGGTGGCGGCAGCAGTGCCATTGGCATCTGCCGCTTCCTCCGGCGGTTCGTCGAGAAACATCTCGCGCGGGTCCATATTGCGACGGTTCGCAAGCGCGGTGAGCGCCTTGCGCAGCAGGCGGCGCGTCAGCCATTCGAAGGCCAGCGCGGGGATCAGCGCGCCGAGCAGCGTGAGGACAATGGTGCCCAGTTCGCCGCGCTGCTTCGGGTCGTTCATCAACGCGACCCACCACACGCGCACGGACGTCACGTCCAGCAGGGCCGCCAGCGAGCGGCGCAGCGAGCCGGCCACCTGCACGGCGCCATGGGCGCCCTCGCGGGCCAGCTGGGAGGCGAGACCGTTCGATTCGAACGCGGCGCGCACCGTGGCCGCCGCGCCGCTTGCCGCCGAGGCTGGAGTCGGCGCAGAGGCAGCCGCAGGCGCGGACGCGGGCGGTGCGCTAAGCGCGCCGGCTGCGGCGATCGCGTGCAGCGTGTCGACGATCTGGGCCCGCTGTTTGGGGTCGTTGAGCACCACCAGCGCTTGCCGGGCCTGCGCGGGCGTCAGCGTGACGGGAGGGGTGGTGGCCGCGGACGCCGGCGCAGGCGCGGCAGCGAAGGCGGGCGCAGCGAACAGGATCAGTAACCAGACGATGAGTAGTTTGCGCATAGGGGATGAGCGGGACGGCCGCGATGATCGGCGCCGTCCAGGTACGGGCCAATTCGGCCGGAGTGACTGAAATATAAAACGACAGCGGCTTGGCTACGCAAGTTCCGCACGATGGGGACCGATCAACGACAAACTGGTCTTGCGTCGAGTGCGTCGGTGAATCGTAAGCCGAGACTGTGCAACGATTATGCACGCCTGCGGCCGTGCGATGTGTCAGCCTGGCCGCGAGGAAGCCTGGGGCTCGGCAGAAACGTCATTTGCGGCGCTGCACAGTGGCGGCTGCGAGAGCAGCGCCGGCCAGCGCGCAGGCAGCCGAAGCCAGCGCGACCGCGCGCAGCGCTGCGCCGAGCGCATCCGCTTGCGCGTGGGCCAGCGCCGGCGAGTTTGCCAAATTCGCACCCGGTTCCAGCAACTGCCCCGCGCGCTGCGCCTCCTGCGGCACATGCAACGGAATCAGGCGAGCGGCCAGTACCGTGTTATGCGACCACACAAACACAATCCCGAGTACGGCGATCGCCAGCAGACTCGCCACCCGGGCGACCGCGTTGTTGATGCCGGAGGCGACCCCGGTCCGTTCAGCCGATACCGCCGCCATGACCGTTGTCGTCAGCGGTGCAACGGTGATGGTCAGGCCTAGACCGAGCACGATCATCGCAGGGAAGAATCCGCTCCAGTAGTCGCCGCGCACCCACGGCAACGCCAGCATGGCGAAACCGGCCGCGGCGACGCAAGGTCCTGCTGTCAGCAGCGCCCGCGCACCGTGCCGGCGGGTCAGATCGCCGGTGAAGCGTGACAGCAGTCCGATCGTCACCGGCAACGGCAGCAACGCGCCCCCAGCGGCAGTGGCGCTGTAGCCGTAAGCGCGAATCAACGTGAACGGCAGAAAAAACAGCACGCCGCCCAAGCCGAAGTACAACAGCAGCGTCACAAGGTTGGCGCCGACGAAATCGCGCGAACGGAACACGTCGAGCGGCATCATCGGGTTGCGGCTTCGCGCTTCGATCATGACGAAGGCAATCAGCACCAGCACGCCCGCGCCGATCAAGGCAAGCACCCGGCGATCCGCGAGCCCGCGGGAAGAGGCTATCGTCAGACCGTAGGTCAGCGCGGCGAGCCCCACTGCAGCGGCCGCGGCACCCAGCCAGTCGAGCTGCCGCGGCGCGTCGGTCTTATGACTGTTGGGCACCGCCACGAGTGCGAGCGCGACGGTCGCGCAGGCAATCGGCAGATTCAGAAAGAAGATCGCCCGCCACGAAAACGTATCGACCAGCCAGCCGCCCGCCACCGGCCCCACCGCCGAGGTGATGGCGCCCACTCCCGCCCAGGTGCCGATAGCCTTGCCGCGCTCGTCCACGTCGAAGACCGCGCCGATAATCGCCAGACTGCTCGGCACCAGCAACGCTGCGCCGATGCCTTGCACCGCGCGCGCAGCGATCAATGTGGCCGCGTTCGGCGCGAAACCGCAGCCGGCCGAGGCCAGCGTAAAAATGGCGATGCCGGTGATGAATACGGTGCGCCTCCCGAGCTTGTCACCGAGCGAGCCGCCCACCAGCACGAGCGAACCGAGAAACAGCAGATACGCATTGACGACCCATTGGATGGCCGCCACGCTCGCCCCGAGCTCCGCCTGGATGGAGGGCAGGGCGACGTTGACCACCGAGCCGTCGATAAACGCCATGCTCGATCCGAGGATGGTAGCCGCCAGAGCGAGTCGCTTGTAACGGCAGGGCCGCCCGGGCGCAAGCGGCTGCGCGCCGATGACGAGTTCGTCGCACGGGCTCGCCTGAGCGGCGACGGCGTGGGCGGTCCGCGCGGGTGTCCGGGAGAGCTGCGGACCGGTCAAGCGGACTCCTGGGAGAATGATCTGCTAGCAGCATAGCAATGCAATGCCGCGGGCGCCAGGCGCCTCGATCATGTCACTTCTGCAGCGCGACCGCCGGCTCAAGCGGGAGTATTCGTCGGGCTGATCAGGGCCGACTTCGTTTCATTGCTTGCTGACATGTACGCGTGCCATGATGGTCCTCAACCGGTGTGCGCGGTATCTATCTTCTACGTATCTTCTACGTTCCACGCCGCCGCCAGCAGTTGAAGGCTCGCGTCCTGCGAACCCGTTCGAATGTCCGACCGCCCGAGGCGGGTCGTTACACTTCACAAACGGAGAAGCACCATGGCCATGCAAGCACCGAGTCACGCTCCCGGAGACTCGCCGGAACCGTCGCACGGCGAGGATATCGCCGGCCAGATCGTCCTTGTGCTGCAGGGCGGCGGCGCGCTGGGCGCCTATCAGGCCGGTGTGTACGAAGCACTGCATGAAGCCCACGTCGAACCCGACTGGGTGATCGGTACTTCGATCGGCGCGATCAACGGCGCAATCATTGCGGGCAATCCACGCGAGCAGCGCATCGACAGGCTGAAGCAGTTCTGGGAGCAGGTGGCCTATCGCGGCAGCGCGACTTCCGGCTTGTTGCCCGTGCTCGACGAGTGGCTGCGCAACCTGTCGATCATGACGCGCGGGATTCCGGCGTTCTTCGCCCCTAGTCCGGGAGCGATGTTCGGCATCCACCCCGCGGGCATCATGGAGTCGGCGGCGCTCTATTCGACCGTGCCGTTGCGTGAGACGCTCCTCTCGCTGATCGATTTCTCCTACCTGAACGGCAAGGAAACGCGCCTGACAGTCGGCGCCGTGAGCGTGGGCAGCGGGCGCATGCGCTATTTCACGAATCGCGATGCACCGCTCGATGTCGATCATGTGATGGCATCCGCAGCGTTTCCGCCGGGTTTTCCGTCTGTGCGGCTGGAAGGGGAGAGCTGGTGGGATGGCGGCATCTACTCCAACACGCCGCTCGAGGCGGTGCTCGACGACCATCCGCGCCGCAACTCGGTGATTTTCGCCGTGCAGTTGTGGCCTGCACACGGCCGGGAGCCGAAGTCGGTCTGGCAGGCGATGAGCCGGCAACGCGACATCCAGTATTCCAGCCGGGCCGAAAGCCACCTCGAGCGGCAAAAGCAGATTCACCGTCTGCGGCACGTCATTCGTGAACTGGAGCAGTACATCCCCGCCGATCAGCGCGATGCCCCGGCGGTTAGAGAACTGCTCGG
>NZ_JAMFSB010000073.1 GCF_026225065.1 Paraburkholderia sp. | reverse complement strand
CTCGGCGAGACGGACATGCAGCATCGCATCTCGGCCATCGCCGAGGAGGCCGGCGTGCGGCAGGCCGCCTACGCACTGCAGGTCGTACAGTCCCAAGGAGAACTCACCATCGCGAGCACGGGAAAAGACCCGGCCACCGGCATGCTGGTGACGCAGCAGTACCGGGTCGAAGGCCCGGTCATGTTGTTCCTGACCACCACGGCGATCGACGTGGACGAGGAACTGGTGAATCGGTGTCTGGTGCTCACGATCAATGAAAGCCGCGAGCAAACCCGGAGAATCCTTGCTCGGCAGCGATCGGGGCGCACGCTCGCCGGGCTCGTGGCGACGAGCGACGCCGAAGCGATCCGAAAGCTGCACCAAAATGCGCAGAGGCTGCTGCGGCCTCTGGCGGTGGTGAACCCCTACGCTGAGGAGCTGACGTTCCTCGATGACCGGACCCGCATGCGCCGCGATCACGCCAAGTACCTCACGCTGATCGAGGCGATTACGTTGCTGCGTCAACACCAGCGCGACATCAAAACGCTGCGCCAGGGCGGCGCCGTGATCGAGTATATCGAAGTGACGCTCGCCGATATCGCGCTGGCGAATCGACTGGCCCATGAAGTCCTAGGCCGCAGCCTCGACGAACTGCCGCCACAGACCCGCCGAGTGCTGGGGCTGATCGAGAGCTTGGTCACGGAACGGATGCAGCACAGCGCGATCCTACGCGCTGATGTGCGCTTCACTCGCCGTGAACTCAGAAACCGCTGCGGCATGAGCGATGCGGCGATCCGCGTGCACTTAGAGCGCCTGGTGGCGATGGAGTATGTGCGCACTGTCGCTGGCAAAAACGGCCAGCGCTTCGAGTACGAGCTGCTGTTCGATGGGGCGTTGGAGCGCTCAGGACCGCAAATGATGGGGCTGATCGATGTGGAGGCGTTGCGTGCCGCACACTCTGAATCTGACTCTACGACGCCGACCTCGCAGGGTCAGACACCCCACCTTGCACCCGCCTTGCAGGCCGCTCGCACCGTCCTCGTGGGCACCTCGCAGAGCGGTGAATCCGCCGAAAACCCCGGAGAAATAGCGATCCAAAGCGACATCGACGGCATCGAGCCGGAAACCGCACGCTGCGGGTCGGTCTCGATGAATGGTCATAGTCATAACGTTGTCTCGCGCGCGCCCGTTTTATCTTCCCTTTTAGCCGCTGATCGAGACTCCGTGACCGTCGCGGCGAGCGCGGGGTAAGGCGTGCCGCGCGCCTCATCGGCCGGTCAAGCGGCTCTGCGTGCGCCGCACGATGCCCAAGGGCTCGCCGCCTACGTGCTGCGGTATCTGGAATGGTTGCAGGTCCATAACTACGCGGCGCCCACGGTGCAGAACCGGCAATCGTATCTCGGGGTGTTCGTGGCGTGGTGCACGGATCGCGGCCTCGCTACCCCACGAGAAATCACAAAACCGATCCTGGAGCGCTATCAGCGGAGTCTCTACACCCTGCGCAAGGCAAACGGTGAGCCCTTGACGTTCCGCGCCCAGCACGCACGGCTGATCCCGGTGCGCGCGTTCTTCAAGTGGTGCGCCAAGCAAAATTACCTCCT
>NZ_JAMFSB010000072.1 GCF_026225065.1 Paraburkholderia sp. | reverse complement strand
CCGTTCGGCCGGTGAGCGATCAGAAAGAGGTGCGGATGCCACCGCCAAATGTGTTGCCCAACGACATCCTGCTCGCGCGGTCCGAAAGGAACGCTGCGTAGATGTCGGTGCGGCGTGACAAGGGGTAGTCGTACGAAATCGCCCATGTGTTGCGATACACCGAGCTGTTACCCGAACTCTTCGAGTAGGCGTCCGAGCCGAGAATCCAGCCCACGCCCACGGGAATGGAGAAGCCAAGCTGCCCTGTGTCGACCCCCACGTTACCCGTCGTCACCGAATCCCAGATGTGCTGGTACTGTCCGAAAAATTTCACGAAGCCCAAGTCGTACGACGTGCCGACGTTGACCACCGACTGCGTCGTCAAGCCCGGCAGCACGGTATCGAGATCGCCCGCAGTCAGGCTGAACTTGATCTGCTGATAGACGACTGATGTCGCAAAGCCGCCGTTGCTGTACGACACCTGCGTGGTCCACTTGTTCTGGCCGAGATGTCCCGGGTCGTTACCAAACGCGTACATGGCTTTGCCAACCAGGCCGTTCACGCTCGGCGTCGAGTAATAGACTGTGTTCCACCATTCGCCCGCGTCGCCGAAGACGCCCTGCCCATTCACGCCGATGTAGGAGTGCAACACGATCGGCGCGAACACGAAGGAATTGCCGAACGGATTGAATTTGATCGTCGAAAACCATAGCAGCGGAGGAGTCAGGCCCGCGGTCAGCGTCCCATAGCGGCCAGTCAGGCCGACATACGCGTTGCGCGAAAATAGACCGTCGTTCGGAAAACCGGTGCGCCCGGACGCGCCGGTCTGCACATTGAAATAACTTTCGAGGTCGAAGATGACCTGGGTGCCGCCACCGATGTCCTCGTTGCCGCGCAGTCCGAAGAACGGTGCGGTCATGCCGCCGTTGCCGGCTACGACCGCCGACTGGCCATTGAGCGCCTTCTTTTCGCCAACGAAAGCATCAACCAGGCCGTAAAGCTGGACACTTGATTGCGCGTAAGCGGCCTCGCCGAACAGCGCCGCAGCCACCACCAGCGCTTGCAATCCCCTCTTCGTTTTCATCTATGTCTCCTCTTTTTAAAATGTGTGTTGCCGGTGCCGCTACGGTACGCACACGCGTGCCTGGGCCTCCGGTCGATTTGCCAGATTCATCCTGATTAATAACGTAGTACTAATTAAATAGCTAATGCTTTCGCACCCGTTTGTGCGACCTATACCGATACCTATCCTGCGGTAAAGAACGGAAGAACGCGGACTTTCTGTTTCATCACCTGGGACGGAAAGTTCTGCGAAAAGTCTGCGAGACCGTCCCGGGCGTAAAAGTGTCCCGGCGTCTAGTGCCGCGCCCCGGTCGCCGCCGATGTTGCCGGGCGCGCCGGTGGTTGCGTCGAACAAAGCAGCGAGTGCAGCACCACCAGCGTCAGGCCGCCCGAAATCACCGGCTGCTGAAGTACGAGTTGCAGCAGCAGCGGCATTGCGTGCATCACGTCAGGCGAGATGAACAGGCCGCCGAGGCCGACAAGAAAGGCGAGTCCGGTCGAGATCAACCGGCGATCGTCCCACTCGACTTGCGCGAGAATATGGACGCCGTGCATGAACACAATGCCAAACAGAAGCGTCGCCGCGGCCGAGATCACCGGAATCGGCACCACCACGAGCAGCATGTCGAATTTCACGCAACTGCCTAGCGCGATCAGGAATATACCGGCGGTGAGCGTCACGAACCGCGAGCCGACGCGCGTCGCGCGCAGAATGCCGATGTTGTCCGGATACGCGATCGTGCTGAGGCCACCACACACCGCCGCGACGACCGAACCGAGCGCGACGCCGAACAGTCCTTCGGACATCCGCCCCGGCGATAGCGTTTCGTCGCCCCATTCGGCGACCGTCTGATAAAGCGCCATCGAACCCATCCCGGCCGGAATCAGTACGAGCAGAAACACAACCACAAGGTCGGGCCGGACGCCGAAGCCGAACGGGAAAATACGCGGCGCGACGACGAGCGGCGCGGCGGCGATCCCTGCGAAAGAGATGGGCTGAAACGCGATATAGCACAGCGTGCCGAGCGCGAGGCCGAGCAGAATTGAGATGCGCCTCAGGCGGCGACCGCCCCACAACATGGCAACGACGATGCCCGCGATAGCAACCGCTCCCGACAGCAGGTTGACGCCTGGAAAGCCGGGACTCGTCCTGCTGCCGATCCACGTCGGCAGTGCGACGCTCGCAATCTGTACCATGATCAGCATCACCATCATTCCGGAAATAATGGGCACGCGCAGGTGGCGAGCAAACAGGCCGGCGATGCTACGTCCACGAATCGGCACGGTCAACAGACACCAGACTAGCGACGCCGCGAAAAATGAACCAAAGGCGGTGCCGAGACCTCCTGCCTGCAGATGGCCGACCGTCAGCAGCGCGCCGAAACTTCCCGCATAGGGTCCTTGCGCGATGGGGAGTCGGAGCAGTAGCACCGACTGCAGGATCGTGACGATTCCGCACACGAGGAATGTCATGCCGTACAGGTACGCGATCTGTGCATCAGGCAGATGGAACGCGCGGCCGAGGAGGCCGGGAAACACGAACATTCCGGTCATCCCGAAGACGTTCTGCAAGCCGAGCACCGCGAGTTGCGAAAGCGGTAGCTTCTCGTTGATGCCTACGTCGAACACGGACGCGGGCGCCCCCGCCGTCGTTGTTGCCGCCGCGCTGATGTCTTGCGATCTGCCCATGCTGCCGTCTCCTTGCTGCTTTCTTTTTCGTGCGCTCAAAACGCCGGCTTCCGTTGGCCCGTGTCTGCGCGCTCATATCCATCGGCGGAAGTATATGCTGTCATACAATGATATTGCAATATGCATGATGATCATTGCCGGAACGGCAGGCGATGACGGATGGGTGGACACGACAGGCGGACAGGAAAGCGGACGGCGGCGGCCCAATACTGTGAGCGGATTGCCGGCTGTCTTCGGGGAATGACGCGGTCGCTGGAAGCGCTTGGGTGAAGGCGCCGCAGAGCGGGGGAGCGGTAGAAGCAATCAGGACGTCAAGAACTGGCGCCCT
>NZ_JAMFSB010000071.1 GCF_026225065.1 Paraburkholderia sp. | reverse complement strand
CGTGACCGGTGCACGCGTGCACCTCTCGCATCTGTCCTCGGCGGCCGGCATCGAACTGATGCGCGCGGCCAAGGCCGAAGGCCTGCCGGTCACCTGCGATGTGACGGTGAACCATATTCACCTGATCGACCTGGATATCGGCTACTTCGACTCGCAATTCCGCCTCGACCCGCCATTGCGCTCGCAACGCGATCGCGAAGCGATCCGCGCGGGTCTGGCCGACGGCACGATCGACGCAATCTGCTCCGATCACACCCCAGTCGACGATGACGAAAAGCTGCTCCCCTTCGCCGAAGCCACGCCGGGCGCGACCGGTCTGGAGCTGTTCCTTTCGCTGACGGTGAAATGGGCGGACGAGGCCCGTGTGCCGTTAGCCAAGGCGCTCAACCGCATCACCGCAGCGCCGGCTAGCGTGCTGAAGCTGGACGCGGGCCGTGTTGCAGTGGGCGCCTGCGCCGATCTGTGCATCTTCGATCGCAATGCGCACTGGCGCGTCGAGCCGCGCGCACTGAAAAGCCAAGGGCACAACACCCCTTTCCTCGGCTACGAACTGCCGGCACGCGTGCGAGCGACGATCGTCTCCGGGCACGTTGCATTCGAACAGCGCTAACCTTAGGACTGCACCATGCTCGCATTTCGCAAGGCCCGGCTGATCGCACATCTGCTGCATGGCATGTTCACGGTAGCGACGCGTTTTCCGCGCGCGAGCGCGGCCGAGCGGGAAGCGCTCAACCGCGTGTGGTCGTTGAAGATGCTGCGGCTGTGCGGCATGCGTCTCGTCGTCCATAACGACAGCGCGCGGCTCGACGCTGGCGCGCTGGTGGTGGCCAATCACATCTCGTGGATCGACATCTACGTGATCAACGCGTGGCGGCCGACGCCGTTCGTCTCCAAGGCCGAAATTCGTCAATGGCCGGTAGTGGGCTGGCTCGCTCAGCAACTGGGGACGGTGTTTATCCAGCGCGAGAAGCGCAGCGACGCCAAGCGGATCATGCACGAATTGTCCGACCGGTTGAGCGCGGGCGAACTGATGTGCGTGTTCCCGGAAGGCACCACCTCCGACGGTCTCACGCTGTTGTCGTTCCACGCCAATATGTTCCAGGCAGCGGTGTCGGCGGCGAGCCCGGTGCAGCCGGTTTGCCTGATGTACGAAGATGCGCACGGACGGCAATCGACCGCGCCGGCGTATATCGGCGACATGTCGCTCGGCCAGTCGCTCGACGCGCTGCTGCGCGGTGGTCCGCTGACGGCGCATGTGTATGTGGGCGAGGCGCTGACGCCGGGCGCCGATCGGCGCACGCTGGCAGCGCAGGCACAACAGACGGTAGGAACGGCGTTACGCAGCTTGCAAGGCGCGGGCGCGCCTGCTCGTGCTGCGGCCGCTCTGGAAAGCGAAGCATCGGCCATTCAGAATGCGACCGGTGTAGCGGTGCCGCACGAAGAGACGCTGATCGACAACGTCGATCAGCACGGACGATCAGCCTAGTTGATCTAGTTGCCCGAACTAGCAGAGCTAGCCGAGGAACGGCAACCCGTGCACTCGACTTGAGTCAGCGTGCGTTCGGCCGGATTGGCCGCGAGCCGCACCGCGGACAATTCTTCGCCCCACACGCAACCCGAATCGAGCCCGATCAGGTTGTCGCGCATCATCAAACCCAGCGCGGCCCAGTGACCGAACACCACGGTGATGTCGGACGTCTTCCGCGAAGGTACGTCGAACCACGGCATAAAGCCCGACGGCGCGGAATTGAGGCCGCCGCTCGTGCTGAAGTCCATCTCGCCGTCCAGATTGCAAAAGCGCAGACGCGTGAGGGCGGTACAAGTCAGCCGCAGACGGTCGATGCCTTTCAGGCCCGGCTTCCAACGGTTCGGCTCGTTGCCGTAGAGACCCGCCAGCGTCTCCTTCCAGTTCGGCGCACGCAGCGCACGCTGCAGTTCATCGGCGAGTTCGAGCGTGAGCGTCACATCCCATTGCGGCAACACGCCTGCGTGAACCAGCAGCATGTTGTTCTCGAAGTGCGCCACCGGCAGATGGCGGACCCAGTGCAGCAGATCTTCGGCATCGGGCGCGGCGAGAATCTCGTCGATCGTATCGCCCTTCTTCGATTTGCGAATGCCGGCCGACACCGACAGCAGATGCAGGTCATGATTGCCGAGCACCGGCTTCGCACGTTCGCCAAGTGCGATGATGTCGTGCAGCGTGGCGAGCGACTCGCTGCCGCGATTGATCAGGTCGCCGGCGAACCAGAGCGGCGTGTCTGGCGACGGTGCAACCTTCGCAAGCAGTTGCTGGAAAGGGGTGCGGCAACCCTGCAGGTCACCGAAGGCAAGGGGTACGGAATGCGGAAGGCTGGGAACGGTCATCTGGGGGCGGAATCAGGTACACACTGGCGATGGATGCATCATGGTAGCCTGACATAATAGCCCGTTTGATGCGACGGTATTGCGACGCTTTAAGGACCAGGAGAATGAGGGTGAACGGAGAAACGACGAAACCAGCGGCGCACGCTGAACGCCTGACACGGACACTTGTTACCGGCGCCAACGGCTTTACCGGGGCCTGGCTGATCAGCAATCTACTCGCGAGTGGGCACGCCGTGACAGAGACTGTGGCGGGGCTGGATGCGCCCGAAGGACCATCTCGGCGGCGGCTTGATATCACCTCGCCACAGGAATGCCGGCAAGTGATTGACGATGTGCGGCCCGATTACATTGTGCACCTCGCAGCCATCAGTTTTGTCGGGCATAACGACCCGGTCGATTTTTACCGGGTCAATGTGCTTGGCACATTGAACCTGCTGCAGGCATGCGCCGATGTCGGCCACACGCCGCGCAAGGTGCTGGTTGCCAGCAGTGCGAACGTTTATGGCAACGTGACCAGCGAGGCGATCGACGAGAGCTTTCCGGTTGCGCCGGTCAATCACTATGCAGCCAGCAAGGCGTCGATGGAGTCGCTCGTGCGCACGTGGTTCGACCGGCTGCCGCTGCTGATTGTCCGGCCGTTCAACTACACGGGACGCG